>CAIYTC010000177.1 GCA_903929005.1 uncultured Dehalococcoidia bacterium | reverse complement strand
GGATTGCTGATTGTCTGCTCGATAATTTTAGCAATGCGAATGATTTGAATCTCTGCGGTTCTCCTCCCACGGCAGGGGGCGCCGGCACTCAGGCGTCCTCTGCTTTTTTTATGAGTAAAATTTAACGTGTTTTAAGCGGCCTCAGTTCGTCGGCGATGATGGAGAGCGATTTCGGTCCCCGGCGCTGGATTTTGCCCCGAATCTCAAGCCAGCCACTGCGGAAGAGCACCCTGCCGCATTTCTCCTGCACGTCGCTGAAGACCGTGACGTCGGCCACGCCGCTGCCGTCCTCCAGGATGATATATACCACGCGCTTGCCGGTGCGCGTGGGCGGCGCCTGGTAACGTATGACCGACCCTGCAATTTTAATAGCCTGCCCGGTGGGCAGCGCCGGGAGGTCTTTTATGCGGGTAAAGCCGTCCTCAAGGTTACAGAAGTCCAGCGGGTGTGCTGAAAGGTCGAGCGAGAGGATTTCGCGTTCGGCCAGCAGGTTCGCCTTGTCAACAGATTGCTTCGCTCCGCTCGCAATGACATAGGGGGGAACGCCCGCAATGACATAAGGGGAAGCGCCCGCAATGACGTTGCCGGGTGAGCCTGTCATTGCGAGGCCGCAGGCCGCGGCAATCTCATGGTGATGGAGGTCCATTTCCACCCCTGTCTTCCTGCGCTTGAATTGCAGGAGGGCCGGTATCTCTGCCAGCATTGCCGCGCGGCTGCCGAAGCAGTCCAGGGCGCCTACCTTCACCAGGTTTTCGATCATGGGCTGGCCGGCCTCCACGCGCAGGACGAAGTCACGCAGCGAGGTGAAGCCGGCCTCGCCCCTGCGCTGAATAATGGAGGCGACGGCTTCGTGGCTGATGCCCTTGACCTGGCTGAGGCTGACGCGGATGGTGTCTCCTTCCACCGTGTAGAGGCCGGAGGATTTATTCACATCCGGCGGCAGGATGGCGGCGCCGCAGCGGCGGGCCTCGGCGGCCAGCACGCGCGGCGGGTAGTAGCCCATGGGCTGGTTGGAGAGTATGGCGGCGAAGAACTCGGCCGGGTAATGGCATTTCAGCCAGAGCGTCTGGTAGGAGAGGACGGCGTAGGCCGCGGCGTGGGCCTTGCAGAAGCCGTAGGCGGCGAAGGCGGCCAGTTGTTCGAAGACCTCCTCGGCCACGCCGCGCTTGACCTCCTTGCGCATGGCGCTGTTGATGAAGGATAGCCGCATTTTCTCCATCTCCCCGCCGGTGCGGTCATGGGTCATGGCGCGGCGGAAGCCGTCGGCCTCGGCGTAGCTCAGGCCGGCCAGGTCGTGCGCCACGCGCAGCACCTGCTCCTGGTAAAGGATGACGCCCAGCGTCTCCGCCAGCGCACCCTCCAGGCTTGGGTGCGTATAGCTCAGCGCTTCCCGTCCGTGGCGGCGGGCGAGGTAGGTTTTGTCCATGCTGGATTTGAGCGGGCCGGGCCGTACCAGGGAGAGCGAGATGATGATATCGTCGAAATTTTGCGGGAGCAGGCGGCCCGCCATCTCGCGCTGCGCCGGGGACTCAAGCTGGAAGACGCCGATGGTTTTGCCTTCGCGCAGCATGGCAAAAGTGGCAGGGTCATCGCGCGGTATTTTATCTATGTCTAAAGCGGTGCCGCGGTTTTGCTTAATGCTGTGCACGGCTTGCTCGATGACCGTGATGGTGGGCAGTGACAGCAGGTCCATCTTGACCAGTCCCAGCCTTTCGATATCGTCCTTGTCGTACTGGCTGATGACGTCGCCGCCGCTGGATGGTTCGAGCGGTACGAGATCTGAGAGCCGGCCTTCGCCGATGAGCAGGCCGCCCAGGTGAACCGAGAGGTGTTTGGGGAAATGGCCGATGGCGGCGCACAGCCTGAAAAACTCCTTCAACCCGGGCCTTTTGTACACGGTGCTGTCCTTCAATTCAGGAAGCGTTGCGGCTTTCTCCAGCAGCTTTGAGGCGGAAAGCCAGTGTATGCCCTGGCAGGCCTCTTCGATAACGGACTGCGGTACCTGCAGCGCCTTGCCGGCATCGCGGATGGCGCCGCGCGCCAGGTAGGTATTGATGGTGGCCACGCAGGAGACATTCTCCGCGCCGTATTTCTGATAGATATAGTCGCGCACCTCGTCTCGGCGGCGGCGGTCGATATCCAGGTCGATATCGGGGGGCTCGTTGCGCAACGGGTGCATGAAGCGTTCGAAGAGCAGGTTATAGTGGACGGGGTCGGCGTTGCTGATATCCAGCACGTAGACCACCAGGCTGTCCACGGCGCTGCCGCGCGCCTGGCAGCGTATGCCGCGCGCCCTGGCCCAGCGCACGATATCCCATACCACCAGGAAATAGCCGCAAAAGCCGAGCTTTTCGATGGTAGCAAGCTCCATCTCCAGGCGGGCCGACAGAGCGGGCGTCAGAGCGCCGTATTTACTCTCTGTGCCGGCTATGGCCAGTTGACGCAGGAGGCCGGCTGCGCTCTGCCCGGGGGGAAGGTCGAATTTGGGGAAATGCGCTTTGCCCAGCTCAAGTTCCAGATTACAGCGTGAAGCTATTTCCAGCGACATGGCGGCCGCGCCGGGGAAGTCTTTGAAGAGGCGTTGCATCTCGGCGGGCGATTTGAAGTACTGCTCCACGGTGCGCGGGCCGGGTAAATGTGAGACGGGCACGATTAATCCGATGGCGTTGAGCAGTTCCCTGGTGCGGTAGTCGCTCATGCCGAGGTGATGGACGTTATTGGTGGCCACCGCCGGGATGCCCTGTTCGTGGGCGAAGCTGGCTAACCTGTAGCACAGGGGCGTCCCCTCTTTCGAGGGGTAGCGGCTAAGCTCGATAAAAAAATCGTCGCCGAAAACCTCGCGGTAGAAGCCGGCGGCTATGGTGGCGCCGTGGCTGTCCCCTTTGCTGAGGAGCGAAGGTATTTCGCCGTGCCTGCAGCCGGAGAGTGCGATGAGGCCAGCATGACGCCTGGCCAGCAGGCCGTGTGCGGCGGCAGGCTTATCTCCACGCCGGCTGCAGTGCATGGTGGTGAGCAAGCGGCAGAGGTTCGAGTAGCCTGCCATATCCTTGCAGAGGAGCGTAAGATGGAAGCCGCCTTCTATATCCACCTCCGCCCCGATGATAGGCTTGACGCCGGACTTTTTGGCCGCGTCGTAGAACCTGATGGCGCCGGTCAGGCGGTTATGGTCGGTGAGCGCCAGCGCCGGCATGCCGAAGTGTCTGGCCTTCTCGACAAGGTCAGCCGGGGAGGCGGCGCCGTCGAGGAAGCTGTAATAAGAATGGACGTGAAGATGGACGAATGACATGGCTGATGCCCCGCAAAATCAGTCGAGAAGGCGGCGCAGGGACCAGTCTGCGCCGTGCCTGCAGAGCTCGAAGGTAGCCGGGCCCCTGCACTCGGCGGTGACGCGGATGAGCATCCTTACCGGCTCGCCGTCCCACCAGTCCGAGGCTTCACGCCACCAGGAGAGGATCTCTATGACCCGGTAGAGGCGCTTGCGCCAGATGAAGGCGGTCGGCTTGAATTCTTTGCTGATATGGACGGTTATAGGTTCGTCAATATACCTGGACACCGCGCATGACCCCCTTTTCTAACGATGCACAGGGATTATAATAGAACAAGTGTACTAATGTCAAGCCGTAAGCGGCCATCGAAAAAAGAGGATGGTTTGGCGCCGGGTCATACGGTTCGCGGTGGTTCCCGGTGTCCTTCGGTAGGTGTTGCCCTGGTATCGGCGATGAACTGCGTTATCCAATCGCGCCCGGTCTGCGGGGGGTGATGCTCAACCTGGTTGCGCGCCGGTGTAAGCGATTGCGACGGGCATTTAAAGGCGCACACGCCGCAGCCGATGCAGCGTTCGGGATTAAGCCCGGCAATTTTGCCGGTCTTGTTGGTAAGCTCCCGTTGCCTGCCGTCCCTGGTTGTTACCGTGGTCTTGCGTCCTTTGACCTGCGGCGCATCGGTTAAATGCAGGGCTTCCATGGGGCAGCGCTTGACGCATAAACCACAGCCAGTGCAGGTGGACTGCTGGACTGTGACGCGGAAGTTGGAAGGGGTGAGGCTGCCGTTGTGCCCGTATTTGTTCAGGGCCAGGAACCAGATGCAGCAGTCGCGGCAGCAGTTGCAGATGGTATCCGGCTTCTCCTGCTGGTTGGAGATGCCGTGGATGAGGCCCAGTTCGGCTGAACGCCTGAGTATCTCCTCAGTCTCCTGTCGGGTTATCTCGCGTCCCAGGCCGTTTTCTACGATGTAGTGTCCCAGCCTGTCGAAATGCAGGCAGACCTCGGTGGGGTAACGGCAATCAGGTGAGTCGGGATCCAGGTTATTGGCATGACGGCAGGGACAGTGGCTGACGGTGAAGTATTCGACCTTATCCAGTATCTTGCGCACTTCCTCATACGGCAGCACGCCGCGGGTGTCCTCGATGGTGGCCTCCACCGGCAGCACGCGCAACCCTTTCTCCTTTACGTTCCGCCAGGGTGACATTAATCCGCCGGTAATGTATTTGTGCTGAAGCGGCCCGACTGCCTGGTCATACTCGTCGCGGCGGCCGGGCCAGCCGAAGCCGCGGTAAATGGTGAAAATATCGTGAAGATGGTAGCGAACGTTGCCATCCTTGACCTGCTTGTAGACAAGTCCCCTGGCGGCCAGAGAGTCCAGTTTCGGGCCAAGAATATCGGCGCTGGTTTTAGTTAAATCCGCAAGCTCAGCCAGGGTTTTGGGCGCAAATGGCATGCCGGTGAGCAGTGTTGCTTCTGCGGGGGTGTAGCGCGCGGCTACATAGGGCAGCAGGACGTCGGAATCAGGCACGCCGTACCAGCTCTGCTTGAGCCAGTCAATGAGCCTGGCATATATTTCGTGGTCCTGATCTGTCAGTTGGCGTTGATTGGCGTCCATGATACTGCTCCTCCCATCGAACTGAATTGGACGACTGCGCGATTACTTAACTATGCTGGGGTTCCGCCAGTTCGTGCAAGACGTGCTCGAAGACAACCATGTCTTGGGACGAAAAGCGTTTTCTTATAGTGTCATCGAGTTCGTCGGCGAATTTGATTATCTGCGGGCCCACCCCGCGGGCTTTTTCCGTGAGGTGCACCAGAGCGGAGCGGCGGTCTTCGGCATTCGGACGGCGTTCCACGTAGCCGTTCTTTTCCATGCGGTCGAGGATGCCGGTGATGGTGGAGCCGTCCAGCGAGACGAGCTGTCCGAGTTCGCCGATGGTGATGCCGTCACCCATCCACAGCGCGGCGAAGACCATGTACTGGGGCGTGGTGAGGTTGAAGGGCGCCAGGCGCGAGTCGTAGTGCTCGTAAACCTTGCGCATTACCCTGCCGACATTAAAACAGATGTGCTCACGGGCGTCGTACATAGCTTTACCTGAATAATTTTAACACAGATATTTTGCATACAATATAATAATTGCCCCATTATTTGTCAAGGGGATAAATTGATATCCTGGCCGGCCTGTACTATAGTTTTAAATAAATACCTAAAAATATATGTAACCGGCTAAATTAGGAAAGATAGAAATGAAGAGAGATTTTATAATTTCATTATGGGCAGTCTGTCTCGCTTTTAGTGTGTCGGCAATGGCCTGCGGCGGGACGGCGGCCGCACCGGCGGGCAGGGGAAACGCCGCCGCCGAAAATGGAACCACTGTTATCCTGGTGGAGAACACCTCGATTACCCTGTCGATAAAGCCGCTCAAGCCTGACAGGGTGGAGCTGATTTATTTCCATACTAAGAACCCCTGCCCTTGCATGGCTGTGGTGGGCGATAACATCAAATACGCTGTTGATACCTATTTCGAGGAAGAGGTTGCCAGCGGGCGTGTTACGCTGACCATGATTGTTTCCGACGACCCGGCCAATGCCGCTCTGCTGAAAAAATACGATGCCATGGTCTTTTCACTTTTCATCAGGGAGGTCCGCGGCGATAGCGAGCGACTGTATCCCGTCGACGCAATCTGGGAGATGACCGGGGACGCCAATAAGGACAGGCTGGTGGACTTCATCAGGGTCAAGCTGGGCCAGGTCCTTGAAGGAAAGGGGCAATAGCCTGGTATGTCACGAGCAACCCGGCCTATTTTTGAGGCGGCGCATATGCAAGCAGACAGAGCAAAATAAGGCGGAGTCCCACATAAAAATTTGTTAAATGCGTCAGGTGCTTATACGACTATTACCTGGCCTTCTAATTCCTCGGACAGCAAAACACGTCGAAAATCACTTGCCCCCGCGCTTCATTGCCCTGCTCATCCCTGATAGCAACGTTCACAGTATATATCTGTGTAAGCGCGGGTGCGGTCCAGAAAACAACCGCACAAGTTTTATCATCTATGCCTTTGCCCTTTAGTTTGCCTCCGCTGGCAGTCCATGCATAGCTCAATTTCTTGCCTGCTGCATTATTAACGGCGCAGGTTATTTTTGTCGCCGTCCCGACCTTGGTAGTCCTATTCTCGGATACAATCTCGGTAGACGGTAAGAAAATTTTCAGAGTAATTGGTTGCGCGGTTGTACCGTCAGCATTAGTAAGCACACGTATAGAGACAGTCTGTTTCGCCTCTCCCCCTTTTCCATCGGATACCCTTACTGTAACGTCGTAATCACCCATGGTATTCGGTGAAACCCACATCATTCTTGCTCCCGTCCCGATTATTTTCCCGCTACCGGTTGACCATTCATACTGGGGGCTGTCGCCATCGGGGTCACTCGCCTGGCAGACCATTTCATTTTCCGCTAAAGCCCACACATCTTTGGTGCAGGTAACCGATTCGATCAGGGGGTTATTATTGGGAGCTGGTTTGGGTATATTGATAATGCTACATCCTGATATCAGCAGTGCGCTTAACAGACCCACGGTGAAAATGCATATTCTCAATTTATCCCTGCCTTGATTAATTCTGCGCTTATATCCTTATGAGTCGCCGCAGCAAAAAACAGTAACAATGACCTGGCCATCCGCCTCCTTGCCCGCGCTATCTTTAACTGTAATGCTTACAGTATAGTCGCCTTTTACACCCGGTGCCTTCCACTTGATCCTATTCGCTTTGCCTTCTTCCAAACCCTTGCCCTTCATCTCGCCGCCTGTGGCGGACCACGTATACATCAAATCACCTGCGCTGCCGGCGTCCTCCACAATGCAGAGGATGTCAATTTCAAACCAGGACCGGATACGCTGTTTATATACTGTGGGTGTCTCAGCATCTCCCATCTTTAACTTCAGCTCCACCAGGGGCGTGGCAGTGCCGTCCGCATTGGTGACAACCCGGATGCTGATATTTTCCGTGGCCACGCCTCCTTTGCTATCAGTAACCACCAGCGTAATGGGATAAGTTCCCATCTTGCCGGGCGGCATCCACAGTATTCTCTCCCCCCTGCCCCTGATTTCACCAGCTTCCGCTGCCCATTGATAGGTCAGGTTATCACTGTCGGCATCCTTTGCCAGGCATTCAATCTGGACCTCGGACGTGCCAAAGGCATCCCTGGCATAATTTATATTTTCAATCACGGGCGCCTGGTTTGGCTGCTTGACCTCGGGCGTTGGCGGCGCGCAGGCTAATTGCAGGGCAAGCATAACTGTAAGCAGCACTGCGGATATCCAGCCTGTAAAATTTGATGGTTTCATAATATACATCTCTTCAATCTCCAGTTAATTCCTTGCCGCAACAAAATACATTAAATTTTACCTGCCCTTTGGCCTCACTGCCCGTTTCAGTATCGGTGGCCGTGACCGCGACAGTACAATTGCTTTGTGCGCCGGGGGCAATCCAACTTAGCTTATTTGCCGGGCCCGTGTTCTCCTGTATCCTCCCGCAGTCCGCAGACCATTTGTATATAAGATCACTTTCTTTGGCATTTTCTACGACACAAAAGAGGTTGGCTGTTTTCCATATCCCAACACGTTGATTGTCAATTACCACTGTAGTGTTGTCCCTTAATTTTAAATTCAACTCAATATTTGTTGTATTGGTGCCATCCGCATTGGTAACGACCAGGATATATATAGTCTTTTTTGACTCTCCCCCTTTCCCATCAGTAACCGTGAGCGTTATCGGGTAATTCTGTATATTGCCGGGAGGCGTCCATAAAACGCTCTTGCCTTCGCCTGTAATTTTGCCATCCCTGGCTTCCCATGCATATGTCAGGTTGTCGCTATCAATATCGGTCGCAATGCATTCTATTTTAGCTGCTCTGTTGTGATAGGTAGTCTTATCATAATTGATTTTTTCAATAACGGGCGCGTGATTTTGATGATTAACTATGTTATCAGTTGGAGAACAGGACAACTGTACTGAAAGCACAAGTGCAATTAATATCAGGGCTGCCCTTCCTGCAATATGAAATTGTTGCATAATGTTCACCCCATGAGAATTAGTTAGCTGTGAATAACGTTCCCAGCCAGGGCAGCATATAGTAAATCCCTATGCCAATGAATATAACGGCGATCACAATACGTATTACCTTTTCGCTGCGCGAAATTGCCTCCACCCACTTTGAGATGCCGGCCACCCCAAATGAGAGCAGTATTCCGAAAAGCAAAACCGGCAAGCCCGTGCCTATAGCAAAAAAGGCCGGCAGGGTAATGCCGCCTGCAGATTTTAACGCTAACGGCAGCAAAACAGCAAAAAACAGCACTGCGCTGTAGGGGCAGAAGGCCAAGGCAAAGAGCGCGCCCAGGGGAAGTCCCCCGATCATGCCCCAGTCTGCCACCTTCCCACCGATATTGGACAGGCTGTTGCCGGCGCCGCCGAAAGAGATTTTATCAATGAAAAGCATCAGCAATCCTATTACGATCAGGAACGGTCCGAGGGCCTTTTCACCGATATCCTGCAGAAATAAGGAAACACCGGGGATACCCAGTCCGAGGTAAATAATCAGGGCGCCCAGTACTGTATAGGTCAGCATCCTTCCCAGCGTGTATAGTGCCGCCGTCACTACAGAGTATTTGCGGTTCGTCAGGTTGCGCCCCACGTAGGCCAGGGCGGCTATATTGGTAGCCATGGTACAGGGCCCGATGGTGGCCATTAACCCGAGAAAAAAGGCCGACAGGGCAGGTATGCCCGTACTTGCCGATAAAGCTGAGAGATCCATTACTTGAGCCCTTTCAGGCTGTAGTCGATGACACTCCTCACTTTAAGGTCAAAGCTTGGCGCGTTATACCTGCAATTCCATTTCCAGATATCCTGGATATCTTTGATACTGTCTTTACCGTTGACGACTGTGTTTATAAACAACTGTGAGCCTACAACGCCGTACGTTTTGGCGATGCCGGCATTCTGCTGCTGCTGTGCGTTCAACACCCTGTAGGTCAACCTGCCGTTGTTTATATCATCGCCAAAGTACGCTTCGATAACATGGTTGACACGTTCTTCGAAACACAGACAGGTCACACAGCGCTGGTTCACGTGAAAATAAATGACATCTACACGATTGGGCTGAGGGGATTGCGGCTGCCCGGCAACGGTAGTAACGTTATCCGCAGTGCCCGCTCCTGACGCCGGATTTTGCCCGGACGGAGATTGGGCAGGCTGTTGCACAGCAGGCTGGTTAGCCGCCTGGACCGGTGTTTGAACTGGCGGCGGGGCGGGGTTTGAAGGCGAACCTGAACAGCCGGCCAGAAGGATAATTCCTGCCAGCAATAACGGCGGGATTAAGCTCTTAAATGAGTTTACCATCTGAGATTATGTTCCTCCTTGTTGAGATAATTGCCTGATTTTGCCTTACTTCATAACGTGCCATATCAGTATAAATTATGAATGTGAATTTTGTGTGAAGGCTAAGTAATAACCTGTTTTGTCCGTCAGGCTTCGGCATCAAGAGCATTCATTATTAAACGCTCGACTTCAGCTTTGGACGGGACCTTGCCGCTCATAACGACTTTCTCGTTGATTACCAGGCCGGGCGTCATCAGGATGGGGTACTGCATGATCTTCTTCATGTCCTTTATCTCTTCGACTTTGATATCGAGCTTGAGGGCGGCCACAACTTCTTTAACCGTTTTTTCCAGGCTCTGGCATTTGGCACAGCCGGGGCCCAGTACTTTGATATCCATATTCACACTCCTTTCTGCCTGATGATTATTCAAAGCAATATATTGAAAAGGTAACCTATGATGGTAATGCCGGCAGCCACAACCCCTATGAATACGGTGATGAGCTGCCACTTCAGCACTTTTCGCAGTATTATAGTTTCCGGCAGGGACAGGCCTATGACCGCCATCATAAAGGCCAGCGTTGTGCCCAGGGCTGCGCCCTTCTCCATGAGCGCTTGCATTATCGGTATTACCCCCGCCGCATTGGAATACATGGGGATGCCAAGAAGAACGGCCGCGGGCACGGCCCACCAGACGTCTTTACCCATAAATGAAGCCATCAGGCCTTCGGGTACATACCCGTGTATAACCGCTCCCACTGCTATCCCGGCCAGCACGTAGGGCCAGACCTTGCCGACTATCTCGCGTACTGCGTTTAGGCCGTACTGTAACCGGTCTTCAAATGTAATGTGCTGTGCGGTTTCCGGCGAGCCGCCCATCTGGATATCGAAGACCCAGCTTTCGATGTATCTTTCCAGCTTCAGCCTGCCGATCACCCAGCCTGCGGTGATGGCGATGAACAGTCCTGTTGTCACATAGAGCAGCGCTATCTTCCAGCCGAACATGCTGAAGAGGAGGACGACGGCTACCTCGTTAATCATAGGGGCAGCAATGAGGAAGGTAAACGTTACCCCGAGCGGGACCCCGGTCTCGACGAAACCGATGAAAAGGGGCACGGCCGAACATGAGCAAAAAGGAGTGACGATGCCGAGTCCCCCCGCTAACACGTTGCCTACATATTCCCGTTTGCCCGCCAGCATTTGTCGTGTGCTTTCCGGGGTGAAGAACGAACGCAGGATGCCGACGCCGAAGACGATAGCGGTTAGTAGTAGAATAACCTTGGGCGCCTCGTAGAGGAAAAAAGCAACGCTGCTGCCGAGTCGGCTGTCAGATGGGAGTTGAAATACTGAATAGGTTAAGATATTGGCAGCGGGTTCCACCCAACAGTATAGCAGTACCCAGATAGCCAGGCCTGCACCCAGAGGAAGCGTGAGCTTCCATTGTCGGTTACCCTTTTCCTTGCCCGAGTGTTCAGGGAAGGTGGGATCATAATGGCACGAGGTTTCCTTAGTTTTCGCGGCCACGATTTGCACCATTAGAATAATTATAGTAATATATAAACATATGTTGATATGTTACTGCGGTGGCATTTGTTTGTCAAACTGTGATCTCAATGATAAAGATTGCCAGAGCAGTGCATAACAAAGAGGTTTTAATATGAGTGAAACAGTAAGATTGTTTAAAGCGCTTTCAGATGGTACCCGGTTGAGGATACTGAATATCCTGTTGGAAAGGGAATGCTGTGTTTGCGAGGTAATGCAGGTGCTGGGCATATCCCAACCCAGCGCATCGCGGCACCTTTCCATATTGCATGATGCCGGGCTGCTGAAGGCCAAAAAGCAGGGTATCTGGATGAACTACGCTCTTGACCACGAAGGCATGCCGGCCTATGCCCAGGAGATAATTAAGGGGGTCAGGTTGGCTATAGAGGAGACGCCGGAAGCCAGGTTAGACAGAAAAAAATTGCAGAAAACTGTGAAACAAAACGTTGCCTGTACGACTTGATATGCGCGCGTGGTGAATAATGGATATACAAAACCTGGCCAACAGCCTCAACCTGCCGGGTGTATCGGCCTTTATGCTGGGTGTCATGGCCTCGCTGGGACCCTGTACGCTGGCAACTAACCTGGCAGCCGTGGCCTACATCAGCCGCAGGATATCCGACCGTAAATTTGCCGTAACCGGCGGCGCTCTCTATACGCTGGGCAGGATGATAACCTATACCGTTCTGGGCATGCTGATCATCTACGCGGGCATGAGCATCCCGGCGGTGGCTAATTTCCTGCAGGAATTCGCTGAGGTGGTGATCGGCCCTTTGCTGATCATCGTTGGACTGATAATGCTTTTTATCGACCGCATATCTTTCGGTGAGCACGGCAGTGCGATGGCCAATGCCGCTGCTAAACTGGCCGATATGGGCATGCTGGGCGCCCTGCCTCTGGGCATTGTGCTGGCGCTGGCCTTCTGCCCCTATAGCGCGCTGTTATTTTTCATGGTGCTGATACCGATGGCATTCAATACACATGGCGGCGTAGGCTTGACAGCTTTATTTGCGCTGGGGACGGGCCTGCCGGTGTTGCTTTTTGGCTCGCTTCTCTCATTGGGAGTGGCGGGGGCTGCCAGATGGATTAATTCGATCAGCAAAGCCGAGAAATATGTCAGGATCGCCATGGCGGTATCGTTCATTGTCATCGGGTTTTATTACGTGGGACTGCGGCTGAAGTTGTATTAATAGGGTATGCCTGAAGTGAAGAGAATTATATTTGTTTGCAGCGTCAATAAAGGAGGCTTGGTTGACTAATAGCCTATCTCAAGAGCCAAATGGCAAATTACCTGTCCTCGACAGGTTTCTCACACTGTGGATTTTCCTGGCCATGGGGCTGGGTGTCGGCCTGGGATATTTCGTCCCGCGCGTGGCGGATTTCATCAGCCTCTTCCAGGTGGATACTACATCCATTCCCATCGCTGCCGGCCTGATATTGATGATGTACCCGCCGCTGGCCAAGGTTAAGTACGAGGAATTGCCGCTGGTCTTCCGCAACTGGAGGGTGCTGGGCATTTCTTTGCTGCAGAACTGGCTGATCGGGCCTATTTTGATGTTCCTGCTGGCCATCATCTTCCTGCAGGCCTATCCCGACTACATGGTGGGTCTTATCATGATGGGACTGGCACGTTGCATCGCCATGGTCATAGTCTGGAATGAATTGGCCAAAGGCGATACCGAGTATGCCGCGGGGTTGGTGGCCTTCAATTCCATCTTCCAGATACTTTTCTACTCCGTTTATGCCTATGTATTTATCACCGTGCTGCCCGGCCTTTTCGGCCTTAAGGGGCTGGCTGTGGATATCACTATCTGGCAGATAGCGCAGAGCGTGCTCATTTACCTGGGCATACCTTTTTTTGCCGGCATGTTCACCAGGTTCCTGCTGGTCAGGGCCAGGGGGCTTGATTGGTACGACGGCAAATTCATCCCCAAAATAAGCCCTATCACCCTGGCCGCCCTGCTTTTTACCATCGTTGTTATGTTCTCGCTCAAAGGCCAGATCATCGTGCAGCTTCCACTGGATGTGCTGCGCATCGCCCTTCCGCTGCTCATCTACTTCGTGGTCATGTTCCTGGTCTCTTTCTATATGGGCAAGAAGATAGGGGCCGATTATCCCAGGACGGCCACTATAGCATTCACCGCTGCCAGCAACAACTTTGAGCTGGCTATAGCCGTGGCTGTAGCTGTTTTCGGCATTAATTCGGGGCAGGCTTTTGCTGCCGTGATCGGACCCATGGTGGAGGTGCCGGTGCTCATCAGCCTGGTAAACGTGTCGCTGTACTTCAAACGAAAATTCTTTGACCATGCAACGGTAAAATCAACAGGAGGAAAATAATGAAAAAAGAAGAGATCAAAACAGTCGTCAGGCTGGGCTATGCCAGGGTGGCCAAAGGCGGCGGCTCATGCTGCGGGCCTCAGCAAACAGGCTGCTGCGGCATTGACGTGACCAAGGAGATCAGCAAAGGCATCGGCTACAGCGAAGAGGAGATGAACTCGGTGCCCGACGGGGCTAACCTTGGCCTGGGCTGCGGCAACCCGGTGGCGCTGGCCTCGCTCAAAGAGGGCGAAGTGGTGCTCGACCTGGGTTCGGGCGCCGGCTTCGACTGCTTCTTGGCTTCATCCCGTGTGGGGAAGAAAGGCAGGGTCATCGGCGTGGATATGACGCCCGAGATGCTGGAGAAGGCCAGGGAGAACGCCGCCCAAGGCGGCTATGCTAACGTTGAATTCAGGCTGGGCGAGATCGAGAACCTGCCTGTCGGCGATAACCAGGTCGACATCATCATCTCCAACTGCGTGATAAACCTTTCGCCGGATAAGGAGCAGGTCTTCCGCGAGGCTTACCGTGTTTTAAAGCCGGGCGGACGGCTGATGGTATCCGACATCGTCCTGCTTGAGGCGCTGCCGGGCACGGTGCAGAAATCGGTAGCCGCCTATATCGGCTGCCTGGCCGGCGCCGCCCTCAAGGAGCAGTACCTGGACGCAATTAAGCAGGCCGGCTTCAAGGATGTGAAGGTAATCGACGAATCCGGCTTCGGCACGGACTACATGTCCAACGACCCCACGGCGCAGGCCATACTCAAGGACGAGAAAGTGTCCCGCGATGACCTTAAGAAGCTTGGTAAGGCAGTACGCAGCATCAAGGTCAGCGCGGTGAAGGGTTAGTCACCAAAATGAACAATTAAGGGGTGACAAGATCATAGAACATTAACAGGTTTGCTTCCAACCTATTGTCAAAAGCCCGCCGCTATGGTAACCTGTTACAAATTTATAACGAGGCAGTAAAGGAGGTTGTAAAATGACAGACATCTATGGACAGAAACCCTGGCTCAAGTTCTACGACAAGCAAGTCCCGGCAAACCTGAAGTACCCGGAGAAACCGTTTTGGGAGGTAGTTGGTCCCGCCTTTGCAGAGTTCCCGGATAAAGTGGGGCTCTACTACATGGGAACACCCTTCACTTTCAAGCAATTAGATATCATGTCGACCAGGTTTGCCCATCTCCTGAAGAAGGTAGGCCTTAAGAAAGGCGATATCGTGGGCGTTAACCTTCCTAACCTGCCTGCTTACTATATATCCTTGCTTGGTATACAAAAGATCGGCTGCGTTTTATCCGGTGTCAGCCCGCTTTTAACAGCGGAAGAACTCAACCACCAGCTTAAGGATTCCGGCGCCAAGGTGCTGGTATCACTTGACGCGCTTTACCCGCGCATCGAGAAGTCAGTAGCAGGTACAGCACTCAAGGCTATTGTATTTACGGGTATCGCCGATTACCTGTCACCGGTCCTGGCAACCATGGGGAAACTGCTGAAGAAGATACCTACGGGCAAAGTCCTTCCGCTCCCCGGTATTGAAATATACCATTTCAAGCAGGTTATGAAGACCATGCCCGCGGATCCAGTCTCAGAAAAGGTCAGCATGGATGATACCTGCGTCATGCAGTATACCGGCGGTACCACCGGCCTGCCCAAGGGCGCCGAGCTTACACACCGCAACATCGTTGACCAATTGACCCAGATGACGACCTGGCTGGATTTCAAAATGGGCGTAGGGGTCGGCTTGACAGCCTTCCCGCTGTTTCATATAGCAGGACTGATAGTTGCCATAGCGTTATGTTGCAGGGCTATCACACAGATTGCAGTACCTAACCCGCGCGACCAGAAATTCATCATCAAGGCTATGAAGAAACATAGGCCGATCATGATAGGCAATGTGCCGACAGTGTTCTTGGAGCTGATGAAGCAGCCGGACTTCAAAGCCTATGATTTCAGCGATGTCCAATTTTTTGCCAGCGGCGCCGCGCCGTTCCCGCCGGAATATATCAAGGAGTTTGAGAAGATAGTAGGTGATAACAAGCTGGTGGAAGTATACGGCCTGACAGAGACCAGCCCACTCATAACGGCCAGTCCCCGCTACGGCAAAAAGATAGCGGGTGCGGTGGGCATACCCTTGCCTGATACCATTATAAAGATCGTCGATCCGTCTACCGGTGAACCTGTGCCCTTCAATGAACCCGGTGAAGTGGTTGTAAAGGGACCCCAGGTATTTACCAAAGGGTACTTCAAGAAGCCGCAGGAGACCGCCAACGTATTGCGGGACGGCTGGTTCCATACCGGTGATGTTGGCAAGATGGACGAGGATGGCTTCCTGACTATAGTTGACAGGCTCAAAGACATGGTGAATGTCTCAGGGATGAAAGTGTTTACGCGTGAACTTGACGATGTTATTTGCGAACACCCGGATGTGGATATGGGGGCCACCGTGGGGTTAGCGGATCCGGACAGGCCCGGTTCGGAGATAGTGGTATCAGCCATCGTATTGAAGGCAGGTGTTGAAAAGAGCGATGCTGAGAAAACGAAGATCACCGAATACCTGCGCGGCAGGGTGGCGCCTTACAAGGTACCCAGGCGCATTGAATTCTATGACCAGCTCCCTATCAGCGCAGTGGGTAAGATACTTAAACGTGAGCTTAGAACACTGCTAGCGAAGCCAAAATAAATATTTTAAGGTAAAAAATAGGAGGAGGCTTTACAATGGTTGACATATACGAACAAAAACCCTGGCTCAAGTTCTACGACAAGCATGTCCCGGCAACCCTGCAATACCCGGATAAAACGTTCTGGGAGGCTATAGAGCCGGCCTTCAAGGCATTTCCCGACCGTGTTGGACTGCACTACATGGGCACGCCCTTTACGTACAAGCAGATTGACGAAATGTCCAACCGTTTCGCCAACCTGCTCAAGAAGATCGGGGTAAAGAAGGGCGATACCGTCGGTATAAACCTTCCCAATATCCCGGCCTATTACATCGGACTGGTGGGCATACAGAAGGCAGGCTGTGTGATTACTGGCGTAAGTCCGCTGCTGACAGCGGAAGAACTCAACCACCAGCTTAAGGATTCCGGCACCAAAGTACTGGTGACCCTTGATGCGCTTTACCCGCGGGTCATCAAGGGCATCGACGGCACGCAACTAAAGGCTATCGTGTTCACCGGCATTGCCGATTACCTCTCCCCGGTGCTGGCCACGATGGGGAAACTGCTGAAAAAGATACCCACGGGCAAGGTGCTGCCCATCCCCGGCATCGAGATATATGATTTCAAGCAGGTCATGAAGAGCATGCCGGCCGACCCGGTGGCGGAGAAAGTCAGCATGGATGATACCTGCGTGATGCAATACACGGGCGGCACCACCGGCCTGCCCAAGGGCGCCGAGCTTACACACCGCAACATCGTGTGGCAGATGACCCAAATCTCGACCTGGGTGGATACTAAGATGGGTGAGACGGTCGGCATGACCTGCTTCCCGCTCTTCCATATAGCCGGCCTGATAATATGCATGACGATGTTCTCCAAGGCCATTACTCAGGTCGCGGTACCCAACCCGCGCGACCAGAAATTTATCATCAAGGCCATGAAGAAGCACAGGCCGAATATCATCGGCAACGTACCCACGATCTTCCTGGAGTTGATGAAGAAACCGGATTTCAAAGCATATGATTTCAGCGACGTCCAATTTTTTGTCAGCGGCGCCGCCCCGTTCCCCCCGGAATATATCAAGGAGTTTGAGAAGATTGTGGGTGAGAGTAAACTGGTGGAAGTGTACGGCCTGACCGAGACCAGCCCACTCATAACGGCCAATCCGCGCTACGGTAAGAAGATAGCGGGCGCAGTGGGCTTACCCTTCCCCGATACCGTGATTAAAATCGTCGACCCGGCAACCGGCGAATCGGTTCCCTTCAACGAGCCGGGCGAGATTGCTGTAAAGGGTCCGCAGGTATTTACCAAGGGATACTTCAGGAAACCGGATGAGACGGCCCACGTGCTGCGGAACGGCTGGTTCCACACGGGCGATGTGGGTAAGATGGATGAAGAGGGTTTCGTGACCATTGTGGACCGCATCAAGGACATGGTCAATGTCTCAGGGATGAAAGTGTTTACGCGTGAACTTGACGATGTTATTTGCGAACACCCGGACGTGGATTTAGGGGCCAGCGTGGGGATACCTGATCCGGAAAGGCCCGGTTCGGAGATTGTGGCATCGGCCATCGTCTTGAAGGCGGGCATTGAAAAGAGCGATGCTGAGAAAACGAAGATCACCGAATACCTGCGAGGCAGGGTTGCGCCTTATAAGGTACCCAAGCGCATCGAATTCTATGACCAGCTTCCTACCAGCGCAGTGGGTAAGATACTTAAACGCGAGATCAGGACACTGATGGCCAAGCCAAAATAAATATTCTCAGATGGTTACAATGAATGGGCGTCCCGTATTCCGCACCGTGCTGTGCGATATACTCGGTGTCGAATACCCGGTGATGCTGGCAGGGATGGGGACGGCCGGCGGTTACACGTTGACCGCCGCGGTTTCCAATGCCGGAGGCTTGGGTATGCTCGGCGCCACCTTCCTGTGGCCCGACGAACTGAGGGCATGGATCAGGAAAACACGTCAACTGACCGACAAACCTTTCGGCGTGGATATACTGCTTCCCGCTGCTATCCCTAAGGATTTCGACCCGGGCAAGCTCAAGGAGTATATACCTCCCGAGCACACCGCTTTCGTCCAGAAGATGGCTAAGGATTTCGGCGTGGAGGGCGCCCGTATGAAGGAATGGCCTATCTCCGAGGAGTTCGGCCGCAGCCAGTTCCAGGTGGTCAAGGAGGAAAAGGTGCCCTTCTTCGCCCTCGGCCTGGGCACCCCGGACTGGTTAATTCCCGAGGCGCACGAGGCCGGCATCAAGATTATCTCGCTGGTAGGCAATGTGCGTAATGCCGTCCGCATTAAAAAGATGGGGGCGGATATTATCATTGCGCAGGGCCACGATGCCGGAGGGCACACCGGCAGGATCGGCACCTTCGCGCTGGTCCCGCAGGTGGTGGATGCCGTGGCCCCGACCCCGGTGGTAGCTGCGGGCGGGATAGCCGACGGCCGCGGCCTGGTGGCTGCACTGGCTCTGGGGGCTATCGGTGCCTGGTGCGGGACCGCCTTCCTGGCTACCCATGAGTGTTTCGTGGACTTCATCGGGCTCGGCATGATCAATGAAGTGACCATAGATGCCTACTACCGCAAGCTGATCGAATCGGACGAAGAAGCAGAACAGATAACCCGTATTTACAGCGGCAAGACTACGCGGGCTTTTAAAAACAGATTTGATGAGGCCTGGGAAAAGTCCGGGCTTAAGACGCTGCCCATGCCGCTGCAGAGCATGCTGGTGGCCGACCTGGTGCAGGGCATGATGGAGAAAGGCCAGACGGAATATTTCCCCATGTTCGCCGGCCAGGTTACCGGCCTGATCAAGAAGGTACGGAGCACACAGGAAGTTATGGACGACATTATCGGTGGCGCCGTTAAGATACTGGGTGAGAAATTCCCCGCCGGGTTGACCGTGAAGGCCTGAGGTCGGATAACCGCCCCCGGCCGGGTTAAATCGAGTAAAATAATTAAGGATAACCGCATGGAATACGAAGGCCTGGTGCTGGAGAAAAGAAACGGCGTTGCCGTCCTGACCCTGAACCGTCCGCACAGGCTGAACGCCCTGACGGCGGAGATAAGCAACGAACTGCTGCCTAAAATCTTTAGGGAGGTGCAGGAGGACGATGGGGTACGCGCCCTCATCATTACCGGCGCGGGTAAAGGCTTTTGCACCGGCGCGGATATCGTCCTCTTCAACCAGGCGGCGGAGGAGGGCAGGCTGCAGGGGATGCTGGAGCCGCGCGGCGAGACCATCGGCGGCGCTCTCGTGCTGGGCCTTTACAACCTTGAGAAACCGGTCATCGCCGCGGTCAACGGTGTGGCGGCGGGTGGCGGCATATCTATCGCTCTGCTCTCCGACATACGTATCGCCTCCGAGAGAGCAATCTTCAACCTGGCCTTCGTGATGCGGGGCCTGATACCAGACTGCGGATGCACCTTCCTGATGCCGCGGCTGCTGGGCACCGGGCGCTGCTACGAATATATGTACACCGGCGACTCCATTGATGCCCGCGAGGCCGAGCGCATCGGACTGGTCAACCGGGTCGTGCCGCATGAGAAGCTGATGGAGGAGGCTGAAGCGCTGGCCAACAGGATAGCGCAGGGCCCGCCGCTAGCGCTCAAGCAGATAAAGCGCGCCGTGCAAAACGGCCTGCTGAATAACCTTGAGCAGCAGCTTTACTTCGAGACCTATGCGCAGAAGTTCCTGATGGGCAGCGAGGATTTCCGGGAAGGGCTGGACTCTTTCCGCAACAAGCGCTTACCACAATTCAAGGGACGCTGAGCATGTCGTCATTGCGAGGATTAGCCGTAGCTGCGAGCCGCAGGCGTGGCAGGCAGCGACGCGGCAATCCTATTGTCATGTACGGGGATAGATTGCTTCGCTGCGCTCGCAATGACGTTTTTGGGGGCGAGGCCGCCGCAGTGGCCGCGGCAATCTGTCCGTCGCAATTTGGATATAATAATTATCTTACACATGAATAAGGAGGGTACGATTAATGAAGGACTTTGATGCCGTCGTCGTAGGGGCGGGGTTGGGTGGATTATCAGCAGCAACCTACCTGGCCAAAGCCGGCAAGAAGGTGGTTATCCTGGAGAAGCATAACGTGCCGGGCGGCTATGCCACCTCGTTTCTGAGGGGCCGTTTCGAGTTCGAGATAGCCCTGCACCAGCTCTCCGGGTACGGGACTGAGACAGACAAGGGCCCTATCTGGAAGATACTGCATGACAGCGGTGTCTCGGACAGGGTGGAAATCCTGCACATCCCGGACTTCTACCGCAGCATCTTCCCTGACTTCACCATCGAGGTGCCTATTGGCAGGCAGAACTACGAGGACGCCCTTTGCAGCCTGTTCCCGAGGGAGGCTGAGGGCATAAAGAAATTCACGCACACCATTTTCGAATTTGCCCGTCAGTACATGAAAGCCCGGCGGGTGGGCATGAAGGCCGTTATGCAGAACCCCTCCGAATACCCGGAACTTGCCGGCAATTTCGGCAAGTCGCTCTCCGAGGTCCTTAACCCCATGGTCTCGGATGAGAAAGCACGCGCCGTCATAGGCCAGCTCTGGGGCTATATGTGCCAGCCTCCTTCCAGGGTCGCCTTCCTCATTTACGCTATCACACTGGTCAGCTACATCAGGTTCGGGCCGGCCCATGTCAGGGGGACATCACAGAGCCTGTCTCAGGCCTTTATCGATACCATGGAATCCTACGGTGGCGAGGCCTGGTTCAATAACGGCGCGAAGAGAATATTAGTAAAAGACGGGAGGGTACGCGGCGTGCTGACCGAGGACGGCACGGAGATAGCCACGCAGCACGTGGTCTGCAGCGCCAACCCGGTGACCACCGCCCTCGATCTGATAGGGCGCGACAATATGCCCGGCTGGTACCTCAACCGCATCGGCGGCTGGACCGGCGGCGCCAGCACTGTCAACATCTACCTGGGCCTGGACTGCTCCTGCCAGGAGGTCGGGCTGAACGTACACGAAAATTTTGTTAACAGGACCTACGACCTTGACAGGCAGTATGAGAACATGCTCAACTCGCTCGATAATGACCCGGACGGGAGCGCGGTCGTGGCCTACAACGTGGTCGACCCGACCGTGTCGCCCGGGGGGACGGCCTCGGTGGTTATTACTCAAATAGCCTATGCCGACCCCTGGCTGAAGCTCTCACCCTCGGAATATGTTGAGGCCAAGAACAGGGTGGCCCAGAAGGCGCTCACGCTGGCCGAGAAGGCCGCTCCTAACCTGAGGGACCACATCGAGGTGATTGAGGTGGCCACGCCGCTGACCAACATGCGCTACACGGGAAACCCGCGCGGCAGCATTATCGGGTTTGATGAGAACTTCACCGGCAGCGGCTTCCTGCATATGCCCATGAGGGGCCCGCTGGAAGGCCTTTACTTCGCCAATGCCTGGGTCAATATCGGCGGCGGGTTCGAGCCCTGCATCGCCTCGGGTGCCATGGCTTCACGTGAAGTACTGCGCGACATGGAGAAGGGCGCCTGGGAGTCCGGCGAGCTGGCCAGGATGGAGAGCGATCTTGAGAAGCAGAAGGTGCAGCCAAAAGAATTGAAGGACACTGTCTCCCTGCAAGAGAAGGCGGTAGCCGGCATCCACCCGCGCCGGCTGAAGCTGAAAGTTAAAGAGATCATAAAAGAGACGGACACTGCCAAAACCTTCCGGCTGGAATCGAAGGATGGCACACTCCCGCTCTTTCGCGCCGGGCAATACATCAACCTTTTCGTAGAGATAGGCGGAGTGAAGACCTCACGGCCCTACAGCATCTCATCCGCGCCCGGACAACCTTATTATGATATCACCGTGCGCAGGGTAGAGGGTGGCTTCGTGTCATCCTACCTGCTGGATAAAGTCAAAGCCGGTGACGGCTTTGAATCGACCGGCCCCAATGGTTATTTCTACTACGAGCCGCTGATGGATTCCTTCGACCTCGTCTTCCTGGCCGGCGGCAGCGGCGCCGCGCCCTTCATGTCTATCATAAGGGAGGCCGTGGAGAAGAAATCCGCTTTGAATATCCACTTCATCTATGGCAGCCGCAAACCCGATGACATAATCTTTGACAAAGAGCTTAAGGGTATTGCATCCAAGCACAAGAATATTAAGGTTGATTACGTGATAAGCAAACCGCCGTCCGGCTGGAAGGGGGCAACCGGCTTCCTGGATGACAAAGTCATCTTGTCGCTGGCGGGTGATCTCAAGGGCAAGACCGTGTTTACCTGCGGCCCGGCCCTGATGTATAAGCTCTGCGGAGCGGCGCTGGTCAAACTGGGCGTGCCGGCCAGGCGCAGCAAGCGGGAGGCCTACGGCCCGCCACAGGATGTAACCAGGGACCCGGCCTGGCCCGGCGTTGTGGCCGCTAAGGAGTTTGTTATTACGGAAGTGAGGAGCGGCAGGAAGGTCAAAGCGAAGGCCGGCGAGCCGCTGATGAATTCCCTTGAGCGAGCCGGCATCGTGGTTCCAGTGGTATGCCGGTCGGGTGAATGCACGGCCTGCCGTACCAGGCTGATATCGGGCAAGGTCTTTACCCCGGCCCGGGTGCACCACCGCCAGGCGGATAAAAAATTCGGCTATATCCATCCCTGCATGAGTTACCCGCTGGATGACCTGACCATCAGGGTGTGATAAAGTTTATATAGGACGACCAAATCAGGAGGCAGAATATGACCACAAGAACGCAGGAATTAATGGTTAAGACTCCTATCAAGGCGCAGCAGGTGGCGCTGGAGTCGCTCAGCGCTGATGCCAGGGCCACCAGGCCGGGCTTCATCTGGTCGCTCGACCTGGAGCGCGCGAAGCTGGTGACACAATCATACAAGCAAACCGAGGGGCAACCCACTTCGCTGCGCCGCGCCAGGGCGCTGGCGCACCTTTTGGATAACATGACAATTTATATCCGGCCCGACGAAATGATCGTGGGCAATTACGCCTCCAACAGCGATTCGGTGCCCTTTTACCCCGAACTGGCCTGGAAGTGGATAGCCCGTGAGACCGCCCCCGGCCAGGTCTACACCAGCATGCTCACCGACGAGGGCAGACAGGAGCTCAAGGAGATAGGCGCCTACTGGGGCGACCGCTCCATCCACCACATGGCCAAAAAATACCTGACCAAGGAGCTGGCCGAGCAGTTCTGGATCTTCAACTGGGAATCGGCCACGCCCAACTATGACAAGATACTTTCCATGGGGCTGAAAGGTATCCTGGAGGAAGCTAAGGAGCGTCTCAAGAAGCTTGATGAAGAATATATGGCTGAGACCATCAACGGCATTGATTTTGTTAAAAGGAAGGATTTCCTGCAGGGCGCTATCATAACACTGGAGGCCGTCAGCCGGTGGTCCAAAAGGTACGCGGCACTGGCGCGCAGCCTGGCCAAATCTGAGAAGGAAGTGCTGCGCAAGGTGGAACTCGAGAACATCGCCGATATCTGCGACCGCGTTCCCGAGGATCCCGCCCGCACACTGCACGAGGCCATTCAGTCTTACTGGTTTATCCACCTGGTGGTGAATTTCCTGGAGATGCCCCAGGTGGGCTCCGGCATCAGGTTCGATGTTGTCTTCAATCCCTTCTACGAAAACGACCTGGCCGCCGGCAAGGTAACCCGCGAGTCGGCCCAGGAGCTGGTAGAGTTCCTTTTTGTGAAATTCCAGGAGACCGGTTTCCTGCACGCGCCTATCTGGTCCGGCTTCGGCGGCGGCGCGCTGGGCTTCCAGACGGTGACCATCGGCGGTGTGGATTCTAAAGGCCGCGATGTAACCGGCGAGATGAGCTTTATCATCCTCGATGCTACTATGAGCGTGCGCGCCATCGTTCCGCCGCTGGCCCTGCGCTGGCATGACGGCATACCCCCGAAACTGGTGGACAAGGCCATCGAGTGCCTGGCGTCGGGCATGCCCCAACCGGCCATCTTCAATGACAAGGTCGTTGTTCAGAGGCTGGTCAACCTGGGCACCCCGCTCGAAGATGCGCGCAATTACTCCATCAACAACTGCATGGTGCCCACCATCCCCGGCAAGAACTTCAGCCATATATCGGCATGGGCCAGCGGCGTGCCCGCTCCCCTCTGCCTCAACCAGGCGCTGGGCATTGACCCGTTGGCCATTTACAAGAGGGCAGGCAACAAGGTACTTGACCCCGGGAAGATAACCTCCATGGAGGAGCTCTTCGATGCCACCATGGAGAACTACCGGCTGGTCATACACCGCCTGGTGCGCATCGCCAATATCGCCGACGCCCTCTATAAAGAGTGGGCGCCGCGTCCCTTCCTGTCCTCCGTCATCGATGATTGCATCGAGAGGTCGCAGGACGTGCGCGATTGGAACTACATGCCCGATTACCGCGATGTGACGCTCTTCGGACTCAACACCGTGGCGGACTCGCTGACCGCGGTCAAGAAGCTGGTTTTTGACGATAAGAGAATCACCATGACGCAGCTTGTAGAGGCGCTCAAAAACAACTGGAAGGGCTTCGAGGAGATCCGGCAGATGTGCCTGCGCGCACCCAAATTCGGCAATGACGACGACTATGCCGACCTGACCTCGCGCGACGTGGCCCGCCGCCTCGAAGAGGAGACCGCTAAATGCAAGACCAACTGGGGCGGCCCCGTGCACATTGACGGCACAGCCGCCACTGCCTGGTGGAGCTTCGGCAGGGTCTGCGCCGCGACCGCGGATGGCCGGATGCTGGGCGACCCCTTCAACGACGGTACCATCTCCCCCATGGCCGGTCGCGATAAGAAAGGCCCGACCGCCGTGCTGCGCTCCGTGGCCAAGGTGGACCCGCTGATAAGCTGGAACCACCTCTTCAACCAGAGCTTCATGCCGCAGTACCTGGTAGGGCATAACGCCGGGGTCTTCGCGCAGTATCTCAAAACGTTCGCCGATATGGGCATACATCATATCCAGTTCTCCACCGTGAACCGGGAGACGCTGGAGGATGCGCAGGAGCATCCTGAGAAGTACCCCGCGCTGATGGTAAGGGTGGCCGGCTTCGCTGCCTACTTTATCGACCTGGACAGGAATATACAGGATTCCATCATAGCCAGGACTCCGCAGTGCTTTTAGATTCACGGGAGCCTGCCGGAAGCGCGTACAAGGGCGGTACGGACACTAAAGGCCTGGTCTTCAACATCCAGCGCTACAGCATACATGACGGTCCGGGCATCAGGAGCACGGTCTTTTTCAAGGGTTGCCCCCTGCGCTGCAAGTGGTGCTCCAACCCTGAATCGCTCAGTCCGGCTGCCGAGTTAATGGTCAGGGAGGCCCGCTGCAACGGCTGCGGGCGCTGCATTACGGTCTGTGCACCTGGCGCGCTCTCGCTGGCTGCCAGCGGCCTGCGGTTGGACAGGGATAAATGCGACCTCTGCCTGAAATGCATGGAAGTCTGCTGGGAAGACGCCCTTGAGCTGGCCGGCAGGCAGATGAGCGTTGGGGAGGTGGTCGAAGAGTGCTCAAAAGATGAGCTTTTCTACCGCAACTCGGGAGGAGGCGTCACCCTGTCGGGCGGTGAACCTTTGCTTCAGGCCGGTTTCGCCCTGGAGTTGCTCACCTGTCTTAAAGAGCGCGGTTTCAACACTGCCCTGGATACTTGCGGACATGTACCCTGGGAGATATTGGAGAAAGCGCTGGAATATACCGACCTGGTGCTTTTTGATGTCAAGCATGTCGACGCTGAGGAGCACCGCGATGGTACAGGTGTGGACAACAAGCTTATCCTCTCTAATTTGGAGAAGGCCATGAATGCCAATAAATCCCGCATTTGGATCAGGTTGCCAGTCATCCCCGGTTACAACGACAGCGATAAATATATGCAGGCGCTGGCCGGCAAGCTGCAGGGCATGAAGGCCGAGAAAATGTCGCTGCTGGGCTATCATGAGTGGGGCCGGGCCAAGTACCAGTCGCTGGGCCGGGCCTACCAACTGAACGGCCGCACACCGCTCACCAGCGAGCGCATGTGCGGGATAATTGATATATTCAAAGCCAAAGGATTGAATGCAACTGACGGGTATTAGAAAGCCGCGAAACGGTAATATAAGAGAATAAAAAAGGGGCTTCGCAACGCGAAGCCCCTTAGATCTTTCAGATCCGTTTTCCTCCCTACTCCCCCATTCAGGCAAGCCTGATTTCTCTGCTTTGTCCATAATTCCGCAGCTTTACTGCTACGTACCGGAGAGCTCGGGAGTTTTACAGGCTCTCACTGCCTGCGTCAGGGGAGCTTACCTCTGCTCCCCGCGCAGATGAGAGCATGTCAAAGGAAAGTGCCATATCACGAGCATGGCCTGTTTTTTGACCATTAACCACCTCCGCGAGGGTTAGTCTTGTTTATTACCCTCGGTTTCATGCTACTCCCAAAAAACGGGGATGTCAAACCGGATTTGTTAATCCTTGCAGTCCGCCCGTCAGTAATACATAATTGGGCAGGGAAATCTAAAATGAGGAAAATATTGCTGGGCATGTCTACAGCTGAACTGAAGCTACTCGCTGTTGAACTGGGCGAAAAGGAGTTCCGCGGAAAGCAGGTAGCTGACTGGCTCTACCGGCAGGGGTGCAATAAAATGAGCCAAATGGCTAATTTGCCTGTTGCCTTCAAGACGAAGTTGGAGGAGGGCTACGAGGCAGGCCGCTCCCTGGTGAAAAAGACCAGCAAGTCAAAAGACGGCACCTTCAAGTTGCTCTTGCAGCCTGCCTATGGGGAGCTGGTCGAGACGGTGGGCATGCCTTATGAAGGCCGCTTTTCCTGCTGCGTATCCACCCAGGTCGGCTGTCCCATCGGCTGCGCTTTCTGCGCTACCGGCGCCGGCGGGTTTAAACGCAACCTGTCGGCAGGGGAAATAGTTGACCAGGTGCTCTCTGTTGGCGAGGTTGCCATTAAGGAGAAATTGCTCGACGGGGAGGGCAGGGTCAGCCATGTGGTCTTCATGGGCATGGGCGAGCCGTTATTAAATTACGATGCCACCCTGGCGGCGGTGCATTTGCTCAATACCGAATTGAAAATCGGCATGCGCAATGTCACGCTGAGCACGATCGGCTACGTGCCCGGCATATACAGATTGGCAGGCGAGGATCTGCAATGTACGCTGGCTGTTTCGCTGCACGCCGCCGACGATGCCCTGCGCAGGAAGTTGGTGCCCGGCATGACGCGTTTCACGCTGCAGGAAATAACCGATGCCTGCAAGCACTATTTCAGGGAAACCAGCCGCAGGGTGACCTTTGAATACTGCCTGCTCAAAGGGGTAAACGATGGCAAGGCCGACTCTGCCAGGCTGGCCGATCTCTTAAAAGGGCAGAACTGCCATGTGAACCTGATCCCTTTCAATACGGTGGCGGAAAGCGGTTTCTATCCGCCGGAGGCTATTAGGATTGTGGACTTCCGGCGTGTGCTGGAAGAGGCGGGTGTTATGGTGACGCAGAGGGAGCAGCGTGGGGCGGGCATCCAGGCGGCCTGCGGGCAGCTCCGCCGGCAAGCGCTGTCCACGTAGGGATGGCACGATTAAATTGTAGCTGCACGGGTTGTGATCGCCTGACTTGACTTTACGAGTCACTGTGATACAATTTGACCAATCAATCAACGATTGAAAATACCCTGAAGTCAGGTTTTGCATACTGTACTGTGCGGATTGGAGTAGTAACTTGGAACGATGTCCATGGTTAAAGAATTATGATAAAGGTGTGCCGCGCACGCTGAAACCTTATCCGCCCAAGACTATGATCGATATCGTCGATGAGTCTGCCAGGGCCAGGCCTTACCGGGCAGTGCTGTTTTTCCAAGGCTCCAGGCTATTGTATGCTGATTTTATCCGCCAGAGCGATGCCCTGGCCGCAGGTCTTATTTCCCTGGGCGTGCAGAAGGGTGACCGTGTGGCCATGCTTTTGCCCAATTGTCCCCAGATGATACTTGGCTTCCACGCAATCTGGAAAGCAGGCGCCATCGCCGTCCCGGTAAATCCGCTGTACACGGAGCACGAAATGGAACATGCCTTGAACGAAGTGGGCGCTGCTGCTGTTATCGCGCTGACACCCTTCTACACCGCCGTGAAGGCGGTGCAGGCCAGGACCGGGGTTAAGGCGGTTATCGCAACTAATGTTAAAGAGTACCTGCCCGCGCACATGGGCCTGCTTTTTACGCTGGTTAAAGAGAAAAAGGAAGGCCACCGCATAGCCCTGCAGGGGGGGGATGCATGGTTCCAGGATTTGCTGAGAAAATTTAAGAACGCCGCACGCCCTGCTATTGAGGTGAAGCCCTCAGATGCGGCCGTGATCCTCTTCAGCGGCGGCACTGCCGGCACACCCAAAGGCGCCGTGGGTACTCACCAGGCGCTGGTAATGACTGCCATGCAGATAAAGGCATGGCTGAGCCCGGTGCTTGAGGAGTGGTATGACAGGGTGGCGCTGACTATGCCGTTATTTCACGTATCCGGCTGTGTGGGCGCCCTGGGCTTGGCCATGGTCAATCATTCATCCTGTGTCCTTATACCCGACCCGCGCGACCTCACGGACGTGGTCAAAAGCATTAAAAAATATAAACCGGCTTGCATGACGGGCGTGCCGACTTTCTATATCGGCATTATGAACCACCCGCTGGTTAAATCGGGCAAGGTCGCGCTGGAGAGCCTGAAATTATGTATTGTGGGCGCCGCCCCGCTGATGGCCGAGACCAAGAAACGCTTTGAAAGTATGACCGGCGGCAGGCTGCTGGAAGGCTACACCATGACAGAGTGCATGCAGGCTGCTACGCTCAATTCTGTACTGGGTGAAAATAAAGAAGGTTCGGTGGGGTTGCCCCTGCCGGACGTAATTATCCGGGTTGCTGATGCAGAAACCGGCCGGGGCAGCAAGAAGGCCGGGCAACCCGGCGAGATTTGCTTCAAGGCGCCCAACCTGATGAAAGAGTACTGGCAGCAGCCGCAGGAAACGGCTGACATGCTGCGGGACGGATGGCTGTATTCGGGCGACACAGGTTACATAGACGAGGACGGCAACCTGTTCCTGCACAGGCGCACACTTCTTGACGGGGAAAAAACTAAATCGTCAGACGGGAAATTTTTATCAATAGCTACGGGAAATAAAATATATTCGGGAGGCTGAATAATGGCAATCGATTATCCGTGGTTCAAGAGCTATGACAAAGGGGTTCCGCACACACTGGAACCGTATCCGGCAGTGACATTTATGGATGTGGTGGAGGATTCCGCCAGGAAGAGGCCCGGGCACCCGTTCCTGTTTTTTAAAGGCAGGACAATCACTTACGGGGAAATGGTCAGGCTATTTAATATATTCGCTGCGGCGCTGCAGGCTAACGGGGTGAAAAAAGGAGACCGTGTGGCCATCCTCCTGCCCAATTGCCCGCAGGGTTTTATCTCGTCTTTCGGCGCCTGGAAAGCGGGCGCCATACCGGTGCCGCTCAACCCGATGTATACCGAGTACGAACTGGAACATGCATTGAAAGAATGCGGCGCAGAGGTAGCCGTAGTATTGACACCGTTCTGTGCCACTGTGAAGAAGATACAGGCGCGTACCAGCCTGCGTTTGGTGATAGCTGTCAATATCAAGGAATACCTGCCCTCCTTCCTGGCGCTGATGTTCACCCTGCTCAAGGAGAAGAAGGAAGGTCACCGTATAAAGCTTGCGCAAAATGATGTTTACTTAGCTGACCTGATGCTCAAGCACGCGGGGGATACTGCCCCTGATCACAAGCCGCTGCCGGACGATATTGCCCTGCTTCTTTTCAGCGGCGGCACCACCGGCGTCCCCAAGGGGGTAATCATAACGCATAAATGCCTGGTCGCCGAGGCCTGGCAGCTCAAGGTATGGAACGATAGTGTCTTGACCGAGTGGGATGATGTGGTCATGATGATCATGCCGCTCTTCCACGTTTACGGCTTTGCCGGGGTAATGGGCACTTCCATTATGGGGCACAATCCGCTGGCGGTAGTTCCCAATCCGCGCGACCGGGATGACCTGGTGAATACGATAAATAAGGTCAAACCCGCCTATTTCCCGGCTGTGCCGACGCTTTTTATCGCACTGCTGGAGCACCCGGCGGTCAAAGCGGGGAAGGTCGACTTTAAATCCATGAAGCTTTGTGTTGCATCAGCAGCACCGCTGCTTCCGGAAACCAAGAGGCGGTTCGAGGAGTTGACGGGCGGTAAGCTGATCGAAGGCTATGGCATGACGGAGTTGACCGCTGCTATCACACTGGGACCGGTAGAGGGCAAGTGGACCCCCGGTTCGGCCGGCATCCCCCTGCCCGATGTTATTATCCGTATTGTGGATGTTGAGACAGGTGAGAAAGACATGCCTGCCGGCCAGGAAGGCGAGATAATTGCGAAGTGCCCACAGATAATGCCGGGCTACTGGAACAGGCCGGAGGCTACCAGCGAGATGATACGCAACGGTTGGCTGCATACAGGCGATGTCGGCTACCTGAACGATGACGGCTGCCTGTTTATAACCTCCCGCATAAAAGAGCTGATCAAGCCCGGCGGCTTCCAGGTCTGGCCGAGGGAGGTTGAAGAGGTCATAAGCACCCATCCCAAGGTAGTTGAGGTTGGCGTAGCAGGCATCCCGGACGCGTACCAGGTGGAAGCGGTAAAGGCCTGGGTAGTGCTTAAACAGGGTGAGACGGCTACTGCGGAGGAAATTCAATTGCATTGCCGTGAGAAGCTGACGGCCTATAAGGTTCCCAAGCATGTTGAGTTCAGAACAGAATTGCCCAAGACACTGGTCGGCAAAATATTGAAGCGCATACTGGTGGAAGAGGAGTTAGCTAAGCAGAAGGCAGCCAAAGCATGATCAACGGAGGTAATCAGGCGTTTTACGCTTAATGATAAAATCAAATCTTTAGGAGGTTCTAACTTGTCCGACAAAAGGTGGTTAAAAAACTATGACAAAGGGGTTCCGGCTACATTGGAGCCCTATCCGCAGAAGACGCTGGTCGATTATGTAGATGAGGCAGTCAAGGAACACCCTGATTACCCAATGGTACTTTTCAAGAAAAGGAAAATGTCCTATGCCGAGATCCAGAAGCTGAGCGATGAATTTGCCGCTATGCTGGCAGCCAAAGGTGTAAAAAAGGGTGACCGCGTGGCCTTGATTATGCCTAACTGCCCGCAGGCGATTATTTGCCGCTGGGGCGCCTGGAAGGCCGGCGCCATCCTGGTGCACATGAACCCGATGTATACCGATTCCGAACTTGAGCATGCGCTCAAAGACTGCGGGGCGGAAACCGTAGTTGTCCTGACTATGTTCTACAACCAGTTAAAAAAGATTCAAGCGCGCACCGCTATAAAGCTGGTCATTGCCACCGGTATCAAAGACTATCTTCCGCCGGTGCTCAAGGTGCTCTTCACGCTGTTAAAGGAGAAAAAGGAAGGCCACTTTATAGTACTGCAGCCCGGCGATTTCTGGCTGACGGACCTCATAAAAGAGAAAGCCGGGGCCAAACGTCCCGACGTCAAGGTAATGCCGGCAGACCCTGCGCTGATACTTTTCTCCGGCGGCACAACAGGCACCCCCAAGGGCGTGGTGGGTACCCACCATTCACAGGTCATAACCGGCCTGCAGTTCGACAGGTGGTTTGGCGAGATCACCGAGCCGTACAAGGACGTGATGATGGTGGTGCTGCCGCTGTTCCATTCGTTCGCGACCTACGCGGTGATGAGCACGGCCATCGTTGGCCACTCTGCCCTGTCGCTGGTGCCCAACCCGCGCGATCGCGACGACGTGATAGCCACCATACAGCACGACAGGCCTGCCTTTTTCCCGGCTGTTCCCGCCATGTTCATAGCACTGCTGGAGCACCCGGTGGTCAAGGCAGGCAAGGTTGACTTCAGCTCCATGAAATGCTGCAACTCCGGCGCGGCGCCGCTGATGGCGGAGACCAAGAAACGCTTTGAAGACCTGACCGGCGGACGCATCGTGGAGGGCTACGGGCTTACCGAGACCACCATGGCCTGCACCTGCACCCCCTATAGGGGCAAATGGAAGCAGGGCTCTGTAGGCATGCCCCTCCCGGACGTTATCATCCGCATCGGTGATATCGAAACCGGTGATGGCGAGATGCCGGCGGGCAAAGAAGGCGAGATCGTCTTCCGGGCGCCGCAACTCATGGCCGGGTACTGGAAAAAACCGGAGGAGACCAAAGAAATGCTGCGCGACGGTTGGCTTTACACCGGAGACGTGGGTTACATGGATGATGACGGCTATCTTTTTACCACCTCGCGCAAGAAGGACCTGATCAAGCCCAGTGGCTTCCAGGTCTGGCCGAGGGAAGTCGAAGAGGTCATCAATGGCCACCCGGCGGTGGCCGAAGTCAGCGTGGCAGGTATACCGGATGCCAAGCAGGGCGAGGCCGTTAAGGCCTGGGTGGTGCTGACAGCCGGCCAGACGGCTTCGGCCGAGGAAATACAGGCATTCTGCAAAGAGAAGCTTGTGGCCTATAAGATTCCCAAGTTCGTGGAATTCCGCGGCGAACTGCCCAAGACCATGGTCGGCAAAGTATTGCGCCGGGTGCTGGTCGAGGAAGAAGCGGCAAAAAACAAAAAATAAGCTGATGGTTTAAAATTAGCGCAGAATAACCTGCCCCCGGCCGGGCCGCCGGGGGCAGCAGGGTATAAACAAATCAATCGAAAATAAAAATTTGCAGGGAGGTTATTACATGGCAGAGTACCGCTGGTTGAAAAATTACGATCCCGGGGTCCCAAAAACACTGGAACCCTATCCACAGAAAACTCTTGTTGATTACGTGGATGAGTCGGCCAAGGCACACCCTGGTTACCCCATGCTTCATTTTAAAAAGCGCAAGATATCCTATGCTGAAGTGCAGAAATGGAGCGATGAATTCGCCGCTGCACTGGTAGCCAAGGGGGTAAAGAAGGGCGACCGCGTGGCCCTGCTCATGCCCAACTGCCCGCAGGCCATAATTTGCCGCTGGGGCGCCTGGAAAATAGGCGCTATCCTGGTGCACCTGAATCCCACCTACACTGAGCCCGAGCTCGAGCATGCGCTCAAAGATTGCGGGGCGGAAACTGTAGTCGTCCTGACTATGTTCTACAGCCAGTTAAAAAAGATCCAAGCGCGCACCAAAGTTAAGCTGGTCATCGCCACCAGCATCAAAGACTACCTGTCGCCCGTGCTCAAGGTGCTCTTCACATTAGTCAAGGAGAAAAAGGAAGGGCACTATGCAGAGTTGGAAAAAGGCGATATCTGGCTGCTGGACATGATTAAGGAGCAGGACGGCGCCAAGAGGCCGGCTGTCAAGGTAGTGCCGTCAGACCCTGCGCTGATACTCTTCAGCGGCGGCACCACCGGCACCCCCAAGGGTGTGATAGGCACACATCATTCACAGGTTGTTACCGGGCTGCAGTATAAGGCATGGTTTGGAACCATGATTGAGGAGTACAAAGATGTAATTATGACGTTGCTCCCGCTGTTCCACTCATTTGCCACCTTCGGTGTGATGTGTACGGCAATAGTTTGCCATGTGTCCATGTCGCTGGTGCCCAACCCGCGTGACCGTGAAGACATGATTGCTACTATTCAACACGATAAACCGACCTTCTTCCCGGCAGTTCCAGCCCTGTATATTTCGCTGCTGGAGCATCCCAAGGTCAAGGCCGGGAAAGTCGATTTCAAATCGATGAAGTTTTGTGTTTCGGGCGCAGCGCCCCTGCTGGCAGATACCAAGAAACGCTTCGAGGATCTCACCGGCGGGCGCATAGTCGAGGGCTATGCGCTGACCGAGACCACCATGGCCTCCTGCGTCACGCCCTACCTCGGCAAATGGAAGGAGGGGTCCACGGGTATGCCCTTGCCTGATGTCGTCGTGAGGATCGGTGATGCCGAGACCGGTGAAGGCGATTTGCCAGCCGGCAAAGAAGGCGAGATCGTTTTCAAAGCGCCCCAGCTCATGGCCGGATACTGGAACAATACCGAAGAGACGATGGCGATGCTGCGGGATGGCTGGCTTTATACGGGTGACATCGGCTACATGGATGAGGACGGCTATTTATTCATAACTTCGCGCAAGAAGGATCTCATCAAGCCCAGCGGCTTCCAGGTATGGCCGAGGGAAGTTGAAGAGGCTGTCAATGCCCATCCTGCGGTTGCAGAGGTCTGCGTGGCCGGCATACCGGACGCCAAGCAGGGCGAGGCCGTTAAAGCCTGGGTGGTGCTGGCAGCCGGCAAGACGGCTACGGCCGAGGAAATACAGGCATTCTGCAAGGAAAAACTGGTGGCCTATAAAATACCCAAGTTCATAGACTTCCGCAGCGAATTGCCCAAGACCATGGTGGGCAAGGTTCTGCGCCGTGTCCTGGTAGAGGAAGAAAAAGCCAAAACAAAGAAATAATAATTTGGTGAAGTAGATACACTGCAGGGACATAAAAGTTTATTTTCTGCCCCCGGCGGGTACCCGCCGGGGGCAGCTAAAAGGTTATTAAATTGGCTGATACGGGTGTTAAGAGAGGGGACCGCGTGGCGGCGCTCTTCCTGAACTGCCCAAAACGTTCGCAATGGCAAAAACAAAAATGTCTTTGCGAGGAACGAAGTGACGAAGCAATCTCAGGCTAAAGTGATAAGCTGAGCATAATAAAATAATTTTTGAGGAGGCTGTCAAATGGCGGAATATCCATGGTTTAAGAGCTATGACCCGGAGGTCCCCCGTTCCCTGGAACCCTATCCCAACATCACGCATCTTGACGTTATCGCGGAGACGACCAGGGAGATGCCCCACCACACCTTCATGATTTACAAGGACAGGTATTTTTCGTACAGGGAGACGTCCCGGATACTGGAAGTGATGGGCTCAGCTTTGATCGCCAGTGGTATTAAGAAGGGCGACCGAGTGGCCAGCATGCTGCTGAATATGCCGCAGCAGTTGATCGGCGCCTTCGGCGCCATGAAAGCAGGCGGTATTTACGTGCCGCTCAACCCGCTTTATAACGAAGAAGAACTGGTGCACGCGCTCAACACGGTAGATGCCGAGGTGCTGATCGTCTGGGACCTGCTCTACGCCAATGTCAAAAAGATCCAGCCGCGCACAAAACTGCGCCTGATCATAGCCACGTCGCTGGAGGATTATATGCTCCCCGAGGCTGTGAAACCGCACAGTATGGAGCTACAGAAGGGTGATGTGTGGATGGATGACCTGATGGCCAAGCACGCCGCCGATGCTGCCCCGGCCATTAAGCAGGATGCCGGTGACACGGCCCTGATACTCTTCAGCGGCGGCACCACCGGCGCACCCAAGGGCGCCATGCTTTCCTATAAAAACATGATGGCAGTAGGGTTGCAGAGCAATGCCTGGAACAAGGCCGGGATGATGACCCATGATGACGTCACTATAGCGCTCATGCCCATGTTCCATGCCTATGGTTTCAACGGCGTTATCGGCAGCTCGCTCTGCCTGCGCAGCCCGATGGCCATCGTGCCTAATCCGCGTGATCTGGACGATGTTATTAATACCATCAAGAAAACCAGGCCCGCATCCATGCCTGGCGTGCCTACGTTGTTGATCGGCCTGATGGGGCATCCCGAGGTCAAGGCTGGCAAAGTCGATTTCAGTTGCCTCAAATTCTGCCTGTCAGGCGCAATACCGCTGATGGTGGAAACCAAGCAGCGGTTCGAGTCGATGACCGGCGCCAGGGTATTAGAAGCCTACGGTATGACTGAATCAACGGTAGTGCTGAGCATCGGCCCGTTCAACGGACAGTGGAAGGAGGGTTCGGTGGGCCTGCCGCTGCCGGACGTGATCGTGAAATTCGTGGATGCGGCTGATCCGGATAAGGAACTGCCCTACGGGCAGGAGGGTGAGGTCGTAGCCAGGGGTCCGCAGGTCATGCAGGGATATTGGAATAATCCTCAGGGCACCGAGGAGATGATCAAGGACGGATGGCTGTATACGGGAGATATCGGCTACATGGACAGTGACGGCTACATCTACCTGACCTCGCGTAAGAAGGACCTGATAAAGCCCGGCGGGCACCAGGTCTGGCCGAGGGAAGTCGAAGAGGTGATATCGGCGCACCCCGCCGTTGCCGAGGTAGGCGTCGCCGGCATCCCCGACCCGGTCCAGGTTGAGTCTGTCAAAGCCTGGGTGGTACTCAAGCCCGGCGAGAAGCTGAGCGCCGAGGAGCTGCAGAAATATTGCCGCGAGAAACTTACGGCCTACAAGGTGCCGAAATACATAGATTTCAGGGAGGCCTTACCCAAGACGCTGGTAGGCAAGATACTGCGCCGTGTGCTGCAGGAAGAGGAGAAAGCCAAAAAGACGTAGGGGGGGCCTTATATGTCATGCGAGGCTTACTCTAACGTCTGTCATTGCGAGGCCGCCGTAGCGGCCGCGGCAATCTGCCTGTTAGTAGCGCTATGCCCTGAGATTGCTTCGTCGCCTGCGGGCTTCTCGCAAAGACATTTTTGGGATGCTCCTCGCAACACAATAAATGCTTCAGGAGCGGGTTTTTAAACCCGCCTGCGCAAATAAAATAGCTATTCAGGAGGCAGAAAGTGACTGAATATCCCTGGTTTAAGAATTACGATGCGGGCGTCCCGCACACGCTTGAGCCCTATCCCGACAAGACGCTTTTCGAGGATGTGGCTGATGTAGCTAAGGAGAGGCCCGGGCACCGCATGATATGGTTCAAGGGCAGGTGGATGACCTACAAGCAGATAGACCACCTGAGCGATGTGCTGGCCGCCGGGTTGGCCGCCAGCGGTGTCAAGAAGGGCGACCGCGTGGCCATGCTCATGCCAAATTGCCCTAATATCGTCATCGGTCAGCTTGCCATCTGGAAGGCCGGGGCTATCTCGGTACCCATCAACCCTCTGTATAGCGAGGCGGAGTTGGAGTTCGCGCTCAAAGAGTGCGGCGCGGAAGTGGCCATCGTGCTGACCGCCTACTATGATTTAGTGAAGAAGATCCAGCCGCGCACCGGCCTGCGCCTGCTGATCGCCACCAGCATCAAGGAATACCTGGCGCCTTTTATAAAAGTCATGTTCACGTTGCTGATGGAAAAGAAGCTCGGCCAATACCTGGAGAGGGTGCAGGGCAATGATATCTGGCTGCAGGACCTGATGAAGAAACATGCCAATGACAAAAAACCTGATATTAAAGTGACCGGCAAGGATACCGGCCTGCTGCTCTTCAGCGGCGGCACCACCGGCACGCCCAAGGGCGTGATGCTCAGCCACGCGGCCATCTTCATGAACGGCAGGCAGATACACGTTTGGTCCAAGCCGCTGGCCACGGACTGGGTGGATACGCTGGTCCTGTTGATGCCCTTCTTCCACGTGTATGGCAACGTGATATTGTTGTCCACTGCCATAGCCGGCCGCTATCCCACCGCGCTGATAGCCAATCCACGCGAGGTACCGGATGTGCTAACCACCATCAAGAAAGTCAAGCCCGCCTTTTTCCCGGCCATCTCGGCCATCTTCATCGGGCTGATGAACAGGCCGGAGGTAAAATCGGGAAAGATCGATTTCAAGACCATGAAGTCCTCCGTAGCGGCGGCCGCGCCATTGCTTCCCGAAACAAAACGGCAGTGGGAGGTTGTCACCGGCGGCAAGATCGTGGAGGCCTACGGCCTGACCGAATCGGGCGTGCTGGCCATGGGGCCCTTCCTGGGCAAGTGGAAGGAAGGCGCCGTGGGCATGCCCACTCCTGATACGGTAATCAAGATTGTCGATATCGACACGGGCAAGCAAGAGATGAAGCCGGGCGAAGCCGGAGAGATCATAGCTAAGGGTCCCCACATCATGCAGGGTTACTGGAACCGGCCGGAGGCTACGGCGGAAATGCTGCGCGACGGCTGGCTGTATACGGGGGACATCGGCTACCTGGATGAGGACGGCTATTTATTCATAACCTCCCGCAAGAAGGATCTCATCAAGCCCAGCGGCCACCAGGTCTTCCCCATCGAGATAGAGGAGATCATCTCACAGCACCCGGCGGTGCTCGAGGTGGGCGTAGCGGGTGTGCCCGATGCCGCGCAGGGCGAGGCCGTCAAGGCCTGGGTGGTATTGAGGGCAGAGCAGCAGTGCACAGTTGAAGAGATACAGGTCTTCTGCCGCGATAAGCTGACCGCCTATAAAATACCCAAGCACGTGGAATTCCGCGATGCCCTGCCCAAGACCATGGTGGGCAAAGTGCTGCGGCGCGTGCTGCAGGAAGAGCACAAGGCTAAAGGAAAATAATATAGTAGTAGAGGCGGGTCTTTGGCCCCGCCTCTTATCCCACGGTTTGGGTTGGAGATAACCATGAGAAAAAAGTTCGGCCAGGTTTACCAGTTTAAAATTACGCTTATGAATACCAGTCCGCCTGTCTGGCGTCGCATACAGGTGTCTGAGTATTTTACCTTTTGGGACCTGCATGTCGCTATTCAGGATTCTATGGGGTGGCTGGATTGCCACCTGCATGAATTCAAGCTAACCGATCCAGCCAGCGGTTTGAATAAAAGTATAGGTGTACCAGCCAAAGACGAAATGTACGCTGTGGATATGCTGCCCGGCTGGAAGCACAAGATATCTGCCTGGTTTACCATCGATCATCCCAGGGCCAAATATATGTATGATTTCGGCGATGGCTGGAAGCACGATGTTTTGCTCGAGAAAATTGAACCGCGACAGGAAGGGGTAAGGTATCCGTTATGCTTGGCCGGCAAGATGGCCTGCCCGCCGGAGGACTGTGGCGGTGTCTGGGGTTACGCGGATATCTGCAAGGGTAAAAGCGAGTTTCAGTCTGACTTCGAGGATTATGACCCCGCTTATTTCGATCCGAAAGAAGTGGAATTTGAGGATAGCAAAGAGCGGTTCAAAATGGCTTTAGGTTAAGGTAATTAATCGACGACATATGGTTGAACAGGACAGTTGGCCATCTCTTGAATCAAGCTGGAATTGCTAATTGGGGTCGAATTGCAATTTCATGCCTTATTCTTGCCCCGCCGCTGCCGTGAAGTGATCTTTTTTACCTCTTTCTCAAAGTCGCTAATATATTCGCGGTCCTGGATCACGCGGAATTTGTCATACTCAGTCCCGGCTAACTTAACCGCTACTTCGTGTGAAACTTTGCCGGCATCCTCCAGTATTTCATATTCATTGAATTTCAGGAAGGCATCCAGCTTCTGTATCCAGTCCTCCATCTTCATGGGTATCTGACGGGTAGCCTGCAATTCCGCGTAATCAAGGTACATCGATACTATTCGCTCTAAGGTTTTGATCTCCTTTTCTATCAGGTAGTTCTTGGCTATGGTAATATCTGACTTGAGGATTTTTCCGCGAGGAGCACTCTTCCATGTCTGTAATCCCATATGCGGCTTATCAGAGTGTGCCCGCTCAGCTATGATTTCCGCTGCTGTCTTGCCAGTAACCGCCCAGTGAAGCTTGTTTTGTATCGTTTTGAAAAATGCGTGTGTTATTTCACGGTCACGATTGTAGTCGATGCTGCATTGCTCATAGATGTCGGTGATCTTGAGGTAAAAGCGCCGCTCGCTGGCGCGTATCTCACGTATTCGTTCCAACAGTTCATCGAAGTAATCCTTTCCAAAGCGCTTATTGAGCTTTAGCCTTTCGTCATCCAGCACAAAGCCTTTGGTGATAAACTCGCGCAGAGTAGCCGTAGCCCAGATGCGGAACTGGGTGGCCTGATGGCTGTTAACTCGATAACCTACTGCTATAATGGCATCGAGATGGTAAAAATCCACCTCCCTGCTGACTTGACGTCCTCCTTCAGGTTGAATTATTCGAAATTTTCGAATAGTTGGCATTTCCTTAAGTTCCCCTGAAGCGAAAATCTCCTTAAGGTGGTAGTTCACAGTATTAACCTCGACCCCAAACAGGTCTGCCATCTTTTTCTGGCTCAACCAGAATGACTCGTCCTGGAAAATCACTTCTATCCGGACATCACCAGAAGGAGTAGTGTACATTATTATTTCGTTATTATTTGAAACAAGCTCTTTACCCATTTCGCTCCTCACATTGTTTTAAAGACCTTTCCCTCAGTTTTAAATATGCACGGCGTTTGTTTGAAGCTGGTTATGCCCGGTACTGCTCTTTCATAAAGGCCATAACCTCTTTCAGGCTGAACGTGCCTTCCATCGGGCCCATGCGTGAGGCGGCCAGCGCGCCCATGGCGTTGGCCAGGCGGGCGGCCTCGTATAATGGCAGGTTATCCAGGTAGCCGCTGATAAAGCCGGCGTCGAAACAGTCCCCCGCGCCGGTGGGGTCAACAGCCTTAACTTTGAAGCCGGGCACATCGATAGTGCCTTGCGCGGAAAAGACGCGGCAGCCGCGGCCGCCCAGCTTGAGCACCACCACTTTCACACCCATTTCTAATAGCTGGAGGCAGGCCTTATTGCCATCGGTTTCGTGCACCAGCAGGCTGGCCTCCCCGCCGCTGGGCAACACGATATCTGATAGACTGACCACCGGCAGCAGGATGTTGCGGCATTCCTCGGCCGAAAGCAGCTCCGGCCTGAGGTTGGGATCGAGGCTGACGCTGCCGCCGGCCTTCTTTACAGCTTCAGCCATGGCGATGCAGGTCTCCCGCATGGAGCGGCTGATGGACAGCGAGCAGCCCATCAGGTGCAGGTGACGGAACGATTCGGCGTAGCGGACGGCCTGGGCAGGCGGCGGCAGCCGGTCGGAGGCCGTGCCGGCAATGTGGAAGATGAACTTGCGGCCCCCGTCCTTATCGTAAGCAACGAAGGCACAGCCGGTTGTTTTTCTTTTGACGGAAACAATTGAAGTGCTGTTTATGCCGTCCTGTTTAAACCTGTCCCGCAGCAGTTGTCCGAAGCCGTCCCGGCCGGTTGAGCCCACGAAGCCCGTGCGTTTGCCTATCCTGGCCGACGCGCTGGCAAAGTTGGCGGGCGCGCCGCTGGCGTAAGGACCTTTGAATTCTCCGGTGACGTCGAGGGGTTGGCCAACTGATGGGCGCATCATCTCCACTATCATCTCCCCTGCGGCCAGCACCTGGCCCTCGCCCCAGAACGGCAGCCTGCTTCTCCTTGCGAACTCGGCCTCCAGGATGGGGATTGTGCCGTACAAGTTGAAGGCGCGGCAGTATTTCAGTATCTGTTGTGAGATACGGTTGACCACGAACCCGTGGGGGTCGAAGCCGTCCTTTTTCACATTCGCATAAAGCTGACTACGTGCTGCCAGCACCGCCCTGTCCGTCCAGATGTAACGCGCGCCGGTCTTGAGCAGCCAGCTTTGCCTCTCATCTGAGAGTTCACTGAAGGATTTCCCCATCTCAGCGGGGTGCAGCCACTTTTCCCAGCGCCCGGAGCGAATTACCGCGTCCCTGAGGGCTTGCTTGAAATGAGCATGGCTATTGGCCGCTTCCTTCAACAGGGCAGTTTCCATTGATTCCAGCTCGAAGAGGGCATCGCATTCAACCTCGGTAAACTCGGGGCCTACGTTAGCGCCGCCCATTTTGCTGGACGGATAGGCGGCGGGGTTCTCCACGTTATCGGTATAGTGTCCCTTGAGCACCATGCCGTAGCGGTTGGCGGTGCCGTAAAGCTCCTCTGCCACCTGCGGGCTGAACATGGTGGTATCCAGGTCGGTGCCCACCTTGCCGACGATAAAGCACGGCCAGGCGCCGCCCAATCCTTCTTCAGACATCTGCTTGCGCAGTCCGGCCAGGAAGACTGAGAACACCTTCTCGTCAGCCAGTCCGCCATGCACCTCCTCGGTCCCGACCTCGTAGGCGATAGCAGGAAGCCCCCTTTTTCTGCGGAAATCCTCGCAGGTTTTTATCAGCAGGATTGTCCTTTCCACGATGGTGTTTATATCGAGCGCCCGGCCGGGCGGCAGTTTGCGGTCAACTGTGGGGTCGATATGCAGCAGGTCAAAACCCGCTTCAATTGCTGATTCCAGCGACTTCTTAACAGCGGCCAGTGTACGGCGGTAAGGCCACTTTTCAGTGGTGTGCCTGTCCCTCAGCCATGGCCCGGCATGGTCGACCCCCAGCAGCACAGGGCCTTTGAAACCGGTTTTCTTAGCTGTTTGCCGCACTACCGTGGCGAAGCGTGCGTGTGTCCAGCCTGTGTAGCCGCCGTCCGGGTCAACCTGGTTGAGTGTAGCGGCAAAAAATATCGGGCAGTCGGCTTCTTTGGCTGCCAGCAGGGCAGCCTCCACCACCGCCTGCGAGTTGGCCGAAACGGCCAGCAGGGTACGCCAGGGCGCCCCTTTTTTGATAGACAGATGGGCAAAGGAGCGAAGGATAGCCTCGCAGAGGGTCAACCCGCTACGCGCTGCTATACGCCTTAAATGAGAGACATCCGCTGCCATATAAGAAGATTTCCTCTTACACTAATTGGCAGGTATTATACATTATCGGGGTAATATTTCTCTGCTTGCGCACACTGTCATTACGAGGCCGCCGCAGAGGCCGCGGCAATCTGACTGCGACGATCAGATTGCTTCGCTTCGCTCGCAAAGACGTTTTTGTATTCGTTATGCGGGTACCAATTCACAGGATCGGCTTGCCGCGGATTTCGCCGCACCAGCAGGTCAGGCTGCCTTCCACGAACTTGACGTCCTTGAAGCCTTGTCCTTTGAGGATGCAGGCTGATTGGTAGGCGCGGCCGCCCCGGCGGCACATAACGATGATCTCTTTATCACGTGGCAGTGTTTCCAAGTTCTTGGTCAGTACCGGTTGAGGTATCAGCTTCACCTGGGGTGCGGCAATGCTGGTGGCTTCGTGCTCCCCGTGTCCCCTGACGTCGAGCAGGACAAAATCCTCTTTCGCATCAAGCTTTTTTTTTAACCCGGCAGGCCTGATGCTTGCGGTCCTTCCCTCCATTTTATTGCGCACCAGGTTGGCGGCGTGGTGCAATGCGTCGAGTGCGGTGTTAAACGGCGGGGCATAAGCCAGGTCGAGGTCGGCCAGCATGTCCACCGTCATGCCCATGGTTATGGCGGTGGCCAGCACATCGATCCTCTTAACCACCTCGCCCGGCCCGACGCCCTGGCCGCCCAGTATGCGCCCGGTTTGCGCGTCCACAATCAGCTTGATGACGATTTCCTTGTTACCAGGGTAATATTCAGGTTTGTCAGGAGCGGGTAAAAGTGCCGACACCACTTTAAAGCCGGCCTCCAGCGCTTGTTTTTCACCGATGCCGGTACGCCCGATATTGAAGTCAAGTACCTTGACACAGGCGGTGCTGACGATACCGTGGAATTTCTCTTTGCCGCCTGTTATATGCGAGGCTATGACATGCCCGTGCTTGTTGGCCGTGGAACCCATAGGGACGAAGGCCTTCTGCCCGGTCACGAGATTAACATTTGCTACACAGTCTCCTCCTGCGTAGATATCCGGGTCGCTGGTCTGCATATATTCATTGATGACAATATCTCCCCACTGTCCAATTTCCAGGCCGGCATCTTTAGCCAGCTTTGAATTGGGACGTACGCCTATGGCGAGTATCACCAGGCCGGCTTCAATTCTCTCGCTGTCCGTAACGGCGTGGCTGACGTTGCCGTCTGAACCCTCAAATGCCGTAATCTTCTGCCCCAGTTTGAGAACTATGCCCTTGTCTTGCATATGCTTGGCTACCAGGTCAGATATCTCATCATCCAGCAGGGCAGCCAGGACACGTTCCAGGGCTTCCACTATGGTAACAATGAATCCGCGGGCAACCAGCGCCTCGGCCATCTCAACCCCGATGAGCCCGGCTCCCACGATCACAGCTTTTTTGGAAACCGATTTATCGAGCAAAGCTATAATCTGGTCGGCATCCGGCACCCTCTTAACCACATGAATGCCCTTTAAATCAATTCCCTTGAGAGGGGGAATAACGGGGTTGGCCCCGGTGGCTATTACCAGCTTGTCATAATCCAATGTGTAGCTCCTGGCAGCCGCTGTGTCGGTTACATTGATTTTATGGGTGGCGCGGTCTATGCTGTCCACGCGGGTGTTAATGAGGACGTCCACGTTGCTGATCTTCTTGAAGCTGGCCACATCCCTGTGTATCAGCATATTCCGAGGTTTCACCGATCCGCCTATAAAGTAGGGCAGTCCGCAGCCTGCGTATGAAATCAGAGCTTCATCCTGTAGCATGGTTATGCCGGCATGGGCGTCAAGCCTGCGCAACCTGGCGGCTGTCTTGGGACCGCAGGCGCCGCCGCCGATGATGACTACCTTTTTAAGATTATCCATATTTTGTCTTCCCCTGGATGCGGTAATATTTATCAACCCGTAAAATAATACCCCATCACTGCCATTATTGGTTTTTCGTGAAACGGCGTAGCGGCCAATCAGCGGCGTGGGATTTCCAGAATAACTTCCGCGGCCCAGCGGGCAACCTGTCCGGCGATCTCGGCGCAATCCTCGCCGTGCATTTCAGCAAATACCGCACTTTGCCTGGTATCCGCTAATTCATAGACTTTATCAAATGAATTTTCCTGCACGGCCCGGCACGTGGTCCCGCCATATTTATCAACAAACCTCTGGTAGAATTCCCTGATTTTGACAGCGGATTTTGACAGGCCTGAAGCGGGGTCGATGTCCTTTGCATCAGGGTAGAGGGGTTCGTCAAAGGTTTCCCTGCCTGCGGCCAGTCCGATTGCCATGATGGCGCCCATGAAGGCGCCGCAGATATCCATTTCGCGCACGATGCCGTATCCAAGGAAATTTGCCGCTTTGAAAGCGTCTGTATTATCCGACAGGTTGAATACTTCCTGCAGGGCATAAAAGGCCGTCTGGCCGCATCCCCGGAACTCGAACTGGTAGGAAGTCGCCTTCTGCTGCACCCTGTCCAAGAGTTCATTCTTCTCATCCTGGCTAAGTTCTGCCATTATTCTCCTCCTAAGTGGGTGTTAACAAGATTTTGGTACGGATGTATTATCTGAGCTTTCGCCCAGTTCCTCACTTAATCTTTTTATGCTGGTTGTCCTGGCGTTGAGTGAGCCATAGGTATCGCTATGCGGACAAAACATGTTTTGCTCTTTGGCCAGCTCCTCTTCCGACAAGAATGTTTTCGCTTCCTCTTGTTTTTCCCTGCTTTTGGCAGTGCCTTTGGTGATCCTGTTGATCTTGGCTACCACTAAAGTTGGCAGTCCCATGCTCTCCGCTACGAGGTCGGTTATATCGAATATCTCCATACTTTTATCGTAGGATTGTAGCTTATTACGGAAATTTGTTTCGCAGGTCGGGCAACCGGTGATGAGGGCCGGCACAGCTGTCCCGAAAGCCTCGTCCAGCCTCTTTGAGCTGATGGCACCTCCATAATTCGGATAGCGGCTGGCATGCCGGCCGCAGCAGGCCGTATCGGAGCCATTATGCGCCATTTCCACAACCTTCAATTCCGGTATGGCAGCCAGTATCCTCCTGGGGGCATCGACAATCCCACCCGCGCAGGCGACATGGCAGGGGTCATGATAGGTAACGCTGAATTTGAGCGGGAATTTGCACTTAATCTTGCCCTCCCGGATAAGCTCGTCAATATAATCGGTGATGTGCCTTACTTTTATACCGTATTCAACCCCGTATTCCCGCGATAGGATAGGATACAGGTGGCCTAAATAGTAATAACAGCTTCCACAGGAAGTGATCAGTGTTTTTACACCCCTTTTGCGTAATTCCTCCATATTGTGCCTGAAAGTTTCCTCGATCTCGTTTATGCAGCCGGCAGAGTATATCCCGCCGCCGCAGCACCATTCCAGGCTGCCCAGGTAAACCGGTTCAATCCCGGCTTTATTGAGTATGCGGACGCTATTGACCGGCAGGTTTCTCGTTTCCTGGTTGTAGGATGCGTTGCAGCCTACCCAGTAGCCGATCTTTCCCTCCTCACTGTACTTCAATCCCGGGGCCTTCCAACCCGTCCTTTTTTCCTGTGACATGCCGCTGGGATTATGCCGCAGCAGTGCGTGGGACGCGGCCACCTGTGATACCTTAGGCGGATTATAGCCGTCCAGCCAGGCTGCCGGCCTGCCGGTCAGGGTCCAATGCTCCTCGATATGTGAATTTATCTGGCAGACCTCGTTGCAGTGCCCGCAGGTGGTGCAGGCGTAAAAAAGCTCGCCCATGCGCTCGTCGAATTTAACCTTCCCCTCCACGTAGTCCCTGAGGAAATGGAACTTACCCCTGGGCGACGCGCTCTCCCAGCCAAGAGTCTTGTATTCGGTGCAAATGGAGCTGCAATAGCCGCAGCGCACGCAGGCATAGGCGTCCCAGACAGCGTCCCGGCCAAAAGGCAATTTGCCAACCGCGGTCCTGCCGCGTGCAAATGTTACCGGGGTTTTGCCATCAAACAGCCCGGCCGCTATTTTAACTAATCCGCCCATCCTGCCCGCCATCCTCAGCATCCATCCCAACCGGAAGGGGGCGGTCTTATCCAGGGAACGCGGGAAGACCTTGCCGGGGTTCATGATGAAAAGGGGGTCAACCTGCTTTTTATATTCATATATCCTTTTAAGCGTATCTTTGCCAAAGTAACCCGCGGCCCGGTCGGACAGGTACATGCCTATGGCATACGGTCTGCCTCCCAGTTTGGCTGCCACGTTCAGCGGGCCGAAGCTGCCAGCGTATCCGAACATGAAACCAAACCTTCTCTCGTCTCCCAGCATATAGGTCAGGACGGTGGTGCGGCCGCCATGGTTTACCAGGGTGCCGTTATAGGCAAAATCTTTGAGTCCATCCTTGATCGCGTCAATAAATGCGGGCAATTTCGCGGCGGGTATATCGACCTCCGAAGGAATAACGGAGGGGCCGAGCGCCTTGAGGCGCAGCGGGTAGAAGCGGTCGTCCCACTCTGCCATAGCCAGCTTCTCATCCAGCAGTTCGCCGCCGCGGGAACTTATCATAGCGAGTAGTTTATCCCTGATCTCGCCTTCCCGTTTAGCAGGGTAAACGAAAAGGGCCAGGTAACTGTCAGCGGGGAGACTATTTCTGTGGATTTCTTTATCAGCGCCGAATTGCCGGGCCTGCTGTTCCACGGCCTTATGGTTCAACCTTGTGTGTTGAGGGTCCCTGAAACCTACCTCCCAGAGTGCTAACTTTTCCGATTCCAGTTCGCGGAACAAACCTGTTAGGTCATCCAGGTTTTTGAAAGCGCCCATGAGGGGGACGTCCCTGTCGCCCTCTCTCACACGGATGGTGGCGCTGATTATGAAACCGGTAGTCCCGGCAAACCCGCTGACCACGTCAATTTCATCACTGGCCACCTTCCTGGCGCCGGCGGGTGTAACAATTTCCAGCTCAACCAGGTTTTCCTGCAGGTAGCCGTATTCATAGCTGCCGATGCCCACGCCGCCGCCGTTGGCAATCCATCCGCCCACTGTGGCGCTGATGGCGCTGCCCGGGTAGAGCCTCAGGGCGAGGTTGTTTTTCCTCAGCTCCTGCTCAAGGGTGTTCCAGCGCACGCCCGGTTCAACCGTGACCGTCATATCCTGCGCGTTAATGTCAGTAATCCTGTTCATGCGGCTGAAGTCAATGACGATACCGCCGTGCACGGGGACGGCGCCCCCATAGCCGCTTGTGGCGCCCCCGCGGGGTATCAGCGGCGTCCTGTACCTGGAGGCCAAAGCCATTAATTCTTTCAGGTCGTCTTTGCCAGCGGGCTTTACAACAGCGTCCGGCATGGTGTTTACCTGGTTCTTCGCGATAGATGGCAGGAAACCTACATCGCCGGAATACAGCATCAACTCGGTTTTGTGAAAGGCTACAGATTCACCAAATATTGAAATCAGGCCTCGTCTTAAAAGGTCATTTTTCATAACTCTAATCAACCAATATGCAGTATTGAATTATTTATGGATATTAAGGATGATGCTAATTTCCGGTATAACCCTTCCTGTTTACAGTAAAAGGTATCAGTGGTAATTATACAGGCAGATTAATTGCCCGCAAAACCGCATGAAGCTATACTGTTATTAAGAGCGCGTTGTTTTTACCGGTAGGAAATGAGATATAAATTCCTTATAGTAGCGATTACCTTATTGGCACTGGCGCAACCGGCCTGCTTCGGTCTGCAGCCTGCGGTCCCTTCCCCGCCTGCTGTCCCTGCCAGGCGACCTGAAGTATTAACTTTCAAGGCCAGCCCGTCAAAAGTGGAGAACGGGACGGCCACCAGGCTGCACTGGGAGGTGACGGGCGCCGATAATGTGACCATCGATCACGGCCTGGGCACGCTGCCGCTGACGGGCAGCCTGGAGGTCAAGCCGTTCGAGATAACGGCTTATAACCTGACGGCCAGCAACAGCGGCGGCACAATAGTCAGTTCCGTGATCATCAATGTCGTGTCGGCGGTGCCAATTGCCAGTTCGGCCAGCAGTCCGTCCGTCATACCACCCGGCAGGACTTCCGGCGCCCTGCCGGCTCTCAGGGAAAACGAATCCTATGTATATTTCGGGAAGGCTGTCATGGTCGGCGCTGACAATGACTATATAGTCCTGCATAATAATCCCGTTGCGCATAACCCTACCTGGGCCGGACTGAAGGCTTTCCTGCAGGCTGACCGGACGGACAGGGAATCCTATGTAGCGGGCAAATTCACCTGCGGCGATTTTGCCGAGATGCTGCACAATAATGCCGAAGCTGCCGGCATCAGGGCGGCCGTTGTTGCCGTGGAATTGAAGCCGGCCGGCCTGGCTGAAGGAGTGATCAATCATTCCTCAAATGCCTTTGAGACGACCGACCGTGGCATAGTGTTTATCGATGTCACCTCGTCTTCGCAGGGCTTCTACGCGGACAAAATAGTCAATGTGATAGTGGGCAACGAATACCAGCCAATGGCAATTTTTAACCTGCCGGGGCAGGCGCAGATATGGTCAAGCATGGGCAGGATTGAGGCCATCGACGTATTCCAGTGGTAAAACGCGCGCATTTTATAGCCCTGCCGTGAGATAATATGGCTATCTTAATATCGAAGGAGCACCTGTAAAGAATGAGCAAATTTATTGATAAACTGAATAGCTTAAATAAAGACGCCTCGCCGGCTATGGGCTTCCGCAGGGCGGAGAGCGGGGAAAAGCACCTGTCGTTGCTGGTGGCAGTTGAACTGAGCGGCAAGCCGGAGGATGAATTGAAGGAAGCAGCCACAACAGGCGCGGCCGCCGGCATACTCGACCCCGCCGGCCTGTCTGCTGCTGCACTGATCAAGTATTTAAAAACTAAAGTTGATATGCCTGCCGGGCTGGTGCTGGGAGGCGGCAAAACGGGCACCGGCGCCAAGGCCGAGGGGAGCGATATAGACTTCATCGTATTTGATATGAACCTGCCGGTGAAATCGCTGGAAGGCAACGAGGCTGAAACCGTGGGGAAAATACTCAGGCTGGATAGCAAAATGGAGCCCGGCCTGTTGCGGGCGGTGAACAACCTCTACCCTGGCGTCGATGCCGTGATGGTAGATATGCGCCTGCCCGTGTTGACCATTGAAAGCCTGATGAACTGCCGCAGGGTAGCAGATTTCAGCGGGCAGCCTGTGGTGGCCCTGGCCGGCAAAAATCTTGCCCCGGCGGAGCTGGCCGCGCTGCGCGAGGCCGGCGTGAAATGCGTGGTGCTGCCGGCGGGCACAACGGCTGCTGAAACCGTTGCTTTAATTGAGGACATCAAGGCGTTGCCCAGGCCGGCTAAAAAGAAAGAGAAAAAGGGCGTTGCCATCGTGCCCAGAATGGGATTGGCGACGGCGCACAAAGAGGGCGAAGACGATGGTGGGGATGATGATAACGATGATTAAGCCTCAGCGCTGCTGACAGGGTTCGGGGCCTGGTAAGACGGTTCCGTCTTTGCGCAGGCCGGTAACGGGTTAGCAGCTCTGCTGCAGGGACTGGAAGTGCTTGCCTTCGGTCTTGATAGATGGAGCGATGACCATCTTAACTTTCTGAAATTCCCGGATGCTCAGTGCGCCGCAGAGGCCCATAGCATTGCGCAGTGCGCCGACATAGTTTTCCGTGCCGTCGGTTACATGGCTGGGGCCGAAAAGCAGCTTTTCAAGCGGCCCCCTGGTCTCAGTTTTGATGCGTGTGCCGCGCGGCAGGGTGGCGGATGGCTGCGACATGCCCCAGTGGTAGCCTTGGCCCGGCGCCTCCTGGGCACGGGTCAGGATGGAGCCGAAGACCACCGCGTCGGCGCCGGAGACGAAGGCCTTGCACATATCGCTGCCGATGCGGATGCCGCCATCGGTGATGATTGATACATAGCGGCCGGATTCCTTGAAATAATTGTCGCGGGCGGCTGCGCAATCGATGGTGGCCGTTACCTGCGGGACGCCGACTCCCAGCACTTCCCTGGTGGTGCAGGCCGCGCCCGGGCCGATGCCGACCAGCAGTCCATCGATGCCGGTGCGCATCAGTTCCAGCGCCGCGCTGTAGGTGACCGCGTTGCCGACCATGACCGGGATGCGAAGTTGCTGGCAGAGGTCGCTGAAGCTGAGGCCGCTGTAGCTCTTTGAGACATGGCGGGCGGTGGTCACAGTTGTTTGCACGACTATAATATCGGCGCCGGCCTCCTCGGCGATGTGGGCCAGCTTCTTGGTGGTGGCGGGAATGAACGAAACAGCGCATACGCCGCCGGCCTTTTTAATATGCTTGATCCTTTTGACGACGAGGTGATCCTTGACCGGTTCGCTGTAGATCTTTTGCATGAGGGCAGTGACTTCGCGGGCCGGGGCATTGATGATCTCATCCAGGGTTGCCCGCGGGTTTTCGTACCTGACCTGGATGCCATCGCAATTGAGGATGGGCAGGCCGCCGGCCTTATTGAAGAGTATGGCGAAATCAGGGTCAACCACCGCGTCCATGGCCGCCGCCACGATGGGGATGGGGAAGGTTATATCACGTATTTTAAATTCAATGTTGGTCTGGTCAGGATTGACCGTCACGTCCCCCGGCACGATCGCTACTTCGTCGAAACCATAAGCCCTTTCCAGTTCTTTGAATTTAGGTACAGACATGTCAGGCTCCGGGGGTGATTAGCGGACACTATATCAAAATTGGCTGTTTTAAGTCAAGCGAGGCTAATCTTGATTCCGCTGAAAAACGCCTCAGGTTGCAAAGTTATGAAGAGTAGCGCGCGGCATTGGAGGGGGGCATTGACAAGCGGACGGTTAAGACATATTATGCTTACCAGGGGCGATACGTGACGATAATTGCCTTATTGAGAAATTGATACGGGAAATCCCGGATATTTCGGGTAGGTAGGGTAAGATGTCAAGTTGTCAGAGGTTTTTTTTAACAGGAATAGCACTGGCACTGGTTTTTTCAATGTGGTCGGGATGCCTGACACGTAGTGGCGGGGCAGCTTCATGCGTCGTGGGCGGAATCAAAATAACCCTTCCCTCAGCGCAGAAAACAGCAACGCCCAATATAACGGTTGTGCCGGAAAGCGCTGGCCGGGGACCGGTTATCGGCGCCTTTACCGCCAACCCGGCGGAGATCATCGCCGGTGATAAAACCACGCTGGAATGGCAGACAACCGGGGCAACTACAATCACCCTCGAGCCGGGTATCGGGACAGCCATTGCGTCCGGCAGCATAATCCTTACACCCGAAAAGGACACGACCTATATATTGACCGCTTCCAATTCATCCGGCAGCGCTCAGCGGTCGGTCACAGTTTATGTTTCGACCCCGGCGCCACCACCGACGCCGGTAAACCCCGCTGCACCTGCACCTGTACCTGCGCCTTCATCTGCACCAATTCCTATTCCTACACCTTTTCCCGTACCTGGTCCTATTCCTGCGCCTGCGCTGCCGCCACCCGAGCCACCACCGGCGGCAAGTCCTGTTATCAACAGCTTCACAGCCGATCCAGCCAGCGTTGCTGCCGGTTCCTGCTCAGCACTTGGCTGGAGCACCACCGGCGCCACATCCGTCACTCTCAACCCCGGCGGAGCTGTACCTGTCAATGGCAGCGTTCCGGCCTGCCCGGCCGTCACCACTACCTATATCCTGACAGCCACTAATGCAGCGGGGAGTATCACAGACACTGAGACTGTCACAGTTACCGGCGCACCGCCACCCGAGCCACCGCCGCCGGCAGAAAGCGCGGCGTGTGAGCAGTCCCTCTTCGATGCAGTGAACGCTTTACGCGCCGCCGACGGCAAGGCTGCCCTGGCGCGCAATGCCTATATTGACGGACTGTGCCGGCAACACGCCCAGTATATGGCCGACCATAACGTGTTAAGCCACGATAATTTCATCACGAGGGTAAATTCCATCCGGGCCAACATACCGGGGACGAACCCCTGTGCCGAGAATGTGCTGCAGTCCAATATCCCCTGCGATGCCAATGATATGGCCAATATGTGGTTTAACTCCCCGGGGCATAAGGCCAATATGCTCAATGCGGCCTATACCCTATCCGGCATGGGTATCGCGATAGACGCCGGCGGGAAAATCTGGGCCTGCCAGATGTTTGCCGGCCCCTAATTGACACTTCAGTAATCCCTGCCGCCCTTTTAAAAGATCGTCCGGGGCCCACCGGCTGCTCGTTTCCTTATTTTCAGCCATTTTACTCTTTTAGTATACCGCCTGTCTTAATGGGGAGCAGTATAACAATAAGTACCGACCTCAACTATCCAGCTTCAGGGTTTAATCCAGGATAATGTAGCGCGTTGTTCAGCGTGATACCGTCAAGGTTTTCAATTCTTTGTAATCGGGGTCGCGGTATATCAGCGTTGCGTTATCTTGCGAAACTGTAACATCAATAAAGGCTTTCTGGCCCGACATGTACCAGGTACTGGCCGGCGAAATATACGTCCTCTCGGGGTCGGGTAAACAACCGAGGGCGGCGCATACAGCATAGGTAACATTATTTTTCTGCAACAGCTCAACCAGGTGCATATGTCCGGAGAAAACGAGGTTGACGTGATATTTTTCGAACAATGGCACCAGCTTGTCGATCGTATCCTTGTCATCATACCAGGGCCATAGATTATCGTAACCGCCGGAGCTATAGTAGTAGCCGTGACTCATCACAATTTTCCAGTCCCCGGCGGGTATGGTTGAAAGCTGCTGCTCCAACCAGGCTGCCTGTTCCGCCGTATAGCTGTCGGCACTCCATTCCAGATCAAGCAGCAGGAAGTGGACGTTATCCACATCAATTCGTTGCCAGAGCCGCGAACCGGTTTGAAGTTCCATTGGTTGAGGATACATGTAATCCTCATAAAAATTGACGCCTCCCATTATAGTATCGTGGTTACCCACAACGAGACGTGACGGTATCGTAGAAGTGGTTGCTGAGAATGCCTGTATAGCTTTCAGCCATTGCGAGTCAATAAAGCCCCACTCAACCAGGTCGCCCAGGAAGAAGAACATCTGGTAGTCATGAGCCGGGTCAGAAATCTGCCCCAGCATCTTGGCCGTCAGGTCGTTTTGGGCAGTTTTAGCGCCGAAATGGGTGTCGCTTCCCACTGCAAAGTGAAGGGGTTGTCCTATTCCCGGCATGGTGGTAAATTTAACGGGTTTGGCATCATTCAGGCTATACCAGTATTCGGTAGCAGGCTGGAGGTCGCGCAGCATGAAAGCATGTTGCTGAGAGGGTTTATCCTCTTTTGCGATATTGTTGATATGGCTGTCCCCCCACTTCAGCGTATTTTGCGTGGGATTGATGGTCCAGAATGTCACGGCCAGATTGGGGATGCCGTTTTTGCCTGTGCCGTCCGCCATCAGAAGTTGCACTGCCTTGTCGCCCGCATAATTCGATGTCTGGGGTACAACCCATCCCATCAGAACAGAGGGCAGAATAATGGCAATGACAGCTATGATCCAGATAAATATCGATGGCAGGCGGATTTTCCCCGCCGGTTTACGCGAAGCGAGATAAACATCCAGGACTGCCAGCAGCGGCAGCGCGATGGTATAGCAGATAAGTACGCTGAAAGCGATCCGGTACATGCCGTTAACTCTGAAGATCCCCAGCGTACCGTGCTGGCAAAAGGCCCAGATAAGGAAGGTAAGCATCAGCAAAGTCCCGGCTGCGACCGCTCCAAACCAGAGGAACTTTTTCCAGGCCGGCATGACCTTTATATAATCTTTAGCATCTTTCCACATGATATACCTCCAATAGATAACATTCGCACGTAATAAAATTAATTATTTCATTTGGCGGCCGGCGCCAGCCGCATTAGCCGGAAGAGCCAGGGAGCTCCCAGCACCAGCCAGACACCGATCAGCGCATAGCGCAGGAAACGGAACATGGCCCCTGCTGCAGTCCCGTCAGGAGGGAATACCGCCTTGAGCCCCAGGTAAAGTCCGAATAATACAATGATGCCTATAAGAAAGCGCACTAAGCGCTGCCACCACGGTCCGCTTACGCTGAACGAAACATAGCGCCGCGCCAATACTAGGCCTGCGGCTGCCCCGAACAATATACCTGAACCGGTGAGAGCGTCAGTGCTGCGATCAATCAAAAGCAGAACCACTGTAACTCCCGCGGCCAGTAAAAGCTGCAGCCACATATTGAGTCCTGACAGCCATTTTTCCAGAGGATGCCTGACCGCGACGTAAATAGCGAGCAATATGGCGCCGATAATCCAGCCGGCGAAAACGTCCGTGGGAAAGTGTACTCCCAGATAGATACGCGAGAACCCGATCAGTAAAATTATCGCGACAGCTACGATCCAAAACCATGCCTTATGCACCCTGATAGCAATTGCGCCCCACACGGTGGCCGCCAACTGAGCATGCCCGCTCGGCATGCCATATCCAGTAGCCTGGGAAAGATTAAGGCCGGGATTGAGGTCGAAGGGACGCGGATGCTGAAACAGATCTTTCAAAATGATATTCAGAAAGTTTGAAAGCAGGAAGAAGATGGCCAGCACGGCACCGAAGCTATAGTCGATGCACCAGAGAATCAGAGGGAAGAGCACCAGATAGAACTGCTCCTCGCCGGTAAAAGTAATGACGCGGAAAATGTTGTCGAGCAGCGGGCCGTGGATCTGCTGGATAGCTATTATCAGGTTGATTCCCCATTGCCAGATTGCTTCCATATCGTACCCCCTGTTTATTTAACCGGCAGTAATCCCCTGCCGTCTTTCGGTATAAGGCTGACCCTCAGGGGTCGTTGACACCCGTTCGGTCAACGTATATTATACAGGTAATTGACAATGATTGAATAATTGTCTAATGGTGGATAGGTATGGGATATACCGGTTGAATAGCTTTTACCGTATTTTGTTAAGGAGATAATAATGCCGAAACTCTCCAAGAAATTATATCTGGGCTTGATTATCGGGGCTTATGCGGCGGGCATGGCTTGTCTCATCACGGGCGTGATCATGATTGCTGTGTTGGCGGTGACAAAGGGAGGGAAATTCACCATCGCGGACATGGGACTGTTCGTCCCGTGCATTTTGTTTTTGCTGCTGGGCATGGCAGCATCCATCATCGCCGGTGTTTGCGGCTATGTACTGCTGTACAAAGCCTGGCAGGCGATACAGGACGGACAGCCGAGGACTACCCCGGGCAAGGCCGTGGGATTCCTCTTCATACCGTTTTTCAACTTCTACTGGATGTTCATTGCCTACTGGGGATGGGCTAAAGACTGCAATGCCTATATTTCTTCCAAGGGTTTAAGCCTGACTCCCCTCCCAGAAAAATTGTACCTGGCCTACCCCATAATCCTGTTGTGCGGCGGGATACCCTATGCGGGTTCTGTTGCGGCGTTGGCAGTCATCGTGGTGTTTATCATCATAAGCAACCAGATGATCGATACGGTCAATGGAATTTACGATGTTAGGATGATTACGTCGCAATTTTGACAGTGGCGATCGCCCGTGATAGACTCAATTCAGCATTGCGCATGAGCGGAATAAGGGCAATAGGGGGTAGCCAATGTCGAGTTGTTCACGGCACGAGAAGGAGAAAGCGGTTGGGTATTGCGTTAACTGCGACGAACTTGTATGCGCAATCTGCCGTAAAAAGATAGACGGTAAGGCCTATTGCACGGTTTGCGCGGATAAGCTTTTTGCGTCCACAGAGGTGAAATCTGAGCAACCCCCACCCCCGGCATCTGATGAACCCTGGGGCCCGCCTTTACCCTCTGCAGCCAGGCCGGCGCCTCTGCGGGCGATAAAAGCTAAGATCGAGGCTGCG
>CAIYTC010000176.1 GCA_903929005.1 uncultured Dehalococcoidia bacterium | reverse complement strand
GGAAAGGCGGCCCAGTCCGCCTATCATGCCGATACCCAGCATCAGCACGAATGAGATGAGGGTGACGGTCACCGTTATCACTATGCCGTCCTGCACGAATTGCAGGATGTTCCAGAAAGGGTCGGGTTTGACGATAAGCAGGAGGGCCAGGAAGCCGACCACCAGGGCCACCAGCCACCACCAGGCGTCCATGCGGGTAGAAGGTTCAGCTCCGGGGATGTGGTCGAGCTCTTCCTCAGGAAGCTGCGGTTTATCAGGCACGCTCATAAAACGGCCTATATTATACGCCTTAAATGGTTTGGCGGGTTAAATGCCGGCGGTTTGCTACTGTCCGACCCATTTTTTAGAGAGGCTGTCTATGAAGCCCTCGTCCTTGAGGGCTTTGAGCGCGGCGTTGACCTTAGGCACCAGGTAGGCGTTCTTCCGGCAGATGGCTATGCCGAAATATTCGTCGGTAAAGACGGGACCGACCGTCATGAGCCTATCCTTGCTTTTATTGACATATCCGGCGGCGATAGGGTTATCGGCGATGACCGCGTCGATCTGGCCGTTGATAACGGCCTGGAAAGCAAATCCGACTTCGTCAAAGGTCTTGACCTTCGCCCCCGGGATCTTGCCCGCTTCGATGATGCCCGTGGTGCCTATCTGGCCTCCCACCGTCTTGCCAGCCAGGTCGTCCTTATTCTTAACTGTTGTGTTGTCTTTGCTGACCGTGACTATCTGCCCGGCCGCGAAGTAGGGGTCGGAGAAGAGAATGGTCTTCTTGCGCTCCTCGGTGATGGTGATGGAGGAAACCGCCATGTCGTACTGGCACTGCGACACGCCGGCCAGCACGGAATCGAAGCCCACATTGACCAACTCGATATCCAGTCCGGCTTTGGCCGCAATGGCCCGCATCAACTCAGGGCCGAAGCCGTCCAGCTGCTTGGTCTGCTCGTTGACTATCTCGAAAGGCGGCCAGGTGGCGTCGCAGGCCACGGTCAGTTTGGATTTAGGCGCCTGGTTGCAGCCATAAAATAGTGTTGCGCTTAAAACAAAAGCGGTGATTGAATACAGCCAGATTCTTTTCATGGTAGCTCTCCCTTCCTGGAATACCGGTCGGCCTAATTATAACAGAGGCGTGGGGAAATGCCTGAAATTCCAGGCTGTTAAAGGTACCCTGTATCCTGCAGCTTCCAGTCCCTGCGGAAATCCGGCTCTACCGGAGTACCGTTTTGCTCCGCATAGCTGCGCAGGCGGAAGTGGTCGTAGAGAAGCCCGGATATGACGCGCTGGCGGCGCTGCGCCTCGGGGAAGGTGTAGTTGTGGGTATCCAGGATGATGCGGGCGATATCCGGGAGTTCCGGCAGGTTTTCGCTATGGCTCTCAGGGTGGTCGAGATGGACGGTGATGAGGTTGGCCAATTCCGGGTCCAGGCAGGCCACAAGCACCGACGGGTCGTAGAAGGTGCCGCCGCCGTCGCGGTACTTCTGCCCGTTGAGGTCCGCCGGTTCGATGTATGTGTTCATGGTCCAGCCGGCCACGATGGCACTGATGACGGGCGCCTCCAGCACCTTCCAGGTATAACCGCCGAATTCGTAATGCCGGTCCGGACCGGTCATGCCCAGGAAATCGGTGAAGCCATCGCCGCGTGCGGCCGTAACCGTTAGCGGCAGCTTGATCTGATCGAAGGTCAGCTTCTCCGGCTCCGGTAGGCCGGTATACTCTTTCAGCCTGGCGGCCAGGAATTCCTTCAGCGGGTCCAGGTTGCCCCAGCCCAGCCAGAAGCGCCGCGGGTCGCGGTTTATCCTGACCAGCCCGTCCGTCTGCAGGTTGGCCACGAAGCCCTCCAGATCCTCCAGCGCATGCTGTGCCGCGGGCCTATAGATAT
>CAIYTC010000175.1 GCA_903929005.1 uncultured Dehalococcoidia bacterium | reverse complement strand
TATCTTTGACTGTTTCAAAGAGAATTTTAATGTTCTCATCCGGCATAGTGTACTGCAGTTCATGCGTGGTGCCCAGTATGTGGCGCTTCTTGCCTTTGCCCGTGCGGTAGAAATCGAGGATGTCGTCCCTGAATTCGGCAGGCGTCATGGCTTCGCCCCGCTGGATATCGATGCCCGTGATAAAGGTCAATTTATCCCCGTATTTCTCAATAGCTACCTTGAAGTCGTTGCCGGCGGCCGGTTGGAATGACTGCAGCATATCGATGCCCATCTCCACGTAGTGCTCGAGGAACGGCATCTGGTACCCGCAGGAATGCAGGCATACTAATGCGCCATCCTCATGCGCCGCGTCCACCTGCTTTTTCAACCGGGGGTACATGAAGTCCTTCCACATCTTCATCGAGATGAGCGGGCGATTGTTGTAGCCGTAATCGTCATAGATAAACACCACATCGGCACCGGCCTTGACGCTCCTGCGGGCTATCTCTATCTCGTGGTCGATAAAGCGGTCCATAAAGGCTTTGAGCTCATCGGGGTATTCCACCAGCCAGGTCATATACCTTTCCAGGCCTATCATCTGGTTGGCGGTCCAGTCATGCGGGCCCCAGGCTTCGGCGGCGATGCTGTAATTGGGGTACTGTTTGCGGTACTGCCGGAAGATATCATAGAGGCTGTCCCTGGTCGGGTCGGGCAGGGGATAATTCTTGAGGTCATCCAGGTTTTTCACCGGGGGGTCTATCATGTCGGGGTAGATGCCGCCGCCAATCTGGCGGCCCACACCGTAGATATCCACCGCGTAGATGTGGCCTTTTTTATATGCCAACTTGAAGTAGGACTGGTTAGCATAGGAGGCCAGTACCATATCAGCCCCCATGTCGATACCATAGGCATTGGCGAAATTGTAGCTGTGGATATCCCAAAAGAGGGGCAGGAACCTCCAGATCTCTCCGGCCTGCATGTACCCGCCGCTTTTGAATCTGCCCCAGAAGAGTTTAGCCAGCAGGTTCCGGTTCCAGTGGCTGGATGGCTTATATTCCGCCATCAGCTTGCAGCCGGTGTGCGCCTCGATCCAGTAGAAAACGGGTACACGGTCAGTTGCCAGGCCTTTGGCCGCCGCGTGGATTCGTTCTTTGGGCGTCATTACATCCTTTTTATTTGCACTCATTGGCCTGCCACTCCTCTGCGATTAACTCTGAACCCCTGCTTAATTTTTATGGGCAACCACGGAACGGGCATAATCCCTGCCGGCCACGCAGTCCGGCCCGTAAAAATCCGCGCCAATCTTTTTGGCGTAATCATCGCTGAGCGGCGCACCGCCCACCATGATCTTTACGCTGCTGTGCAGTCCCGCTTTATCGATGGCCTCGATAACGTCCTTCATCATATACATGGTGGTGGAGAGCAGGGCCGATATGCCCACCACATCGGGCTTATGCTCTTTTAAGGCCACGACAAACTGCTCAGCGGCAACGTCGCTGCCGAGGTCCACTACCTCGAAGCCTGCCCCTTCCAGCGCCATGGCCAGCAGGTTCTTGCCGATATCGTGGAGGTCGCCTTTGACCGTGCCGACCACGGCCTTGCCGCTTTTAGTCACCGACCCGGCAGGCGAGCGCTGCTTGATAACCTCCACGCTCTTCTGCATGGCCCTGGCGGCCACCAGCAGTTCCGGCAGGAAGTATTCGCCGTCCTGGAAAAGCTTGCCGACAATGTCCATGGCGGGTATCAGCGCCTGCCCCATGATCTCATCAGGAACTTTGCCTTCGTCCAGCAGCTTTACTACCAGGGCGACGGCTTTATCGGCCTTGCCGTCTATGACGAGCTGTTTCAATTCATCCATTAACAGGCCTCCCTAAATTACAAAGTGTCAGGTGACATTCTATAGGCACGGCTCGATATTTTCAAGCCGGGGTGTTTACCGGGCGGCCCTGCCCGGATAACTCATAAATACTTGACGTTTCGGTAGCAGTTGTTGTTAGATAGAGGCATGAGGAAAATAAATCGCCAGGATGATGAAATGAGGTAAATATGCCGTTACAACAATGGATGCTGCTGAATATTCCGACCTGGATGATAATTGTATCGATGCTATCTATCGCGGTGGGCGCCGCCGTGGGCGGCGTGCTGCTGGTGCGGCGGGTAGTGAATGTAAAAAAGTTTAAGGAACATCATGACATCGCCGGCCCTATTTTCAGCGCCATCGGGGTAATCTATGCGGTGATGCTGGCCTTTGTGCTGATCATCGTCTGGCAGGATTTCGACAGCGCGCAGAACAATACCGTGCAGGAAGCCAACTACTTTGCCGATATATACCGCGATTCGGTGGGGCTATCCGAACCGTTCAGAAGCCAGTACCTGGAGGCCAACACCAATTATCTTGATGCAGTAATCAAATACGAGTGGC
>CAIYTC010000174.1 GCA_903929005.1 uncultured Dehalococcoidia bacterium | reverse complement strand
CCATCTTCATGCGGACGATATGGTAGGTCAGCTGTCTCAGGGCTTCATTCCTGGTTATCCAGTCCGCCAGCCGGTGCCTCAAGACCTGCTTGGTGATCAGGGGTTTGCCGAATACGATCCGCTGGCGCAGATACTCCACGGTCAGGGCGATCATGTCCTTGATGGCCGTACAACTCCCGGGCAGCACGGCGAACCGCTCGTGCTGGAATTGCTTCATCTGTATAATGAAACCCTGGCTATCGTCGCCGATGAGGTTTTTGGCAGGCACCCTGACATCGTCAAAAAATAGCTCTGCCGTGTCGCTGCTCCAGAGCCCGACTTTATCGAGCTTCTTGCTTACCTGAAAACCTTTAAGATCGGTCGGCACCACGAAGAGCCCGAAGTGATGGTATCCTTCTCCTTCATCTGTCCTGGCCAGCAGTGTGAGGAAATCCGCCTGGACGCCATTGGTGATGAAGGTCTTCGACCCGTTCAGCAGGTAGTAGCCGTCTTTCTTGATAGCTTTGGTCTTCATGGCAAAGACGTCTGAGCCTGCATCAGGTTCGGTCACGGCGATGGCGGAGACCATATCACCGGCGATGGCCGGCTTCAGGTAGGTTTCCTTGAGGTACTCGCTCCCGAAGGCCGCGATGGCCGGTGTGGCCATGTTGGTCTGGACGGCAATGGCCGTGGGAACGCCCATACCCTTGATATGCCCTATCTCTTCGAGCATGACCGTCTCAAACCAGTAATCCAACCCACCTCCCCCGTATTTGGGATCATAGCGTATACCCAGGAATCCGAGGTCCCCCATCTTCTTGAAAAGCTCGTGCAGTGGGGCGGTGGTCTTCTCCCATTCAGCCATATGGGGGTTGATCTCCTTGTCGACAAACTTCTTTATCGATGCCCTGAAAGCATCATGCGTCTCGTTAAAATACATTACCGGTCCTCCTTTCTTGCCATGTTTCACTACACTGCGATATCATGTCCGCGACCGCGGGGTAAATCATGTAACGATCGACTCCGGAGCCTCGATGTTCTTAGCACGCAGGTACTCGCCCAGGGTCTTGGCCTGGGGATCGCTTCTCAGCGAAGCAGCCACGCCCTCACCGAGGACGCCCCTGATATAGAAGTTGACGGCGTACAGGTTGGGGAAGTCGTAGCGTTCGATTTCATATCCACTCATATCCTTGAGCAGTTCCTTCAGTTTTTTTATGGTAAGGAACTCTTTGAGGAAGGCATATGCTGCGGGCGTTTTTCCCCAGACACCGAGATTGGCATTGCCGCCCTTGTCACCGGAGCGGGTGGCAAAGATGCGGCCAAATGGGATGTTCACCGTCTTACCTGCCGGAGCAGGTGGTATGGTCACCTTCTGCGCCTCAGGAAGCGGCGCCGCGGCCACGGAAGGCATAAAACCGATGGTAAACTCCTCTCCGTCGAGCATAATTTTCTGTGTGATGTGGTGCTCGGGAATGAGCGCCGGCCAGTGGACAATTGCCATCGTCCCTTTAGCCGGCGGGGCGGTCAAAGTGAAACCTGGGATGTTGGCCAGTCCCAGCTCGACGATCTTGGCGGAAAACCTGTCGACCTTCTTCTGATCCTTGTCCATGACGGATATACGCAGATAGGCAAAGGCCTCGTCGTTTGTTTCGGGGTCGTCCTTGTTGGAACGGACGAGCTGTACTTCTTCGATGGCATACTGCCCTCTGCCACCTATATTGTCGAAGAACGCTTCCTCGAATATCCTGGCCTTTTTTTCGATATCGAGGCCGGTCAGTACAACGGTCGCCGAATTCCTGTACCCGCCGATGCAGTTGATGCACACCTTGGTGGTCTCGGGGGGCGCACTGCCCAGCACACCGGATATCAGGACGCGGTCAGGCGCCTGCTGGGATATCCTGATGGTATCGAAGCGGGCCGAAACATCGGGAGTCAGGTAGGTAGGCTCCCTGACCTCATAGAGGAGTTGCGCCTTCACGGTGTCCACGGAAACGAGGCCCCCCGTGCCCGGATGCTTGGTGATGACCGATGAACCGTCCGCGGATATCTCGGCTATGGGATAGCCGACCTTCAAAAATGACGGCACCTCCTCGAAAAAGGAATAATTGCCGCCCGTAGCCTGGGCTGAGCACTCGACAATGTGCCCGGCCACCGCTGCTCCGGCCAGCTTATCCCAGTCATTACGCTTCCAACCGAACCACCAGGCCGCCGGCCCTATTACCAGCGAAGCATCGGCAACGCGGCCGCTCACCACGATATCTGCGCCCCTTTCCAGTGCTTCGGCGATGCCCCAACCTCCCAGATAAGCATTGGCGGTGATGGGAACCAGTCCCCCGTCCTTCAGCGAGATGCCTTTATCGAGGTGAACGAAGGCCTCTCCCGCCTCCTGCAGTTCGCCAAGCCGCCCCATCAGGTCATCCCCATCGATGCAGGCGATCCTGGGGTGCAGCCCTAATTTCTCCGCTAATTTGCGGAGTTCCTGCGCCAGTCCGCCGGGATTCAATCCGCCGGCATTTGATACTACTTTGATTTTTCTATCCAGGCATTCCCCCATGATCTCTTCCATCTGTTTGAGGAAGGTGGGGGTGTATCCCGCTTCGGGATTTTTCAATTTAAGGCGGAAGAGCAGCGCCATGGTAAGCTCGGCCAGGTAATCGCCGGTAAGGACATCTATGGGTCCTCCCCGCACCATCTCCGCGGCGGCAGACAGGCGGTCACCGAAGAAGCCGCTGCAATTGGCGATGATGACTTTATCCTTTCCTTTCCTGTTCTCAGAATTCATGAATATTCCTCCTCTCCTTTAGTACCGGATCATTTTCCCGTGAAATTGGGCGGCCGCTTTTCCATAAAGGCGGTTATGCCCTCTTTGGCATCTTCCGTGCTGACGATTTCCTTGAGCCTTTCCGACAGGAAGAGCAGGGCCTCCTGCAGCGGCAGGTTGGACATGGCATAGAAGGCCTGTTTCCCCATTTTCATCCCTATCGGGCTTTTCGAGGTGAGCGTGGCGAGCACTTTTTTAACTTCTCCATCGAGTTCTGCCGCGGGGATTACGCGGGTGATCAGTCCCATGGCCAGTGCCTCCTGCGCTGTCAGCCTTTCTCCCATTAGGATCATCTCCATGGCCTTCTTCTGCAGCACGTTGCGGAATATCAGCGCGCCGATCATCATGGGCCATAGGCCGACATTCACCTCCGGCGTCCCGAATTTTGAGTCGTCGCTGGCCAGGACGATATCGCAAGCCAGCATGAAACCCAGACCGCCTGCCAGGCAGAATCCCTTGACCCGCGCCACGGTCGGTTTGGGGAAACTCACGATCCTGTTCAGGAGGCCTGCATAGTTAGCAAAGATATCCTTGCCCCCGGTAGTGACCGCCCCGCTCAACTGCGCCCCCGTGCAAAAGGCCTTCTCCCCCGCGCCGGTAACCAGCAGGGCGCGCACCTTTCCGTCCTTCTCCGCCTCGTCTAAGTATTCAGGGAATAAAGCCAGCGCCTCAGGCGTTATGGCGTTCCTCTGCGCCTCCCTGTTGATGGTAATATGTGCCACGCCGTCTTCGACGCGGTAGAGCAAGTGGCGTTCTTCCATCTGTTGCCTCCTTATTTATGGCCTGGCCGGTTATCAGACCGGTTGCGATTCCTCTTTCGTTGAGACTCCGTCGTCCCTGTCAATATCAACCAATATCTGGCCGGGCATCACCTTGTCTCCCACAGCAACGTTCACCGCTCTCACACTCCCGCCCGAGGGGGCGGTCAGCGTCGTTTCCATCTTCATCGACTCGACGACGATGACGCTCTGGCCATGTTTCACATTATCTCCCACTGTAACTAATATCCTGACCACCACCGCGGGCATGGGTGGCGTGACGTCCTGTGGGATGGCCTGCAATCCCTTCTTTCCCCTGGTCCGGGTATTGTGGATGTCGGCGTCCTGGATAGAATAGGGGATTCCCCTGATAATCACCGTCGTGGCATCCCCATCCCGCGCGAGATAGGCATTTAGCGGTGTACCGTTTATAACGAGGTGCAGGCAATGGCCTGAGATAACGGCATACTCAACGTCGACAAGGCAGTTGTCATGAGAAAGAGTAACGGCGTAGTCCCCCTTCTTTTCAACCTGGAAGGAGATCACATTTTCACCTGTCTTGAGCCGGTATTGCATATCCTGTCTTTGCCTCCCGTCCTTAGCGCCCCCAGGGGCCGAGCGTCTGCCAGGGCGTCGGGTCGGCGCCCACCTGTCCTGCGGGGGCACCGGCTTTCCTGACACGGGACATTTCATCGATGATAAACGCCGCGCAGGCGGCATCCGCGTCACGCCGGCTGGGCTTCCAGCCGGCAAAATGGGTGTCGATAAAATCGGTGAAGGTATCCCCTCTGGCAAAGGCCTCGGATTTGAGCACATCGATGAGGAATGGGACGGGTGTCCTCACCCCGAGGATAACGTAGTCCTTCAGCGCCTGTATCATCCGTGAGATGGCCTGATCCCTGTCCTCTGCGTAGGCTATTAATTTTGAAAGGATGGGGTCGTACTCCACGGGCACCTGGAAGCCGGAATAAATGCCGCAATCGTTGCGTATACCGGGTCCTGTAGGCGCCTGCATGTAGATGATCTTGCCGGGGGAAGGATAGAATCCCTTTTCGGGGTCTTCCGCGTAGATGCGGCACTCGATGGCGTGTCCCCTGCTTCGCACGTTCTCCTGTGTGAAGGGCAGCGGGTTCCCCGAGGCCACTTCCAATTGGATCCTCACGATATCGAGGCCGGTGATCATCTCTGTGATCGGGTGTTCCACCTGGAGGCGGGTATTGACCTCGAGAAAATAGAATTTCCCCTCCTGGTCAACTAAGAATTCCACCGTGCCGGCGTTGACATATCCGGACGCCTTCGCCACGGCAACCGCGGCAGACCCCATGCGCTCCCTCAGTTCGGGTGTCATGATGGGTGAGGGCGTCTCCTCGATGATCTTCTGGTGGCGCCTCTGGATGGAGCATTCCCTCTCAAAGAGGTGTACCACATGTCCGTGTATATCCGCGACAATCTGGAACTCCACATGCCGGGGCCGCGCAAGATACTTTTCTAAGTAGATGGCGCCATCGCTGAAGGCCCGCTGTGCCTCACTCGATGCCGAGACGCAGGCCTCATCAAAATCTTTGGGTGAGGTGACGATGCGCATACCCTTTCCACCGCCTCCCGCGGCGGCCTTGATGAGGACAGGATATCCGATATTGGCCGCCTCCTGCGCCAGTATCCCGGGGTCAGATTCGGGCCGGTTCATGCCGGGGATGACAGGCACGCCGCTTCCTGCGACGGTGCGGCGCGCCACCGTCTTGTCTCCCAGTTTACGGATGACATCCGAGGGGGGTCCGATGAAGGCCAGTCCCTCTTGTTCGCAGCGCTCTGCAAATAAAGGGTTTTCCGCCAAAAAGCCGTAGCCCGGGTGGATGGCCTCAGCCCCGGTCTGTTTGGCCGCCGAGATGACCTTGTCTATATTGAGGTAACTTTCCGCCGGCTCTGGATCCCCCAGGAAGACCGCCTGGTCCGCTTTCAGAACATGAGCGGCCTTGCGGTCCGCCTCGGAATATACTGCCACCGTGGCGATCCCCATCTCCCGGCAGGTACTCATGACGCGCAGGGCGATCTCTCCACGGTTTGCCACAAGTATTTTCCTGAATATAGCAAAGCCTCCTCTGTGAAACTTATCCCTTTATCTCATTACATACGGAATATGCCGTAGCCGAACACGTCGTCGGGGATGGGTGCATTTAGCGAGGCTGAAATGGCCAGGCCGAGGGCATCCCGTGTATCCATGGGGTCGAGGATGCCGTCGTCCCACAGTTGCGACGTGCTGTACAGGGCGTTGCTTTCCTTTTTCGATGCCTCGATGATAGGGATGCGTATTGCGTCTTCCTCCTCCTTTGACATAGGAGGCAGCCCTTCCTTGGCGAGCTGGTCTTTGCGCAGCGTCACCAGCACCCCCGAGGCCTGTTCACCGCCCATCACGGCGATCTCAGCATTGGGATACATCCAGAGAAATCGTGGATTATAGGCGCGGCCGCACATGGCGTAATTGCCCGCCCCGAAGGATGCGCCTACAATTACAGTAAACTTGGGCACAGTTGCGCAGGCCTGTGCCATAACCATCTTGTGCCCGTGCTTGGCGATGCCCTGGCGCTCGTACTCCCTGCCGATGATGAACCCATTGATGTTCTGAAGAAAGATCAGGGGTATTTTCCGTTTATCGCAGATCTGTATAAACTGCGCTGCCTTCATGGAACTGTCGGGAAAGAGCACGCCGTTATTGCCGAGGATGCCGACGGGATAACCATGTATATAAGCCCAGCCGCAGACCAGCGTGGGGCCGAACAGTTCTTTAAATTCCAGGAATTCGCTCCCATCCACAACCCGGGCGATCAGTTCGCGCACGTCGTAGGGTACCTTGAATTCCTTGCTGACGATCCCATAGAGCTCTTTAGGATCATACAGGGGCGGTTTCGGCTCGTGCATGGGCAGGCGCGCCTTCTCCGGGAGAGGCAGGCACTCAAAGATATTGCGGATGATCTCAATGGCGTGCGCATCGTTCTCGGCGTAATAGTCTGAGACTCCCGATTCCCGGCAGTGCAGGTCCACACCCCCGAGCTGCTCGGCGGTCACCTCTTCTCCCGTTGCTGCCTTGACGAGGGGCGGCCCGCCCAGGAAGATTGCCCCAATACCTTTAACGTGAATGGTCTCGTCCGACATGGCGGGAACATACGCCCCACCCGCGGTGCAGAGCCCCATGACAGCGGTGATCTGGGGGATTCCCATCTTTGACATGATCGACTGGTTATAGAAAATCCTTCCCCCATCGTCTATATCGGGGAATACCTCGGATTGCATAGGCAGGTATCCTCCTGCCGAATCGATCAGGGTGATGATCGGCAGACGGTTCTGCATGGCCATCGTCTGCACCCGTAGCGTCTTCTTCATGGTCATGGGGTAGGTGGCCCCGCCTTTAATGGTTGCGTCGTTGCCCGTGATCAGAGCTTCCTTCCCGCATACCACCCCTACGCCGCACACCAGGCCACCCCCATGGATCATGCCGTCATACATACCGCGTCCTGCCAGGGGCGCTATCTCCAGAAAAGGCGTATTGCGGTCTAAAAGACGCTCCAGCTTTTCGCGGATAGGCATCTTTCCCTGGGACGCGATGCGGTCCCTGGCCTTTTGAGGGCGGTCATCCCGTGCTTTGCGCAGTTCCTCCTTCAACCCTGAGACCAGGGCTTCCATGGCGGTGTAGTTCCGGCGGTATTCATCCGACGTGGTGTCGATTTTTGTTTCGATCACATCCATGCCCTTTCATCCTCCCTGTGGCAAGACTGAAATCGACGTAAATAAATTATACACTTGAATATGGTTCAAAATAATAACAGCGTTCATGCGTGGTGTCAAGTCTCGCATCCATCAGCCCACATTAGCTTAAAGCGGATATCGAGGGTTCAGAGGAGTCATTGACAGCCTCGTGACAAGCGGGTATTATCGTGATCAGGGGCGATGAAGGATAACAATCGTTTAGTTGAGAGAGGTCAAGCTGATGAGTAAGAAAACAATTGTAGCTTTGGGCGGTGATGGGGTTGGGCCGGAAGTAGTTGAGGCTGCCTGCCAGATATTGG
>CAIYTC010000173.1 GCA_903929005.1 uncultured Dehalococcoidia bacterium | reverse complement strand
TTACTACGCAGGCAACCAAGTCTATTGATATAGTCAATTCGGATTTAACTTTGATTGGGCTGCGGCTGATCTATACTATGAATAGGGGCTAAACCGTAGGGGCGTACCTTCAGGTGCGCCCGGAGGAAAATAAAATGGCTACAAAAAACAAAACGATCGTCCTCGGGGTAACGGGCAGCATCTCCGCTTATAAGGCCGCCGACCTGGCCAGCCGCTTCACCAGGGAGGGCTTCCGCGTAGATGTCATTTTAACGGAATCAGCCGTGAAGTTCGTGGCCCCACTGACCTTCCGCAATATCACCGGCCGCCCCGTGATAACCACCCTGTGGGATCTTGATTCGGAATTCAGCGTGGAGCACGTGGCGCTGGCCGAGGCCGCCGATATAGTATTAATAGCCCCCGCCACCGCCAATATAATCGCTAAAATAGCCTGCGGGACGGCGGATGACATGCTCTCCTGCACTGTGCTGGCTACGAAGGCGCCGGTAGTCATAGCTCCGGCCATGAACGACAACATGTGGGCCAACCCCATTACGCAGGAAAACGTTGAAAAGCTTAAAAAACGCGGCTTCACCTTCGTAGAACCCGCCTATGGAAGGCTGGCTTCAGGCAAAATGGGTACGGGCCGCCTTACCAGCCTGGATGAAATCTGCGGCATTACCCTGCAGGTCCTGGGCAGGAAAGGCGACCTGGCGGTTAAAAACATCGTGGTTACCGCGGGGGGTACACAGGAACCGGTGGATCCCGTGCGCTGCCTGACCAACCGCTCGTCCGGCAAGATGGGCTACGCCATCGCCGAAGCAGCCCGCAACCGTGGCGCGCAGGTTACCCTGATCAGTGCTCCAACTGCATTGCCTGAGCCAACCGGCATCAAAGTCGTTTACATTAAAACTGCCGAGGAGATGCTCAAAGCCGTACAATCAGCGGTCAAAGGGGCCGACGCGCTCGTCATGGCCGCCGCGGTGGCCGACTTCCGCCCCGTTAAGGCCGCCGGCCAGAAGATAAAACGGGCAGACCTGTCCGGCCTCACGCTCGAGCTTGAGAAAACGCCGGATATACTGGCGCAGGCCAAGGGCGATTTCATCCGCGTCGGCTTCGCCGCGGAGAGCCACGATGTGGTAGTCAACGCCAAAGACAAGGTAAAAAGAAAGGGCCTCGATTTAATCGTGGCCAACGATATAACCGAGAAGGACTGCGGCTTCGGCACCGACACCAACCGCGTCACCATCATCGACAGCCAGGGCAAGGCCGAGGAACTGCCCCTCCTGCCCAAGGGAGAGGTGGCAGATAAGATATTAGACAGATTAAGTGCTAAACTTAAACAAGGAAGCTGACATGATACGTGAATATACTGCGGTTATTGAAAAACACGGAGGTTGGTTCGCTGCTTACGTTGAAGAGTTGCCGGGCGTAAACACACAGGGTCGCACTTTAAAAGAGGTCAGGGAAAATCTTAAAGAGGCTATCACTCTCATTATTGAAGCTAACAAGGAACTTTCAGCAGGGCATATAACCTGAAAACATCGACAGTCCCCCGCCGTCGTGAAATAAGCGAATTTACGGTGAGCAGAATCTGTAAAGACTTGAGACTACCGCAAGTTTAACTAAAACGACCATGCAATCGAATGAAAGACCTCCTCTGCCGGCACGATATTCATGCTGGTCAAATCCAACGACGCTATTTAACGAAACACGGAGTTAAACATGCCTGATATACCTAAAGCCTACGAGTCAAAAGATGTTGAGCAGAGCCGCTATAAATTCTGGCTGGACGGCGGATATTTCAAGCCTAAGATAGACCCTAACAAAAAGCCCTTCACCATCATCATGCCCCCGCCCAACGTGACCGGCGAACTGCACGTTGGCCACGCCCTGACGGCCACGCTGGAAGACATCATGACACGCTGGCACCGCATGCTGGGCGACCCTTCGCTCTGGCTGCCGGGCGTTGACCATGCCGGCATTGCCACGCAGGTGGTGGTTGAAAAGGAACTGGCCAAGGAAGGCCTCGACCGCCACCAGATAGGCAGGGAAAAGTTCGAAGAACGCACCTGGGCCTGGGCCAACAAGTCGCGCAGCGCCATCACGCACCAGCATGAGCGACTGGGCGCCTCCTGCGACTGGTCGCGCGAGCGTTTTACCCTCGATGACGGCCCGGTCAAAGCGGTCAAGACGGCCTTCGTACGCCTCTACGACAAGGGGCTGATCTACCGCGGCGAGCGCATCATCAACTGGTGCCCCAGGTGCAGGACGGCACTATCAGACCTCGAGGTGCAGAGCAAGGACCTCAACGGCAGCATGTGGCACATGAAGTATCCCTACGCGGACGGCAGCGGCTATATAAGCGTGGCCACCACGCGCCCGGAAACCTACCTGGGAGACGCGGCGGTGGCCGTCAACCCCGAGGACGAGAGATATAGCGGCCTGATCGGGAAAAAGGTGACACTGCCCGTTATCAACAGGGAAATCCCCATCATAGCCGACGAGGCCATTGACAGGGCCTTCGGCACGGGCATGGTCAAGGTCACGCCGGCCCACGACCCGGTGGACTTCGAGATATCCCAGCGGCACAACCTGCCGGTCATACACATCCTCAACCCGGACGCTTCCATGAACGGCAACGCCGGCCCCTATGCCGGGCTGGACAGGTTCGCAGCACGCAAGAAAATAGTGGAGGATTTTGAGAAAGCCGGCCTGCTGGAGAAGATCGAGCCTTACTCTCATGCCATACCTCACTGCTTCCGCTGCTCCACCGTCATCGAGCCCGAGGTCAGCAAGCAATGGTTCGTTAAAATCGCGCCGCTGGCCGGGCCTGCCATCGAGGCGGTCAAGGACGGGCGCATACAGATAATCCCCGAACGCTTCGCCAAAATTTACCTTGGCTGGATGGAGAATATCCGCGACTGGTGCATCAGCCGCCAGCTCTGGTGGGGCCACCGTATACCGGTCTGGTACTGCGGAAACTGCGGCGGGATGACCGCAGCCATCGACACCCCTGCTAAATGCGGCAAATGCGGCGGCGCCGACATAGAGCAAGACCCTGACGTGCTGGACACCTGGTTCAGCTCCGGCCTCTGGCCGCATTCCACCCTGGGCTGGCCCGACCGGACGGAGGACCTCAAATATTTCTACCCTACCTCTGTCATGGAAACCGGCTATGACATCCTCTTCTTCTGGGTGGCCCGCATGATAATGATGGGCATCGAGGACGCCGGCGACGTGCCCTTCCGCGTCGTTTACCTGCACGGCCTGATACGCGACGAGAGGGGCGAGAAGATGAGCAAGATGAAGGGCAACGTGCTCAACCCGCTGACCGCCATCGACCAGTACGGCTGCGATGCCCTGCGCTTCGCCCTCACCACCGGCACCGCGCCCGGCAACGACCTGAATATGGGTCAGAACCGGCTGGAAGCGGGACGCAATTTCGCCAACAAGCTGTGGAACGCCGGGCGTTTCGTGCTTAAAGCCCTGGAGGCGGAGTCAATCACGGCGCAGGCCTTCATAGACAGCGGCCTGAAAAAGTTACAGGAAACCGAGGACCGCTGGATAATCTCCAAACTAAACCGCATGGTAAGGGAAGTGGATATCCTGATGAAGGGCTTTCAGTTCGGTGAGGCTGAAAAGGAGATTCACGACTTCCTGTGGGGCGAGTTCTGCGACTGGTACATCGAGATATGCAAGCAACGGCTGGGCCAGGCCAATTCCCCCCTGCCCGTGCTGTCATATGTCCTGGAAACGTCCCTGCGTCTGCTGCATCCTTTCATGCCCTTTATCACCGAGGAACTCTGGCAGAACCTCAGGGAGCGCCTGCCCCGGGATACGCTCAAAGCCCCCGCCTTGATAATCGCCCCCTACCCCGGGGCCAACGAAAAACTCCTTGATCCCGAAGCCGAGCAGGTCATGGAAACAGTGATGGAGGTCGTGAGAACTATCCGCAACGCCCGCGCCGAATACAAGGTCGAGATGGGCAAGTGGGTGGAATCAAGCATCTATGCCGGCGGCCTGCAGTCTGACCTCAAAGCCAAGGCAGCCATTATCGAAACGCTGGCAAGGACCAGACCGCTGAGCATATTGCCGCGCGAGCAGCGCCCGGCCAACGCAGAAAAGGCCATGGTTTACGTCCTGAAGGACGCCGACGTGGTTATCCCACTGGCCGGCATGGTGGACGCCGAAGCCGAGAAGGCGCGCCTGACGAAGGAGATGGAGATATTGGAGCGCGAGATAAACCGCCTCAGTGGCCGCCTGGCCGACAGCCAGTTCACCTCCAAGGCGCCGCCCGCGGTAATCGAGAAGGAAAAGAGCCGCCTCAAAGAATACCAGGATAAGGTTGCGCGCATGAAATCCGAGCTCCAGCAGCCCGGCTAAGCACTGCGGCCGGACATCTTGCGGTACATCAATAACAGCGCCTTTTTAGTATCGCTGGCTATTTTCGGCTTCTCACTGGTCTTTACCCTGTATTTGAACAGCCAGTAGGTGAATTCCTTCATCTCGGTCTGCGTCAGCGACTTGCGCTGCGGGTATCTCATCTCTGTCTGGAAGGCATCGAGCAACACAGCCAATTCAGCCTGGTAGACTTTGCGGTATGCCCTCTCAGCTTCCTCTGCCGACTCCAAAGGGATGACGCTGGCTTTTCTCACTTCATATATGCTGGCCATCACCAGTGCCTGCTCTATCAATACACCATACAGGTAATTGAGGTAAGCGCGGTATTTAGCCGGGCCCAGCGCCTGCTTGAATTCAGCTTCCGTTAGCTTAAGCGGAGGCCGGTCGAAGAATAAAAGGTTGATAAGCTCATTTTCGGGTATCTCATCCTTGATCTCATCGCAAAGCCTTTCCGCCAGGCGCAGCCAGTCGAAGGCCTGGTCACCTATCAGGTACAGGTAGCGCTCACCGTTATAATTCTCCTCGGCGCTTCTCCAGAGCCTGATAGCCTCAAGCAGGGCCGGGTACCAGCCCTGGCCGTTCTTTACCCCGTCTTTAAGGTGTTGTATGGCGCGGGCGTCGCCTGCCAGGGCTGCAGCCTGCTTTTTATCACCTTCATTGTTTTCGGATGTCGGATTATTCATACTTTCTCAGGAATGACTTCACCATATTCAGCGAGGAAAACTGGTTTTGTGTAAGCTCAGCGAGCATACTCTCCGCACCAAAGATCTCCTGCATGATCCGCTCCGGTGGCATGCCCTTATTGTAAAGCGCATCGACCCGGTTGCCCAATTCCATCAGATACGCGATCGCTTTATCCAATTTTTCCATCGGCTGTGTGATAACATGGGTAGGTGCCGGGAACATGCTGCGGGGATTAAGCGACCTCATTTTTCTCAGGTCTGCCAGTGTCTGCCACAGGTCTTCATTGGGCCGGCATACTAACGGCCTTGTGCTGACATACAGGTCACCTGTAAAAAGCCACCCGTTCTTATCTTCGTAAAGACAAATATGGTCCGCGTCATGGCTGGGGGTAGGGATCACGTCGAAACGGTATTTTTCCGTTTGAATGTAATGGCCCAGCGGTTTGACCCGGCTCGGCACAGGGTATCCCCATACCTCCTCCTGGTAAGGATATAAACTGGCCGGCTTATTTATTTTATCGATGGCCAGCGCCGGGGCAAATATATCGACTTTATAGGCGTCCTGCAGGAATTTATTGGCCGAGATATGGTCCTCGTGGAAATGGGTATTGACGGCCAGCTTCAGGCCCTTTTCTTTGAGAAAATCCCTTAGTTCTTCGGCTGTATAGGATGGCCCTGTATCTATCAGAAGGCCATCCACCAGGTAGGCGCATACCCAGGTGGCCGGCGGGAAATCCGGGTAGCGGCTCATCTTTATCTGCAGGACTTCTCCATGGGATGTGGCAGTGATCATAGGATGGTATCTCCTCTTCAGGTATTCGAGGACTTCTTTAAGCGGCCTCGCATCTAAGATATTCTTCGACTGACACCGGGCACGGCAGGCACAATGGGAAAAAGCAAACTAACCCGGTAACTTGAATACCTTCAACTTGGTTTTCCCTGCGATAAGATCGAAATGCCGGTCGCAGTGGAGAAGTTCTACATCATTTTCAATAGCCAATAAAGCTATATAAGCGTCCGGTAGCGGTACGTTTATTCCCTGCAGAAACAACTGGTTGGTAAAATAACCCAACCTTTGCCAGAAAGATTCCTCGACGCGCAGATATTTTTGACTGCTCAATACGCCATGCAGAGACTGGACTTCCCTGGCACCTTTCGCTCCGCGCAACAATTCCGCCTGGATGATACCGGGCACGAGTATACGCCCCCCACCGATTAATTCCTTCATCGTTTTCAGAAGAACGGGCTGCGCCGTTGACCGGAATGAAGCAATCCAGGCCGACATATCAACTATAACGTCAGTCATCCGCCCTCATTTTTTCCAGGTCTTCCTGCGTATAACCAAAATCATATTTACCCATCATGGAAATGAGCTTCTCGCGCTTTCGCATGTTGATGTATTCCCTGATCGCCATTATCACCGCCGCCTTCTTGGTTTTGGCCTTGCTCTCCTTCAAGAGATCCTTCATGAGTTCGTCTTGTATATCTATTAGTGTCTTCATGATATATCACCTGTATATATATTATTACACAGTTAGTATATCATAATTTATAAATATTATATATCCATCTGACAAAAGGATTGCTTCGCTTAGCTCGCAATGACAAATACAAAAACGTCTTTGCCGGGATCCCACCCAAAAATGTCTTTGCGATGTAGCCGAAGCTGCGAGCTGGAGGCGTGGCAGGCAGCGACGAAGCAATCCATCCACCACGGACAGATTGCCGCGCCCTTCGGTCTCGCAATGACGATAGACAAAAATGTCTTTGCGAGGGTTAGCCGAAGCTGCGAGCCGGAGGCGTGGCAGGCAGCGACGAAGCAATCTATTCATCGCGGACAGATTGCCGCGCCCTTCGGGCTCGCAACGACGATGGTCAAAGAGACTGGCAACGATGGCGGATCAAAAATGTCTTTGCGAGGAGTGCAGCGACGAAGCAATCTAACAACCAGGGATAGATTGCCGCGCCCTTCGGGCTCGCAATGACAGTATTAAAATAGGGCCCGCAATGACACACACGCAAATGTCTTTGCGAGGAGTGCAGCGACGAAGCAATCTATTCATCGCGGACAGATTGCCACGCCCTTCGGGCTCGCAATGACGGCGAGTGAACTACTTCCCGTGGCAGTGCTTGTATTTCTTGCCCGAACCGCAGGGGCAGGGGTCGTTGCGTCCGACCTTCTGGCCGGGAACCGGGGAGGGCCGCCTTGCCGGTTCCTCCCGTTTCTCGATATTGACCTTGTATATTGTATGTACGATATCGTGCTTGATGTCCGCCATCAGGCTATCAAAATAGGCGCCGCCCTTTTTCTTATAAACCACCAGCGGGTCTATCTGACGTACCGACTCCAGTCCCACGCTCTGCCGCAGGTGGTCCATGGCGGTCAGGTGCTCCTTCCAGTGGTCATCGATGACTCTGAGCATCACCAGGCGCTCCAGCAGCCTCATCTGGTCCGCGCCCTGTTCCTTTTCCCTGAGATCATATACCTGGTGAACATAGTCGGTAAGCCTCTCTGTTACCTGCTTCTTTCCCAGCTTCTCAAGCTGCATTTCATTGACATTCGCCGGGAGTGGCAATATCTCCGACAACTCCTGCAAAAGGCCTTCCAGGTCAGTCTCCTCATAGACGTGGCTATGATCCTGTATTGTTTGCTCAACCTGCTTCTCGACAATGTCCAGTATATTAACCTTGAGGTCCGCCCCCTGCAGTATCTTGTCGCGTTCGCCGTAAATGACTTCCCGGTGCTTATTGACCACGTTATCGTAATCCACCAAATGCTTGCGTATGTCGAAGTGGTAAGCCTCCACCTTGACCTGCGAATTCTCAATGGCCTTGCTGATCATGGGGTGCTCGATGGAAGTGTTTTCGTCCATGCCGGCCCATTCCATCACGCCCTTCACGCGGTCGCCGCCGAAGCGCTTGACTATATCGTCCTCCAGCGACACAAAGAACTGCGAACTGCCGGGGTCGCCCTGCCGTCCGGCGCGGCCGCGCAACTGGTTGTCAATGCGCCTGGCTTCGTGCCTCTCGGTGCCGATAACGTGCAGCCCGCCCAGCCCTACCACCCTGTCGTGTTCCAGCTTCCACACATTATATTTCTGCTGGAACTCCTTTTCGTCCCCAAATTCCTCGCGCTCGGGCGGCCTGCCGCCCAGGATGATGTCCACGCCGCGGCCGGCCATATTGGTCGCTACGGTCACCGCGCCGACCCGCCCGGCCTGCTTGATGATCTCCGCCTCCCGCTCATGATACTTGGCGTTGAGCACCTCGTGCCTTACGCCGCGTCTCATCAGCAGGCCATCCAATAACTCGGATTTCTCAATGGAGACGGTGCCCACCAGCACCGGCTTGCCTTCCTTATTCAATTTCTCAATCTCAGCGGCGATGGCCTTGAACTTGGAGTCTTCGTCCTTGTAAATAAGGTCATTGTGGTCTCCCCTGATCATAGGCTTGTTGGTAGGCATGACCACCACATCCAGCTTATAAATCTTGTAAAGTTCCTCCGCCTCAGTGGCCGCCGTGCCCGTCATGCCGCCCAGTTTATCGTAAAGGCGAAAATAATTCTGGAAGGTGATAGTGGCCAGTGTGATGCTCTCCTTCTGTATCTTGACCTTCTCCTTGGCCTCAATGGCCTGGTGCAACCCCTCTGAATAGCGGCGGCCGAACATCAACCGGCCGGTGAACTCATCGACTATAATAACCTCGCCATTCTTGACCATGTATTCCTTGTCCCGCTTGAAAAGCACCTGCGCCTTGAGCGCATTTTCCATGTATTCAGTCAGGTGTAAGTTGGTTGGGTCATATAAGTCGAGGGCCTTCAGCAAGCCCTGGCGTTTCAGCATTTCCTCCATCCTGGCGCTGCCGGAATCGGTCAGGTATACCTGCCTCTCCCTTTCTTCGATCTTATAATCTTCCGGTTTAAGCTTCGACACCATGTCAGCAAAGGTGTAATATTTCTGCGCAGGATCTTTACCCTGGCCGCTGATGATCAAAGGGGTACGCGCCTCATCGATCAGGATGTTATCGACTTCATCAACGATGGCATAGTGAAGCGGACGCTGCGCTTTCTGAGACATATCGATGACCATATTGTCCCGCAGGTAATCGAAGCCGAACTCGTTATTGGTGCCGTAGGTTATATCCGCCGCGTAGGCTTCCTGCCTCGTAATCGGCCTGAAATGCGGCCAGCGTTTATCCTTTTCGTCGTGGTAGTTCGGATCGTAAATCAAGGCCGGCAATTGCTCGGCGGCGCTTTGCACGGGATAGATGCTGGCGACCGTTAACCCCAGCGCATTATAAACCGGGCTCATCCAGTAGGCGTCGCGGCGGGCCAGGTAATCGTTAACCGTTACTAAGTGGCAACCCTTGCCTTCCAAAGCATTAAGGTACAGCGGCAGGGTAGCGGCCAGCGTCTTGCCCTCGCCTGTGCGCATCTCGGCTATCTTGCCCTGGTGCAGCACCATGCCGCCCATCAACTGCACATCGAAATGCCGCAACCCGATGGTGCGCCTCGAGGCCTCCCTGACAGCGGCGAAAGCTTCGGGCAGGATATCGTCAAGTGTCTCACCCCCCGCCAGCCTTTCCTGAAATTCGATAGTCTTAACTTTCAGTTCTTCATCGGACAGTTTCTGGAATTCGGGCTCAAGGCCGTTGATTTGCCTGACTAAGGGCTTGAGGTGGCTTATCTCTTTTTCGTTGGAATCGAATAACTTACCTAACCAGCTTGGCATAATCCTTCCTAATCTTCGAACATGGCGCCGACCGACATGCCGGTATGTATGCGATGAATGGCTTCACCCAGCAGCGGGGCTATCGGCAATACCGTTATTTTCCCCAGCTTCTTGGAACCATCAACGGGTATGGTATCGGAAACCACAACTTCTATAACCCTTGATTTGGCTATGCGCTCAATAGCGGGTCCGGAGAAGACCGGGTGTGTACAGCAAGAATAAACCTCCTGGGCGCCCTCATTAAGCAGCGCATCCACCACATTGACCAGCGAACCCGCTGTATCGATTTCATCATCAACGGTTATAGCGCGCTTGCCGGCCACTTCGCCTATGATGTTAAGGGTCTCGGTCGTGTCCTCGTTGCCTATGCGCCTTTTCTCGACGATGGCCAGTGGGGCTTCCAGCTTCTCTGCCAGGTCACGGGCCCGCTTGCTGATGCCAATGTCCGTAGCTACTACTACCAGGTCCCTCAGGTTCTTGCTTTTCCAGTAATCGCTCAATATGAAAAGCGCAGTTAGTTCGTCCACTGGTATATTGAAAAATCCCTGTATCTGCGCGGCATGTAAATCGACTGTGAGGATGCGGTTGGCGCCTGCCGTGGTCAGCAGGTCGGCTACCAGTCGGGCGGTGATCGGCACACGCGGCTGGTCTTTTTTGTCCGTGCGGGAATAACCGTAGTAAGGCAGAACTGCCGTAATTCTGTCTGCGGAGGAGCGCTTGAAGGCATCCATCATGATGAGAAGTTCCACCAGGTTTTTATTGACCGGGGAGCAGATCGGCTGGATGATAAACACATCGCGTTCACGCACGTTTTCCAGGATGCGCACGAAGGTATTCTCGTTGCTGAATTCGATGACCTCAATTTTGCCCAAAGGTATGCCCAGGTAATCACATACCGATCTGGCAAGTGCAGGGTGGGCGTTGCCACAAAATACTTTGATCTCATCCTGACCAGCGAATTGCCTCATAGTGTTACCTCCAGGCTAAATGCCCGCTAATTATAGCATCAACAGTGAAAACGGCGATAACCTGACCGGATTTTTACCCGGCGTTCCTGCGATCGAAACAAGCCACAGGCGAATCGGCAAATAGGGTATAATCTTAAACGGAAATTTTTTAAGGAAGAAGCAGGCATGAATAACGAGGCAGTTGAGCTCCTGGGCCGTTACATCAGGCTGAATACCTCCAACCCGCCCGGTAACGAATACCTGGCCAGCGAATTTTTTAAGCGCATTTTCAACACTGCGGGGATTCAGTATAAGACTTATGAGTCGAAGCCGGGCCGGGTTTCTATTCGAGCCGAGCTCAAAGGATCCGGCCCGGAGAATCCGCTCATTCTGCTGCACCACATGGACGTGATAACAGCCAATAGTGACGAGTGGAGCTTTGACCCCTTCGGGGGCGGGGTAATCGACGGTTATATCTGCGGACGAGGAGCACTGGACACCAAGTCGCTCGGCATCATGCAACTGCTGGCTATGCTCGAGGTCAAGAAAAAAGCCTTGCAGATCAACCGCGACCTGGTTTTCCTCGCGACCGCGGATGAAGAATCGGGCTCTGACTGTGGCGTTGAGTATTTGCTGCGGGAATTCCCTGATGAGTTCCGTGCCAGCCTGGTGCTCAACGAGGGCGGCTATGTGGCCAGTGGACTTGTGCCGGACCGGTTGCTGGCCATGGTTTCGCCGGGAGAAAAGGGCCCCTGCTGGTTGAAGCTCAAGCGGAAGGGGATACCCGGCCACGGCTCTACCCCCCATGACGACAACCCTCTGGAGAGATTAACGCAGGCCGTGAACAGGCTGCTGGCCTATGAAGCCCCGCTCCACGTCACCCCCATTGCGGCAGAATACTTTAAGCAAATGGCGCCGGTATGGGATTTCCTCGAACCCTACGCTGAGGACGGTCAAGAGCAAACCCTGCTTGCGATCATAGCTGATAACGGTCAGCTGGCCGGGCCGCAGATAAATGCCATGCTTAAAAATACAGTCAGCCTGAATTCGCTGCATTCCGGCAATAAGGTCAATGTTATCCCTTCTTACGCCGAGGCGGAGGTTGATACCAGGCTTTTACCCGGCCAAAACATGGAACAATGGGTTGAGATAATAAAGAAACATCTGGCCGATGATGAAATCCAGATTGAGTTCATTATGAAAGGCGAGGGCAACGCCTCCGGCACGGATTCGGACAGCTATGCTATTATCCAGCGGGCATTGCTCGATCACTACCCGGGAGCTATCAGCGCGCCTTACCTGATGCTGGGCGCCACAGACTCCCGCTTCTTCCGGGCCAAAGGCATATTAGCCTACGGCTTCTGCCCGGCGGTTGTACCCAACGATCACCTCAAATCCATCCACGGCATAGACGAGAAAATCGGGGTAGATAGCCTGCTGAAAGGGACGGATGTTTATATCGACGTTATAAAGAGGCTTTGTACTTAGAAAAAATCCCGGGCCAGGAATTTAGCGGTTAGTGTTCATACCATGCAGAAACCAAACATCGGCCGGATATTAAAATTATTAATTGATACTTATGGAGACCGTGCCCCGCTTAAGAGGCTGGAACCCGTCGCGGAACTGGTGCAGACCATCCTCTCACAGAATACTTCGGATACTAACTCCCGCCGCGCCTTCAAATCCCTGCTGGATACATTCGCCGGCTGGGATAAAGTAGCAGAGGCCAATACGCTGCAGATAGCCGGCGCCATACGTGCCGGCGGACTGGCGGACATTAAAGCTAAATATATCAAAAGCGCACTGCAGTCGCTGCAGAAGGTAACCCCTGATTTTAACCTCCTGTTCCTCAAAGACATGGGCGTCGTGGAGGCCAGGGCATGGCTGGTGCGGTTGCCGGGCGTTGGCATGAAGACGGCCAGTTGTGTGCTGCTTTTCTCCCTCGGCATGCCCGCCTTCCCCGTCGATACCCACGTCTTCCGGGTGGCAAAACGCCTTGGCTTGCTCGCCGCTAAAATAGCGGTTACTGCCGCCCATAGCGAACTGGAAAAACAAACCGGGCCCGCGGACATCTACCGCTGTCACGTTCTGCTTATTGAACACGGAAGAAAAACCTGCCAAGCCCGGCGCCCTCGCTGTGCTGCATGCTGCCTGGCTGACATCTGCCCGGGCCGCAAGATGTTATGCTTTTATATATAACGCTGCACCCGCCCCGGAGGTTTACATGCGCAGAGCTACCCTGCATTATATCCTCGATGCTATCGAGGGCTTGATACTGCTATTACTGGTAGTTTCAGGCTTCATACTGTGGTTCGCCCTGCCCGAAGGCGGCGAGGCGGGCAAAGTTGTGCTTTTCGACCGCCGCACCTGGGTGCAGGCACATCAGTGGCTGGCCGTCGGGCTACTGGCTTTCTTCAGCACGCATATCATCACCCACTGGACCTGGATCTCCTATATGACTAAAAACTTTTTCCAACGGTTAAAAAAGGGTTAACTCTGCCCTAACCTTGACACATTTAATCTAAAACACCTATCATTTGGCATTACGCCATGAATTTTCGTATGCACCCGCATCAGTTTTTACTGTCCGCTGTATGGGCATCCCTGCTGGCTTTCACATCCTGCGCCGGCCTTTTCAATTGGCAGCCCTCCATCACTGAGCTTGGCTTAACTACGGGCTTTGGCTCAGATTACCGACCCCTGGATAACACCGGTATATTCTGGATCGACAGCCCGCAGGTTTGCTGTTCGGCCAGGGTTTCCGGGGCTGTCCCTGATACCACTATCAAAGCCAGTTGGGCCTTTGTAAAAAGCGGCCTGCCGAAGGAAGCTAACCCTGTCATCAGGGAGGATACGGCTGTTGTTGACAGGGACTGCTTAATAGGCTTCAAGCTGCCGGCCCCGCCTGACGGCTTCATCATTGGCGACTACCGGATTGACCTCTCAATTGGCGGAGCACCCAGGGCCTCAGGCGTTTTTTCTATTCAGAAAGACCCGTCCATACCGATACCCCGGATAAATTCTTTCACGGCTGACCCGCCCGGGATAACAGCCGGGCAGGCGACGGTGCTCAAGTGGAGTGTGACCGGCGCGTCACGCGTGGATATACAGCCTGCCCCGGGCACGGCTGCAGCGGAAGGCAGCCAGGCTGTCAATCCCCCGGTGGATACCACTTACAAGCTTTATGCAATCAGCAGGGGAGGGTACAGTTGCAGCGCACTGACTGTAAACGTAGCCCCGCTGATAAGGGAAAAGCCCGATCTGCAGGTGCTGGAGTTCTGGGGTAGCGGCAACGTGCTTCACTATCGCCTTAAGAACAATGGCGATCTCTCTTCTTGCCCGAGTATGACATACCTGTACAGGAACGATTTACTTGAATCGAAGGATTACGTAGCCCCCTTATTACCAGGCGAGGAACGCGTCGAAGCGTTACAGCAATATCACTTCTCACCCAAATTCGGTTCAGGCGGGTCAGAAGCTACGACCGACGCGGTGAATATACGGATCTGCGCTAATGCTGAAGCTGCCTGCGTGGAAAGCAACGATACTAACAACTGTCTTGAACATAATTTTGGTTCGCTGTTGAGCATAAATATCGCTAATTACGTTCATACAGCGCAATGGCAAACCAACGCTGCTGCGCTTAAATGGCCTATTTTCAAAGACGGCGATACCGGCCTGGCCTGCATATCCACCGCACAGCTTGGAAATGGGGAAAGCTACACGGGGGCGCTTTTAATGTCACCACCGCCAGCCGGTGGATGGATACAGGGCACCTTTGGCCTGCTGCGCGGCTCACCACAAGTTCTTGAGCCCTTTTATATCCCGCACAAATGCAAGTTTACCTGCAAACTGGCACTGACCCGCGATACCCTGGCGCCCGCCGGGGCCAAATTCATGCTGGGCGCCATGCAGGGTGGCGAAATAGCATATTTCCCGTCCGTTAGCATAGATTCACCAGGTAAAATAGAGGCTTATGAGGTTGACCTGAGCCAGTTCGCCGGTAAAAAAGTGAATTTCGTCTTCAGGGTGGAGTCCGGCGGGCCATGGCAACAGGGAAGTGCGGCGTGGATAGAACCAATCCTCACCCAGGAAAGTTAGGTCATTTACAATACCGTGTAGTTATCTGCCTGGCAACGGCGATAACTCTGTTTTTACTATCCCTTTTTCCTGAGCCTTTACAGGCAGACACACCGTCAACCTGCGTGCTGAAATGGGGTACCATCGATACTCCGGGCAGCTTCCCGCAGCGCAACGATATCATCACTCCCTGCGAGGTAAATGACATGGCGGTCTCAGCGGACGGCAAAATAATCTATGCCTTAGACATCCCGAATTCCAGCACCGGCCCGGTAGTAAATGCCGGTATTTACCGCAGCGAGGACGGCGGCATATCCTGGAGCCCGCGTCCCACGCAATGGCTGGCCAGGATACCTTCCCCACCCGCACCCACCTTCCCGCTATCTGACATCGCAATCGCACCGGATAATCCTGACTTTATAGCCGCCGTCTGTATGGATGTAGCGGGCACGCGCCGCAAAGAGGTTTATTACAGCGAGGACGGCGGAACCAACTGGCATTACAGCGGCTCCATTCCATGGCTGTACGGATCAGATGAACAGGTTGGCAGCATCGCCGTATCTCCTCCCTGCACTTATCAGGGTATCCAGGTGCACGATATCATCATCGGCAGCCGCAAACCGTCTGATGGGCAGGCGCAGGGTGAAATCTATGTGTACCGCTATCCGGGCATATCCGGCTGGCAAGCGCAGGGTTTCGCCGGCGGCGACATCATCACGCTCCATCCATCCCCGGCCTACAGCTCCGATTCCACACTGGTTATCATGGCCTCAACAACGCAGCGCACTTATATCAACCTCGGCTCACGCGACTTCGCCGCAAATACGTGCAGCTTCAATACCGTGCCAAACTGGCCGGTGGAGCTCTGCACGCCCGACCAGGCGGGAGGAGCAAACAGCGGGGAAGCGCATATCGTCACGGGCAGCCTGTCCCTGCCGTCCGATTTCGACGGCGGCGCCAGTGCCAGGCGTATCATCTTCACCGCCTATGACTCCAATGGCGCATCACTGGGCGCCGGCCGGACGCTCGATGACGTCTACCGGCTCAATGACAGTATGGTCACACGCCTCAAGGTGCCCGCAGGCAAGCCGCGGATAAGCTCGATCGCCTATCATGGCACCACCAAATCCGGTAAGCTATTGGCCGGGAGCGTAACAGCCGACCCGCTGACCGCAGCGGCGACACTATGGTTCACGTCCAGCCCGCTTGCGCAGTGCCCTACCTGGGTAAAGCCGCTTAAATCTCCGACAGGAGGATACGGTTCCGGATTTGCCAACGTCATAGTTGCCTGGGACGAGGACGGCCAGACCGCTCTCGCCGGAACCGGGTCGGGCAACCGCGATACGCCGCTCAAGTGGTCGGATCCCAACGATCCATCCTGGGCCTCGCAGGCACTCGACGAATCCGCCTTCTCCGTCGGCCTCGATGACGGCGCCTCGTGGAACCAGCTTGGGCTCATCGACACGCAGGTGAACCGTTACCGCGCGCTGGCGGTTGCGGAGGACGGCAAGACTATATATCTATCCTCGGTCAACGATAACGGGCTGGACAGTGCCTGGCGCAGCCGCACGCCGATTATCGGCGATGCCTGGCAAAGAGTGGCCTGCCTGGATATCTCCGCGCCACTGCTCAGGCTGCCCCCTGATAAAAAGGACGGCTCTACCCTGTTCCTGGGCAACCAGGCGACAACGCGCATAATACAGTCCCGGGACGGCGGTCACACATGGAACGACTGCCTGCCCGGCGCATTGTTGCAGGACATAGCCGCTAAAAGCAGCGATGAGATGTACGTGCTGCAGGCCAACGCCCTGGTGCGCCACGGCAAATACGAATCCGGCGGCTGGATCTGGGACAAGTTCACCGACACGGGTTTGCTATCAGCCCATACCATAACAGTGCAGGGCAATAACGTCGCGGCCGGCGCGGCCATAGGTCAGCAATGCCCTCTCTCCTACTCTCTGGACGGCGGTAAGGACTGGATACTCATTAGCGAGCCCGCTTACAGCAGCGGCAACAGGCATGTGGCTTTCGACGAAGAGTTCAAGGACAATCACCTTATCTACCTGGCTGACGATGCCGGAGGATGCTACCGCTGGGCGGTGGGCACGAGCAACCGCTGGGATGATATGACTCCTACCAGTAACAGCTATTACGGTATCGCTCCCGCCCCCAGCGGCGTAATTTACGCCGCTTATAGCCCGCTCACCACCAAAGGGGTGGACAGGTCACTGTGGTCCCGGGGAGGCATACCCAAGCTGGGTGTTTTCTGGGACTCGCTAACAACCGGCCTGTCGTCCGGTGTCGTATTCCGGCTGGAGCCCAGCGCCCTCGTCAGTGCCGATGAAACCATCTGGGCTGTGGACGCGCGTGACTACGATCCCTTCAACAGCATAGGACGGTTATGGGCTTTCAAGGACACTCTCGCCAACCATTCCCCCTGGCTTATCTCCCCCAAAGGCAACAGCCTGGTATATTGCGATCCCGTGACCGGGCGCAACGCACAGGTCGACCTTACCTGGGAGCAGCTATCCCTGGCCGAGGCTTACGATGTAGAGATAGGCAAGGACAAGTGGTTCGACCTGGTGGTCACCGGTGCGGCGCCTGCTACCGTCCCATTCTACGTGCCCAACGACCTGCTCTACCCTGCTTATTATATCGGCGCCGGGCTCTTACCCGAAGCCGGGCACACCTACTTCTGGCACGTGCGTGTGAAGAGGTCTGCCACCGGGCAGGTCATCCGCAGCCGCTGGTCATACGCTCTCAGCTTCACCGTGCGCTCCGGTTTCCCTGTGGTGGCCCCGTCCTATCCCGGTATACAATCCCTGCAGCCCGGCCCCGAAGCCTGCGCTGTGCCCGCCTATCCGCTGGGCTTCTCCTGGACACCCCTGCAGGGCATAACCTCCTACCACTTCGTGCTTTCCCGCGACCCCGGCTTGAGCCAGCCGGTTATAGACCAGGCCGTAAATGCCACAGCCTATAAGCTCCCCTGGCGGCTCGACTACCAGACCGCCTATTTCTGGCAGGTGACACCGGTCGAACCCATACCCGGCGATCCCAGCCCGGTCT
>CAIYTC010000172.1 GCA_903929005.1 uncultured Dehalococcoidia bacterium | reverse complement strand
TCGTATCTGAATTAATATAGCTTTACCTGTTCACCGGGGAAGCTGTTACGGGCGAGAGTATGAGGGCGCCGCCGTTATAGTAAACGGTGTTCCTGGCATTGACAGCATCAATTAACCCCTGGATGTCTTTGAAGCTATAATGTCTCCTCAGCCCGGCATTCAATTTTGTCAGGCCGGGATACCAGGCAAAGGTCAGCTCGTCTCTATCTATATTCCATTTTGTAAAGTACATATAACAGCCCGGCGATAGCTGACCGGCATCTAATGGTATGCCGCCAACCTGGCCGGGGAATCTATAGAACTGAATGAAACGGGGGGTGTGCTGATCTGTGTACAGTGCGGTGCTATTGTCTGAATTTTGCGATAGCCAAACTGCGGCGGCGCCATCCTGCTGGTAGAAAACACCGGCCAGGTCCAACCTGTAGCTGCTGAGGGCAATGGAATACGGGGTGTCGATGCTATCTGTTATTTCCTGCCCGGTGACCTCGTAAACAAGGCCGGAGGTAAACAAGAAGTAAGGGATAAGCACAATCAGGGTTATAAATACAGGATAGCCAGGGCCGGCGGGGGCCGGATGTGGAGCGATTGCAGACCCGGCATATTCTAATTTACGCCGGAGTGCGGTGACGGCCAGCCAGATGACTTCACCGCCCACTATGCAGAAGGGCGCTAAAGTGATAAGCGCCAGATGGTACATCCGCGTGGTATTTAACAGGTCGGCAAACCCGGGCAGGAATATACAGCCGGCCAGCAACAGGCAACTGGTTATACAGAGTGAAAGATACTCAACGGTAAAATGCAGGCCTTTGGGCCTGAAGATAAGCCGGCCTATGCCGAGGATGAGCAATAGCTGGGTAGTGAGCTGAAAAACCCTGAATAATTGGCCCTGAAGTGATACCTGGAAAAAATCCAATCCCAGGGCAGTCCGGATTAATACATCGCGGGCGCCAAAATCGAAGAAACCGGAAGAAGGGGCGGCCGGCGAAGATGTTATTACGGAGCTAACTGTGGAGGTGACGGTGCTGGTTTGCGAGTTCCACATGGAGCTTAGAAGCCCCAGGTTCACACCGGAGGCGATGCAGGCGTACCAGGCCAGGCCGGCCAGAAAAAAGGCGCCTGTTATTATCCATAAGGCGGCCACAGGCAGGTGTTTCTGCGCCAGAGGCAGGCCGCCGGATTTCGCGCTCAGCCACGACCAGACCGACCTGAACCAGTTGCTTTTTAGTATAAGAATGAAGGGCAGAAAAAGCCCCATGTAAATGAAACCGATAAAGCCGGTTGCGTAATGGGAAACCACTATAGAGGAGGCGAAGATAGTTGCCAGGATCAGCCGGGGGACCGTACGCAGTTGCCGGTCCACCAGGAGCAGGATAAACAGGGCCAGGAAGAGCTCGGCTACCTGCTGCCGGCATAAAGCGATCATCTCCAGCGAAAAGGTGGGGACGGCCATAAAGAAAAAGGCGGCTAAAAACGCCTTGCGCCGGCCGATTGGCCGGCTGAAAATATGATAGAGCACCACAGGCACCAGGGCGAACAGGAGAGGGTAAACTGCTTTAAAGACCCAGACTGCGTCGATATTCATAAGTAAGGAGTAAACGGGCGCCAGCATGGTGATGCTGAGGCAGGAATTGACAGTGCTGGCGATGGTATAGTCCCAGATGCCGTTATTAGCTACAAGCTGATAATAATTGTATTCGCTATAAATGTCGGACCCAACCAGGTAGGGGGACATCAGTGTCGTCTGGTAGAGCAGGCCAAGCCCGATGATGAATATAGCGAAGGGATACATAGCCGGCTGAATAACACGGTTAAAGGCAGTCAGGATGACAACGGCGGCTATGGCAAGCAGGCAGGCGAGCAGCAAAGTATTATTCTTAAGGGCGTCTATCAACTGTACCGATACAATAGTCAGTAAAAGCAGCAAAACAAGCAGGCATACCGCAGGCAGGGATATTTTAACCGCCGGGGTAGCCGGAACGGGGTGTTGATAGTGACTATCACGGAAACAGGCAATTAGTATAAGCGCAAAAGTTAGCGCAACCAGGGTAGCGGTTAGCGGAAGCAGGGTCATGGGCCTGGATATGCCGGCCAGGGGGAGAACGAAGTTTATCAATGCCGAACTGAACATGGTCAGCGCCAGGCTCAGCCCGGCTGAATAGGCAAGGCATTCGATCCAACCGGTGTTGTGTATGCGCAGTATCCTGAGCAACAATAGGCCGGGTATGAAGGTAATAAAAATGAAACCGCAAACCTGGGTCAGCACAGGCACACTGATGCCGATGCAGGAAAAGGCGGCCAATATGCCGGCGCCAATTGAAAAAACCAGCGAAAAAACCAACAGCCGGCTGAATTGCCAATCATTGGGGGGGATTATTCTATGCATCTTCACGAACCTGCCTGAAACATAAGAGTTAAGATTTAATCCGCTGTACGATTTCAATTAAACGGGAGGCCCGCTGTATAAATGTGTGTTCCTTTAATATCCTTTCACGCGCCTGATGGCCCAAACTGTCCCTGCGGGGTTTATCGGCCAGGAGTTGTTTATACGTATCCACCGCTTCTGCGGCGCTATTCACTATTAAAATCTCCTCCCCAACCCTGAACCACTCTTCGATGCCATTATACGGCTGCGAGACGATACAACTGCCGAAGGAGGCCAGCTCGAAGGGCCGGGAGGTGGAAGAGGCGTAGACGCCGGTATGCGACCAGCGGGTGATATTCAAATTGATTTTGCTGCGGCAGCTGAATTGACGCCACTGGCTGTAGGAGAGGTCTCCCAACAGCCTGGCGTTTCCCAGGTCGATTCTGAAGCCGCCGCCTGCCACCGCGAATTTGGCCCCCGGCATTTCCCTGCTGGGGATGGTGATGAGCTTCTCCATCCATTCCTCGCGGAAATCACTGCCGTAGCCGAAGAAAGAAACATCTATATCCTGTTCTATCTCCACAGGCGCTGCCAGGCCGGGATCGATACCGTAATAAAGGGGGTGTACGTTTTTGGCGCCCAGCCCTTCCAGGTCGGCTACGCAGCCCCGGGAATTGGTCAGGAAGGCGTCATATTCCGACAGGTCGGCGCCCTCATAGTAGTTGAACTTGAAACCCCTGCTCACCGTATATTTGGGCAAGATGGTGGGCATGTCGCCATCGTAGAAAACTACCGGGATAGCGTACCTTTTTTTAATTTTCGAGGGGATGCCGGCGAAATGGTTGATGGGGATGCTCATAAACAGGAGCAGCGAAATGTCCCTTTCCTTGTTAAGTACGCCTGCCAGGAATCTCTCCCATTTCGGCTTGATGTAATTCTGTATAAGCTGGTTGGCTACCGGCGTCAGGAAGGTCCTTGCGCCGGGCGATTTCCCGGCCTTTTTCCTGCCCTCCAGATAGGCGTTGTACATAAGGCTTTCTCTTTCACAGGGGTTAGCGTAAGTCCGCCACCACAGACTATCGATAGAGTTCCCCAAATACGGCACTACGATGACCTCGTGGCCAATCTCGTAAAGCGCTTTTAACAACTGCCACCAGGCAGGCGTGCAGCCGAGTTTATTCTTGAGGTCGATGGTGGAAACTACAGCCAGTATTTTCATTATTTCAGTCTTGAATTAAAATGCCGGGCATGTGTTGGTGATTCTTAGGGCTTATTTAAGGCTATTCCTATTAGCCAGGTACCAGTCTACAGTCTTTTGGAGCCCCGCTTCAAAAGCGGTCTTAGCTTTGAAACCAAACTCAATTTCTGCCCTGGAAGTGTCCAGCCGGCGCTTGGGCTGGCCGTCGGGTCGGGATGTATCAAATATGATCCGGCCCTTGAATCCCAACAACCCGGCAATCAGATGGGCAAGGTCTTTGACGGAGATCTCGAAGCCGGAGCCCAGATTAACAGCCTCGCCTTTACTATATTTAGCGGTGGCCAGGCTAACACCTTCAGCCGCGTCTTCCACGTACAGGAATTCCCGCGTCGGAGTGCCCGTGCCCCAGATTATGACCTCATCGGCCTGGCTATCCAGGGCATCAACAAATTTCTTTATCTGCGCCGGTATGACGTGTGATGACGCGGGGTCAAAATTGTCACCCGGCCCGTAAAGGTTGACGGGCAGGAGGTAAATCGCATTCAGGCCATATTGCTCACGGTAGGCCTGCGCCTGCACCAGCAGCATTTTCTTGGCCAGGCCGTAGGGCGCATTGGTTTCCTCGGGGTAGCCGTTCCAGAGGTTTTCCTCTTTGAAGGGCAGTGGCGTAAACTTGGGGTAAGCGCAGATTGTGCCTACGGCCACAAATTTCTCGATTCCGGCCAGCCTGCCCTGCTCCATCATCTGCACGCCCATCATCAGGTTATCGTAAAAAAACTTGCCCGGATTGGCCTGGTTGGCGCCGATGCCGCCCACCCGGCCGGCCAGGTGTATAACCACATTTGGTTTAATGTCGCGGTAGAGAGCCTTTACCGCAGCGTTGTCCACCAGGTCATAGTCTTTGCTCCTCACGGCGAAGACGTCCCTGCAGCCCTCCTCTTTCAGCTTCCTGACTACATACGAACCGAAAAAACCGGCGCCCCCCGTTACAGCGATGGTTTTATTGATGAGTGTATTCATGTCGTTATATTATACCGCTATACCTTAATAGCCTTCATTGTTTACCTGCGCCCGAATAATTCATAAATCAGGCGTAGCCACATCACGGACCATGCTACACCCAGTCCATGTGATAGCGGGTCTGCCGTCGATCCCTGGGCATGGTAAAAGCAGGAGATAGGGATTTCCCGGATAGCGAACCCGTGTTTCCTGGCCTGTACGAGTACATCGATACTGAAGCCGAAATCATTTTGTGTGATAAGCGTGTTTTCCAGCAGCTTCCGGCTGTGGGCGCGGAAACCGCTCTGGGAATC
>CAIYTC010000171.1 GCA_903929005.1 uncultured Dehalococcoidia bacterium | reverse complement strand
TGTTCACCTATCTCGGAATGGTTACTCCCTTAGGATGGCTTTTACGTGTGCCGACCTTTAAAGAGAAAGCCAGGATGCAGCCGGAGAACATCAACTACGGGCTGGTCGGATACCCCGTTTTAATGGCCGCCGACATCGTGCTCTATAAGACCAACGTCGTGCCGGTGGGCGAGGACCAGTTGCCCCACCTGGAGATGACCCGCGAGATAGTGCGCAGGTTCAACTTCATTTTTGGCGAGACCTTCCCCGAGCCGAAGGCCAGGCTCACCAATTACCCCATGGTGCAGGGCTTGAACGGCGTCCAAAAAATGGGCAAGTCATATAATAACCATATCGAACTGGCGGCGACCCCGCAGGAGACGCTGGAAAGGGTGAAAACGGCTGTGACCGATCCCGCCCGGCAGCGCCGCCATGACCCGGGACATCCCGAGGTTTGCAACGTCTTCAGCCTGCAGCATTTTTTTAATGAGGCGAGGACCGGGGAGATCGATGCGCAGTGCCGGGTAGCGGGCATCGGCTGCGTTGACTGTAAAAAGCTGCTGGCCGAGGGAATTAACAGTGCTCTCCACGATTTCAGGGATAGACGGGTCACACTTGAGAAAGACCCCGATCATATCTATGCTATCCTGGATGACGGCGCCAAACGTGCGCGCGCCATAGCGCGTGACACGCTCAATGAAGTGAAGCTCAAGATGGGACTGATCCGTCATGCCTGATGACGCCGGAGTTTTATTACCCCTGTCCACCCACGGAAAATCGGCTTACACGGTCGCCAGATATGCCGCTTCTGAAGCCGGTAAAATCCTGAAGAAATACTATGGCAAACCGGTGGAAACGCAAGTCAAGGGAAAGCGTAACCTGGTAACCGAGGCCGACCTGCTTTCAGAGAGAAAAATACTGGAGATAATTAACACCGAATTTCCCTCGCACGGCATACTTTCCGAGGAGGCAGGGGCAAGCGGGGAGGGCGCTGAATATACCTGGATAATCGATCCGCTGGATGGCACCAATAACTTCTATTTTGGCATACCTGTATTTTGTGTGAATATTGCCCTGGTCAGGCGTGGTGAAGTGGTGCTGGGCGTGACCTATGACCCCATGAGGAATGAAACTTTTTACAGTGTCAAAGGGAAAGGCGCACACCTGAACGGAAAAAAGATAAGGGTCTCCGCTGTAAAGACGCTGGACAAGGCCTCCGCCGGTGTGGACCTGGGCTATGATGTTGAGCGCAGCAAGGATCTGCTCGATATGGCTACCGGGTTGTGGCCAAAGCTACATTGCCTGAGGCTGACGGGCTCTTCCGCCCTGGGCCTGGCCTACGTAGCCTGCGGGCGCTTCAGCCTCTACTTCCACAAATACCTGTACCCCTGGGATGTAGCCAGCGGTTTACTGTTGATCAGGGAGGCGGGCGGCGAGGTAACACGTTACGACGGCAAACAGGCATGCACCGATGACGCGGCGATAATAGCCTCCAACCCTGCGCTGCGTATGGAATTTTTAAACTGGCTCAGCCGGCGCTGACTATTTTTTCCTGTGCCTGTCTAAGAACTTCTTTATCCTCTTGAGCGCTTCCTCTATTTCTGGCAGGGAGGTGGCGTAACAGCAGCGCACATAGCCCTGACCGCATTTGCCGAAAACCGAACCCGGCACCACAGCCACCTTCTCTTCCGTTAACAGCCCTTCGGCGAATTCCTCGGATGTCATACCCGTGGACTTAATGGAGGGGAAGGCATAGAAAGCCCCTTTCGGTTCAAAGCAGGAGAGTCCCAGGTCCCTGAATCCCTTGACGATAACGCGCCGGCGCCGGTCATATTCCGCCAGCATACCCTCAACTTCCTGGTTATTGCTGTCCTTGAGCGCTTCCACGGCGGCCAATTGTCCCATGATCGGGGCGCACATCATGGTGTACTGGTGCACCTTGAGCATGGCCTCCGTGATATCTGCGTTGGCCAACGTGAAGCCCACGCGCCAGCCGGTCATGGCGAAGGCCTTGGAAAAACCGCCGATCAAGATGACCCTATCCTTCATACCGGGCAGGCTGGCTAGGCAGGTATGTTCGGTGTCGTAGGTAAGCCGGGCGTAGATCTCGTCCGAGACAACTATCAGGTCATGCTCGACGGCGATTTTGGCTATCTCGATAAGCAGGTCCCGTGGCATGACAGCCCCGGTGGGGTTGGATGGGAAGCTCATCAGGATGGCCTTGGTTTTGGGCGTAAGCTTCTTTCTCACATCGCCCGGCATAAGTTCGAAGTTGTTCTTCTCGTAAGTGGGAACCGGCACGGGCACCCCCCCGGTCAGGGAAACACATACTGGATACGCTACATAATGCGGGTCGGTCATGATGACCTCGTCCCCCGGGTCCAGGATGGCGCGGAAAGCTAAGTCGAGTGCTTCACTGCTGCCGGTGGTCACTAATATCTCTGAGTGAAGATCATAATTGAGCTTATAAAATTTCTTATGATACCTGGCTATGGCCTCCCTCAGTTCGGGTATACCGCGGTTGGAAGTGTACATGGTGAAGCCTTTCTCGATGGCCATGATGCCCGCCTGGCGCATTGGCCAGGGCGTTACGAAGTCAGGTTCACCCACGCCCAGCGAAATGGCCCCGTCTATGGTTGACAGCAGGTCGAAGTACTTCCTGATGCCCGAGGGGGAGATATCGCGGGCCTTTCGGGATATATAATCACGTTTACATTGCGGTTTTTTTATAGGGTGTGTCAAATCAAGCCTCCTCTATAACGGGCGGCAGGCGGCGGTTAAGCCACCACGCCCAGCCTGCGGGGTTCGCCGTCGTCCTCTAAGATAACCCCGTCCTCCTTGTATTTTTTGAGGATGAAATGTGTCACAGTACCCTGGACGGCCTCCATAGGCGCCAGTTTCTCGGAGACAAAGACCGCTATCTCCTGCATGGTCTTGCCGGCGATCAGGATGGCCAGGTCGTAGGTTCCCGATGCCAGGAAGACCGATTTAGCCTGGGGGAAGCGGTAGATGCGCTCAGCTATGACGTCAAAGCCGGTGTCCTTCTGGGGAACAACCTTGACCTCGACCAGCGCCCAGACCTTCTCCTCGCCGACCTTAGCCCAGTTGATGACGGCTTTGTATTTAACTATAATGCCGTCCTTTTCAGCCTTCTTGATGATTTTTTTCACCTCGCTGATGGGGACGCCGGTCATATCGGCGACATGTTCAGCAGATAGCCGGGCATCCGTCTCCAGTGCCTCGAAGACCTTTTTTTCATTCTCCATAACATCTCCTCGCACAACCAAAATTTTTGGGTAATCTGTATTATAACAAAACAGGCAGGGGTAAAGTAATTGCAATAGGATTGCTTCGCTTCGCTCGCAATGACATTTTTGGTTCTGTCTTTGCGAGGAGCCCGCAGGCGACGAAGCAATCCATTCGCCGGGGACAGATCGCCACGCTTCGCTCGCGATGACGTTTTTGTGTTGTCATTGCGAGCCCGAAGGGCGCGGCAATCCTTTTGGCTGGCGCGACGAAGCAAACTTTATGCGACGGAGGGTTTCATGGTATGCCAGGGCGTGGCCTGCTCATAGGCAAAAGCCACCTGCAGCAGGGTCTCTTCGGCGAAGTGCTTTCCGATGAGTTGCAGTCCCACGGGCAGGCCGTTGACAAAACCGGCCGGGATGGAGATAGCGGGAATACCGGCAATATTGATGGGCAGCGTGCACACATCGCTGAGATACATCTGCACGGGGTCGTCGGCCTTTTCCCCGATCTTGAAGGCCACTGTGGGCGAGGTAGGCGTAACTAGGACGTCGTAAGATTGAAAAGCCTGTTCAAAATCGCGCTTTATCAGGGTTCGCACTTTTTGCGCTTTCAAATAGTAAGCATCGTAGTAGCCGGCCGAGAGGGCATAAGTGCCCAGCATAATGCGCCTCTTAACCTCGGCGCCGAAGCCGAACTGCTTGGTCTTCTGCATGGCATCCCACATATTGGTGGTATCACGGTAGGAGTAGCCGTATTTCACGCCGTCGTAGCGCGCCAGGTTGGCCGAGGCCTCGGACGGGGCAAGTATATAATACGCGGCTAATCCGTATTTGGTATTGGGCAGCGATACATTCCAGTCAACCCTGGCGCCCAGTTCTTCCAGCTTCTTAACCGCTGCTTCGATAGCCTGGCGCACTTCAGGCTGCATGCCCTCCGGGAGATATTCGCGTGGTATGCCGATGCGGATGTTTTTAATATCAGGTTTGAGGGCTTGTGTATAATCAGGTACTTCCAGGGGAACGGTAGTGGAATCCCTTTTATCGTGTCCTGATATGCTATTCATGACTATAGCGCAGTCTGTGACATCCTTGGTGACAGGCCCTATCTGATCCAGCGAACTGGCAAAGGCCACCAGGCCGAAGCGGCTGACCCTGCCGTAGGTTGGCTTTAAACCCACTACGCCGCAGAATCCCGCCGGCTGGCGTATGCTGCCGCCTGTATCCGAGCCGAGGGCATAAATGGCCTCATCTATGGCCACTGATGCGGCTGAACCGCCGCTGCTGCCGCCCGGCACGCAGTCAAGGTTCCAGGGGTTGTGAGTCGTGAAGAAAGCCGAGTTCTCCGTGGACGATCCCATAGCGAACTCGTCCATGTTGGTTTTGCCGAGGATAACGTAATTATCAGCTTTAAGCTTCTCGATCACGTTAGCATCGTAGGGCGGGATAAAGTTCTCCAGCATTTTGGATGAGCAGGTTGTGCGGATCCCCTTCGTGCAGATAACGTCTTTTATCAGGGAGGGGATACCCGTCAGGGGCTTTATATCGCCTTTGGCTATGGCTTTGTCGGCCGACTGCGCATCTTTAATAGCCTGTTCCTCAGTGATAGTAACGCACGCCCTTACTATTCCGTCGACTTTGCGCAGATGCTTTAAGGCAGCCTTAGTTAATTCAACTGAGGAAATCTTTTTTTCTTTGAGCAGCTTATGGGCTTCGTGTATGGTAAGTTGATGCAGGTCATTCATCGCTTATTCCAGGACGGCGTTGACTTTGAAGGAGTTGTCTTCCTGCGCCGGTGCGTTGGCTAATACCTCGTCTACCTGCAGTGAAGGCGCCGGTTCATCAGGGCGGTAAACATTTTCCAGCGCCACCGATTGTGAGGTGGGAGGAAGGCCGGTTGTATCCACCTGCTTTAGAATCTCCATGTTTTCCAGGATATCGGAAAGCTGTTCACGGAACTTCTCCACCTCGGCAGCGGAGACACCGAGCCTGGCTAAGAGCGCGATGTGCCTTACTTCGTCGTCAGTCAGTTTCATTGGCGTATATCCACGAATCTTTAGTTGATTGGGCAGTTGAGAATTATAACATAGACTAAAGCGGCGGCATTAATTCTATTTCAATCTTCGTTCCCGCTTTTACCCCGTGTGTGTTGGCGAAATTGCCCAGGTTGATTGATAGCTGGACCATACCGAGATTATTGCTAACAAACACGACCTCTTCACCTTGAGGAACATCCGAGTAGATTGTGCCGAATTTGGCAGTAATTTTACTCTGAGGGCTTATTACATTGACTAAATCTCCCGGCTTCACGCCAAATTCATTTACGGTTTTTTCTGATATATTGGTGATACAGTTACCGAAATGATCAATGTAGACTATTGTGCCCAGAAGCCTGTTGCCGGCAATCGCAGTATCTTGGATATCCAGGGTCTGGAAAGTGGTCAATGGGGTTCCAACGTCTTGCGGGCGATAGCCTGACGCAATAAGCGCACCTATTTTACCCTGTATGCGTTCGGCAGCGAGCTCTATTATCGGCTTATCAAACAGTTTCTGGTTGGTTATCTGATAAATGGTCTTTATGCCTGTATTCCTGCTAACATGAGTGAGCAGTCCGTTGTCAGGCAGCACAAAGAGCTGATTCTTGTTAGTAGTAAGCACCAGGTATTTTGTTTCCGGCTTGGTATACGGGGCAATGATGCCGATGAAGACTACGTTCTCAGGGAATTCCTTTGCAGCCATGTCCAGGATAAAAGCCCCGGTAGCTATATCAAATGCTGGAACACTGTGGGAGGCATCTATCACCATAGCCTCGGGGTTATTGCTGGAGATGATCCCTTTAAGCTGGGCGATACGGTAGTCTTCACTGCCATAGTCAGTTAACAGGACTATCGGCATATTGGCTGCTTTCTGAACGGTGCATCCCGGGGCAATTGACATAAATGTCATCAGGGAAAACACCATACTCAATACCAGGCTGATTTTTTTCAATATTTCCCTCCTTTGGGCCGGTTCATATTGTGGTCAATTGGCCTTCTGTGCGTTATTCTTACTGATGCTCATCCAGGTCAGCAGCACCCAGGGTGTCAGGGCGAAAAACCCGGCCAGAGCCGGGCCGGCCAGGTTGCCTGTCAGCGCATTGATAACGTTCCCGTAGCCGGTGATCATGAAAGCAGCTATCGCCAGCCGGTCGAACCCTGCCTCTTTAGCAGAAGGCCGGTTGCGCGTGGCCAGCAGGTACAGTATGAAGGTGGCGAAAACCGTCAGCCACCATCCCCAGTAGTTTTGCAAAGGGACGCCAAAAAAAGCCCCCTGCACTTCCCAAACCCAGTGATTAGCGGCGACCATAATCGGGTCCATAACTACATCCCAGGCAGTCATTACCAGCCCGCCGATGGCCGCGACTGACAGCAGGCGTTTGGCGCCCGTCCAGGAGTGAGGGATGAGCCATTCAGCCATTACCAGCGAGGGATACATCATCATGAACCAGGCCACGGCGATGAGGTAGGGCACAAGTCCCAGAAATTTCGGGCCAAGTTTTTCGGTGTAATGATATGGGCCATACACCAGCCCGGTAGCCACACCGAGGCTTTCGAATATCAAACTCACCGCAAATACGAAGGCGAGCAGGAGCAGGGCTTTTTTCCAGCCCAGCCGTTCCCCGGCGTGCAGCAGGCAAAAGCTGAAGCCTGTCAGCGTACAGATAGGGACAAAGACGCCCGGTGCACTGCCCCCGGCAGCCAGGGTGACTGTCACGTACACAACGAGTAAACCGTACAGTACAAGCAAAGCAAGTATCAGTTTGTGGCGCATGCAATTCTCCTTTCTAAAATACTGTCATTGCGAACGAAGTGAAGCAATCTCATCGTTATGGGCAGCCTATTATCGGGTGTCACGGTCCTAAGCCCTGCGAACATTAGACAAAATTTTACCCGAACTGATTGATGATGATATAACACTTATTCAAGTAACTCAAACCCGGCATGGCGGGTCCCCTTTCTCAGCGCCAATCTATTTGAGCGTATTCATACCACGATGCTATAATTCCCTGTGTATCAGGCAGGATTAAGTCATGTTTGAGAAGTTGGAAGCAATAGAAAAGCGCTACGATGAACTGGGCGAGATGATAGCCCAACCCGAGGTATATAACGATTTCCAGCGGGTGCAGGCGCTCTCGCAGGAGCGCGCCGGCATGGGGGATACGGTAAACAAGTACAAGCAATATAAGTCGGTCTGCAAGTCGATAGAGGATACGCAGGCCATGATGGATGGCGGACTGGATCCCGAGATGCTGGCCCTGGCAAAGGAGGAAATGAACGGGCTGAAAGCGTCGCAGCAGGAGCTTGAAGAAACATTGAAAACCAGCCTTTTGCCCAGGGATGCTAACGAGGATAAGGACGCCATTGTAGAGATCAGGGCAGGGACAGGGGGAGATGAGGCGGCGTTGTTTGCGGCCGATTTATACCGCATGTATTCACGCTACGCGCAAAACAAGGGCTGGCAGATAGAGATTATCGATAGCAACCAGAACGAGATGGGCGGGTTCAAAGAGGTGATCTTCGAGGTCAAGGGCAAGGGCGCCTACGGCCACCTCAAATACGAGCGCGGTGTGCACCGCGTCCAGCGTGTGCCTTTTACTGAAGCTTCAGGAAGGATCCACACTTCAACGGCGACGGTAGCTGTATTGCCTGAGGCCGAGGAAATAGATGTGCATATAAACCAGGAAGACCTGAGAATCGATATATTCCGCAGCGGCGGCGCAGGCGGGCAGAATGTCAATAAGCTCAGCACGGCGGTGCGTATAACCCATATCCCCACAGGCATCGTGGCCATCTGCCAGGATGAGCGGTCACAACTGCGCAACAAGCTCAAGGCCATGGCGGTGCTGCGCTCGCGGCTTTATGACATCGAGCAGCGCAGGCAGCAGGACGAGGTCACCGAGGAGCGCAGGTCGCAAATCGGCAGCGGGGAAAGGTCGGAGAAAATACGCACCTATAATTTCCCGCAGGACCGCATGACCGACCACCGCATTAACCTTTCGCTGCACGGCCTGCCCAAGATATTAGACGGGGACCTGGATAAGATAATCGACGCGCTGGCCACCGAGGAGCAGTCGCAGCTATTGCAGGACAGCAGGTTGTGACCGCGCGGGAATGGCTGCGCAAATACACTTCGATTTTTCAGCAGGCGGGCATAGGGGATGCGGCGGACGAGGCTATGGTGCTGATCTGCCATGCGCTGAAGTTGAGCAAATCCGAGGTTTTCGCACAGCCTGAAAGGCTGATAACCACGGAAGAGCTTGCGCCGCTGGAAGTCCTGGCCGGCCGCAGGCTGAGGCGTGAACCTTCCGCTTACATTCTTCAGAATAAGGAATTTTTTGGGCTTGATATTTTTGTTGATCCCAGGGTACTGATACCGCGGCCGGAGACGGAGATATTGGTGGAGGCGGCCATCGAATTTACGCGCTCATATGCTGCGGATAATAAAAAGGCTATAACCGTTGTTGATGTGGGGACGGGGTCGGGCGCCATCGCCATCGCGCTGGCCGTGCATATCCCGGGTTCGCTGATATATGCCGCGGATATCTCGGCGGCGGCACTGGAGGTGGCTGCCGTAAACATCGAGAGGCATATGCTCAAAAACAGGGTTATCCCCATCCAATCTGATTTACTGCAGCAAATAAATGCTAAGGTGGATATCATCACGGCCAACCTGCCGTACATCTCTGCGGATGGAATGCGGCAGCTTCAGCCTGAAATAGCCGGATATGAGCCGCAAGTGGCCCTGCAGGGTGGTGAGGTAGGCACAGAGGTCATCGTGAGGCTGCTCGAGCAGGTCCCCGGTAAAATCAATCCAGACGGCGCGGTTTTCCTCGAAATCGGCCAGGGCCAGGAGGACGGGATAATACCGGTTATCGGCCGCTGCCTGCCGGGCTGCGGGGTCACTTTGATAAAAGACCTGGCCGGCATCCAAAGGGTCATAAAAATCGAAGCGAAGCGACTTTTGACAACCATATAAGGTTATTGTAAAATTCCCGATTGGTTAAATTCTTTAGCCAAAAATCAAAATAGGGGTGAATTGCTACCATGAACATGATCGTCTGCTGTAAACAGGTACTCGACCCGGAAGCGGCTCCATCCACTTTCAAGCTGGATGCTGCCAACAACAGGATGGTCCAGCCGCCTGAAGTCAAGCCGGTTATCAATCCTTATGACGAGCAGGCAGTAGAAGCCGCTCTGCGCATCAAGGACACTGATAAAGCTGGAAACAAAGTAACCATCATCAGCCTGGGCAACAACCTTCTCCGCGACGTGGTCAAGAAGCCGCTCTCCATGGGCGCAGATGAGCTGATTTTGCTGGAGGATCCCGCCTTCGAAGGCGGCGACAGCTACGCGGTTGCCTCCGCGCTGGCGGCAGCCATCAAGAAAGTCGGGCCATTCGACCTCATTTTCTGCGGCAGGCAGGAATCTGAATGGGACGATGGACAGGTCGGCTCGGGCCTGGCCGAACTGCTGGGCATCCCCAGCGTTACCGTGGCCAAGAAAGTAGAAGTGCAGTCCGGCGGCACGGTGAAAGTCGAGCGGGTGGTAGCCGACGGCTTCCAGGTGCTCGAGGTGCAGTACCCGGCGCTGATCACCGTCAGCAACGAGCTTGGCGAAGCCCGCTATGCCACACTCAAAGGCATCATGGCCGCCAGCAAAAAGCAGCCGATCGTGTGGAAACCCGCCGATATTGGCGTGGACAAGGCCGGCGCCGCAGCCAGGAAAACCAGGGTGGTCAAGCTGTTCCAGCCTGTGAAAGAGGGCAAATGCGACATTATCAGCGCTGATTCACCGGCAGAGGCCGGCGCCCTGCTCGCCCAGAAACTGCGCGAGAACAAGGTCATTTAACCATAAGACAGGATTATTAATAGGAGGATACAATGGCTGATAATAAAGGTATTCTGGTTGTCGGTGAAGTCGCTGAAGGGAAATTGCTCCCGATTACCGCTGAGATTCTCGGCGCCGGAAGGCGTCTGGCTGATGAGCTGAAAGAACAACTTAGCTGCTTCCTTATCGGTGCTCAGATGGGCGACGCGGGCAAAGCCGCCGTGGCCGCCGGCGCGGACAAGGTCTATGTGGCCGACGATGCGCAGCTCAAAGATTACGAAAACAGCACCTACATGCAGGTCATGGAAAAAGCCGTGGCAGAGGTCGCGCCCAGGATTATCATCATGGGCCAGACCGCTAATGGCCGCGACCTAGCGCCCAGGCTGGCATTCAAGTTGGGTGTAAGTGCTGTGATGGACTGCCTCGAACTGGCCATCGACCAGGCCACCAGGCTGATGCAGTGTACCCGGGCGGTATATGGAGGCAACGCCAAGGCTATCTTCACCTCAGAGGCAGTGCCACAGATAGCTACCGTCAGGACCAAGGCCAGCTCGCCGCTTGCACCCGACGCAGGCCGCAAAGGTGACGTGGTTCCCTTTGCCGTGGCGCTGGATGCTTCTAAAATCAAGGCTAAAGTTCTGCAGATGGTTAAAGAGGAAGTGGCCGGCATTAAGATAGAGGACGCCGCCGCGGTAGTAGCTGGCGGGCGTGGATTGGGCGGTCCCGAGCCTTTCAGCAAGGAACTTGCTGACCTGGCCAGGATACTCAAAGGCGCGGTGGGCGCATCCAGGCCCCCCTGCGATAACAAGTGGGTGCCTGATTCCATCCAGGTTGGACTCACGGGCAAGATAATAGCGCCTGAACTCTACATCGCAGTCGGTATCTCCGGCTCGAGCCAGCATATGTCGGGCTGCGCGGGCTCCAAGTGCATAGTGGCCATTAACAAGGATCCTGAGGCCAACATCTTCAAAGAGGCCCGCTTCGGCGTGGTCGGCGACTGGAAAGTCGTGCTGCCCGCCTTCATGGCTAAAGTCAAAGAATTATTACAGTAAACCGAAACAAAGAGGATTAAAGAAAGCCCCCTGCCCGTAAACCGGCAGGGGGCTTTTTAGATACTTTTATTGAGATTGTTTACTCGTGGTGGGCAGCACTTTTATGCTGGGCTACGATCTTTTGGGCGATAGGACCTGGCACGTGTTCGAAATGACTGAAATCCACAGTAAAAGTCCCCCTGCCCTGTGTCATGGAACGGAGGTCGATGGCATAGCGCAGTATTTCAGCCAGAGGCGCCTGCGCCTGGATGACGTTCAAGCCCTGGTTGGGGGTCATGCCGCTGACATGGGCGCGCTTGGTATTAAGGTCGCCGATAATATCTCCTGTAAATGAGTCCGGTACAGTGACAGTCACATTCATAATAGGCTCAAGCAATACAGGCGAGGCATCGGCCATCCCTTTCTTAAAAGCCTGGGCGGCAGCGATTTTAAAGGCCATTTCCGAAGAATCGACCGCGTGGAAACTGCCATCGTAGAGGGTGACCCGCATATCAACGGCCGGGAACCCGGCAATGACGCCCTCCACGCGCGCTTCTTTGATGCCTTTCTCGACGGCTGGTATGAAGTTCCTGGGTACGGAGCCGCCTACTACCTTGGCCTGGAATTCGAAACCACCACCCGGTGGCAACGGTTCCATCCTTATCAGAACATGACCGTACTGGCCGTGCCCGCCGGTCTGCTTTTTGTGCTTATATTCAGCCTCGACCGGGACGGTAATAGTCTCCTTGAAGGGGACTTTGGGTACCTCGAGCAGCACTTCCACGGCAAATTTGCGCTGCAGCCTGCTGGCCGCAATCTCCAGGTGGGTGTCGCCCATACCGCCCAGCGTGAGCTCGCCGGTATCAGCTTCACGCTGTGACCTCAGGCTGGGGTCCTCCTCACATATCCTGGCCAGGCCCGAACTCATCTTATCGAGGTCCGCCTTGGATTTGGGGTGGACAGCCTTACTTAAGACGGGCGCCAGGTACCGGATAGAAGCGAGCTTAAGAGGATGTTCTTTAACACCGAGGGTGTCACCTGATGCCGTATTGGCCAGCTTCACCACCAACCCGATGTCCCCCGTTACTACCTGGTTAACGGTTTCCTGGTTTTTACCACGCGGCATAGAAATTTGCCCGATCCTCTCGACGGCTGCTTTATTTACATTCCAAACCTGTGAGTTGCTGGATAAAACGCCTGAGTAGACGCGGAAAAAGCTGACCTTGCCCACATGTGGGTCGGTAGTAGTTTTAAATACCAGCGCGGCCAGCGGGGACTCTGCTGCCGGCTTAACTTCTTCCTCTGGGCCGCCGGCACTGATTGCTTTGAAAGTACCGGCGCTAACTGGTGAAGGCAGGTAATCCACCATTGCGTCAAGCAGCATCACCGCTCCATTGTTGGTAAGGCCGGAGCCGGCCAGGACGGGGATTATGCTGCCCTGCAGGGTGGACGCCTTTAAACATTTGTATATCTCTTCGGTGGTTATCTCCCCTCCGTCGAGGTACCTGGTCATTATTTCGTCATCTATTTCGACCACGGCTTCAATAAGCTTTTCCCTGGCGCTATCTACATCTGCTGCCATCGCTGCCGGAAGTTCGATTTCTTTGACGGGTGCCCCCGCAAAGGCCTTTTTGGCGATAATATCGATCACTCCCTTGAAATCCTTTTGGGAACCGATGGGTATCTGGATGGGCAGGCACCTTGCGCTCAGCTTGCCCTGGATTTGATCAAGGGTGCTGGAAAAATTGGCATTCTCGCGGTCCATCTTATTGATGAAAATCAGGCGAGGTACTTTGGCCTCGGAGGCATAGCTCCATACCTGCTCGGTGCCCACTTCAACGCCGGAGGCCGCGCAGACCACGACGACGGCGGATTCGCTTACACGCAAAGCCGACTTAACCTCGCCGACGAAATCAGGGTAGCCTGGCGTATCGATAATATTTATCTTGGTATTCTTCCAGGCCAGGGGAAGCAGGGTGAGGTTAATGCTGATCTTATGTTTGATCTCATCAGGATCGTAGTCGGATGTGGTGGTGCCGTCGGCAACGTTGCCCATGCGGCTGATGGCGCCGGCATCGAAGAGCATGGCTTCAGCCAGGGAGGTTTTGCCGGAGCCGGAATGGGACAGGATGGCGACATTGCGGATCTTATCAGGGGTAAATTGCTGCATCTAAATACCTCGATTCTCGTTAGAATTTTCCAAAGACGCCAGAGGGCATTGTAGCAGTGTAAGCGTGCAAACGTCAAGGTTTATTGCTATAATGGAAAACGTTGAAAACAAGGCTTATTTGAGACAGGGACGGGGTATTTGTTGACACACCCAATTCCCTGTGCTAATATGTACTCCGTTTTCCTAAATGTACCTTAACAGTTGAATAGTGGAAGGAAGGTTCTAAACTAAACTAATATGAGAGTTTGATCCTGGCTCAGGATAAACGTTTGCGGCGTGCCTGATGCATGCAAGTCGAACGCCCTGGCTATTCGCAAGAGTTGTCAGGGAGTGGCGAACGGCTGAGTAACGCGTAAGCAACCTATCCTTAAGTGGGGGATAACTTGCCGAAAGGCAGGCTAATACCGCATGTGCTGGTAAGCGTTAGTTTATCAGCAAAGCTTTTGCGCTTGAGGAGGGGCTTGCGTCTGATTAGCTAGTTGGTAGGGTAATGGCCTACCAAGGCGATGATCAGTAGCTGGTCTGAGAGGACAACCAGCCAGACGGGGACTGAGATACGGCCCTGACTCCTACGGGAGGCAGCAGCAAGGAATTTTGCGCAATGGGCGAAAGCCTGACGCAGCGACGCCGCGTGGGGGATGACGGCCT
>CAIYTC010000170.1 GCA_903929005.1 uncultured Dehalococcoidia bacterium | reverse complement strand
TAGGCCCTTCAGGTGTATCCTCAACATCGAGCGAAATGCCCGGCAAATTGCCGGCCAGGTCCTTTTCTATGGCAAAAACCCTGGCCCCGTCATGCTCCACAACGTTGTCCCCGGGCTGCTCGAGGCCAAGGATAAGGCCGAGCTGGCCTTCTTCATTGGCAGTCAGCCTGAGCAGCATATCGGGGTCCCGGGCATTTTCACTCAATATTTTCTTCAGTTCTATTTTGGCGCTGTCGCTGACGGTGATCATGGTGTTTTTCTCCTTGTAATAACCCGGACTGAAATTAACCCGGGTTATTATAAAGTAAAATTAGGCCGCCTGCCTAATAATCAGCCCGTGCCCTGCGGGTGCGTGTCCTTTATCCACAGGGACAACAGGAACGAAGCGAATAGCAGCACAGCCAGCATCACCAGCGGGGCCACAAACTGCCCGGTCCATGAATGCAGTCCTTCTATGGTAGCTACAATTATCACGGCAGCCAGGTTGCCCAGCAATTGCAGGTACCCCACCGATACGCCCGCATAGCGCGGCCCGGTTATCTCGGCCGACATGGTCAGCAAGATGGGCGCGATGGAGATAAGGAAAAAACCCATCAGGATCCCGTTGATCATGTTCGACATATAACCCCGGATGAATATCAATGCAACTATACACGCCGCACCCACCAGTGAACCGATTATGAGGAAGGGTTTTCTCCTACCGATTTTATCCGATATCAACGAGACGACCAGACAGCCTGCCAGGCCGGCCAAAATCAGCACCGCCGATATAGTGCCGGCATCAGTCAGGGAGATGTCGTGCATCTCGTGCAGTATTTTCTCCAGCCAGGTTGCTATCCCGTTGAAAGCCCCCAGGGCCACCAGGGCTACAAACCCCAGAATCACGAAATTGCGGTTCCGCAGGATAACACCCAGGCCGCCCCACTTTATCTCGGACTGGTCTTCATCCGGCGCCCGCGCAGGTGTCAGTGGTTTCGGCCTGACCAGCAGTATAAAGGCCAGCATGCCAACGATGCCCGCGATGCCGTAGACCCAGAGCATCGGCCCGAATCCCATGTCCTGCACCAGGACTGGGGTCAATCCCAGCGCCACCATCATGCCCAGGAAAAGGGCCAGCGTGCCGAGTCCTACGGCGGTCGCCTCCTCTTTGGGGGAGAACCAGACCGTGGCCAGCTTGGTAATCCCGTTCAATACGAAAGGCTGGCCGATGGAGATGCCCACCTGCGCCGCGACCAGCAGCACGAACGATGCAGGGTCGATAACGCGCAACAGCGCAAAGACGCCGGTGAAAACCGCCCCGATGCCGACGCCCCATTTAAAGCCGATTTTATCGATGACCATGCCGGCCGGTATGGTCAGGATGACCTGTACCAGGGGGAAAACCAGTGTGAACCACATCACGTCGCTGGCCGGTATCTTTAAGAGATCTTCGATATAGGTCTCGATAGCAGCGAAATTCAGCCAGTATAGCTGCGTCAGCGCCGAAACGTACATGTAGATGGCCAGCACCACCCACCTGTACCCGTAAACCCTGTATGGTTGTTCCATGGACCGCCCCTCCCTTAAAGTTATTTTAACCGGTGGCAATTTGCCTGACCATCCTATTATAAACCCTGCCGTCAAGGCGTCGGAGATATCCGCTTTCTAATACATATAAAAGACTCAACCCCGGCTTCCCGGCCTTGAGCGCCCACCAGGCCGCCGGCCGATAGTTAGCGTGGCTGCCGGTTCTCCCGTCCTGGGCCCGGCGCCGGCCCCCGAATATATTATTAAAACGAAATTTTTTCCTGTCCGGGATCAATCCCTATCTTTTTGTATTTGCCCGTCAGCCAGTTATCCAGGTCCGAACAATACCATTTTGAAAACCTGCGGTCCGACGGGCCTCCACACATATTGGTATAAATGTCATCAGTAGAAAGGTCTGTCACCAGTCTGAATGACGGGGCGAAGCTTGTTTGCCGTCCGGCGCTTTCGAATATCTGCCCCTGGTGGGGTGTTGCCAGGCTGCCGATGATGGTGACCGGCCCGCGGTCAAATCCGAGAAAGCGGGGGAGCTTACCGTTAAAAAGAATGTTCTTCAATACCAATTTCCTCGTATCTCCCCATTTACGCGGAGGCTCTTTTAAGGCATTTTGCGCAGCCTGCAGATAGAGATCCTCTCTTTTCTGGCCGCCAAACCAGAGTGAATCTTCAGACAGGAGTATACGGTCAAAATTTATGTAAAAGTCGTTGAATATCCCCGTATTTTTATCAAGATAACAGGCAGCCTCATTGCCGAACCCGTTTTCCCCGAAAACCAGCCTGTAAAGCTCTCTGTAAAAGCGGTCGAAGAGATATGCGCCTTCCGAATCTGCGGAATATTTAAAATCCCATTCTTTAAGTTTTTGCGCCGCCCCGGCGCCGGGAAGAAGAGGGACCAGGATCTTCATGAAGGATTCAGCCTGGATGGAAAACACATCGTGTTGCACTTTATACATGTACTCACATGTAATTTTTTTATTTTCCGAAAGCAGCCTGCCGATACGGTCCGAGCGGTAGGAACCCATCCCTGCATTGATGGGGCTGACCTTTCCAAATCCGTTAAGGTTTTGGTTGGATGTGACAAAATAGCCGCTATCCGGGTTATAGCATCGTGGCAGGTCTTGAGGTTTTTCAAAACCCTGCCAGTTGTTTTTTTCCTCCCAGCCGGGCAGAGGTACAAATCCGCTGATGCCATCCCGTCTTTTGGGCATAAGTCCCGACATTTGATAACCTATATTCCCCTGTGTATCGGCTAACACAAAATTCCAGGTTGACTCCACGTATCCGAGGATATCCATGCCTTCTTTAACATTCACGGCATCCCACATTTTCGCGAAACTGTTATAGGTGACCGCGCCCGATAGGGAAGGCGCCCAGGCCGTCGCTATATAGTGGCCCTCTTCGAAAGGGTTACCTTCCAGGACACCGTGGTCGTTTTCATAAAAGACCGCCGTGACAGTGTCTTTACCTTTCCTCTTTATGGTCTCCGCTCTTTCGCTGAACTTCAGCCACTTATCCGGTTCGCGCAGGCAACTGCCATTTTTGCATTGTTCGATCCACGAATCCGTGCTGTCCATAAACGTGTAGGTGGCGCTCCAGGCAAGATCAGGGTTCCTGCCTACAAGGACCGCCGGCACGCCCGGCATAGACCCGCCCATGGCATACCGGTCTTTTGTCTTCAGCACCATTTCATACCAGACATTAGGGAGCCTGTTTACTTCAAGGTGAGGGTCATTGGCAAGAATCGGCTTGCCTGAGGCTGTTTTCCGTCCGGATACGGCCCAGTTGTTGGATGCCATCATGACAGGCGCGGCGATATTCCAGAGGGATACAGGCGAAACAATGCGTTCCTGGAGCCTTATCTTTTTAACCAGGCCGATATCCAGTCCTCCGAGTATACCCGGGAAGAGTTCGTCGAGCCTTGGTTTATCTATGCCCGCCTGGACAAGTTCAATAAAAAGCCTTTCCATCTCACCCTGGGACTGCGCCAGAGTCAGGTAGCCTATCATCCTCGAGATAAGCACGGAGTCTTCAGT
>CAIYTC010000169.1 GCA_903929005.1 uncultured Dehalococcoidia bacterium | reverse complement strand
TCAACTCCGTATTGGTATACCATTTGCCCTCAAAATAGCAGGCATCGTATTCCCCGAATTTCCGTAACCCATCCTCGTGCAAGTTAGCCAGGTTCATTAACTGACCTCCTCAAAATAAATCATATGCAGCTACATTGAATGCCCAGGCCCCGCCGATACCAGAAACCCGGTGGTTTAACTTATCTATTAATGACTGACTGGCGGTCAGTCATTTATTGTACCACTTTATATCCGTCTGTCAAGTCTGCCAACAGACAGTCTGCGCAACTTGGAGCTTTCGCTATCAAAATGAATTAATCGCTGAATCAAACAGGCCAATTATTGATCCCGGGGCAAGGCGCCGACACATCTTTTAGCAGCTACGCCAGCTCTCTCAGCAGCGGGATCAGCCACCACTGCCATAGGGGCGCCACATAGCGCCGCCTGGGACTCTTATCTTCCACGGCCCTGACAATCTGCCGGGCTATGCTGGAGGTATCCTGCAATTCTGACCGTATGATCATGCCCTCTGACTTCTTAATAACATCCATGTGCCCCTTGTAAAGTACGCTGTTGTCTAACCATTCGTATTTCTTGCCGATGTTCTTCTGGTTGAAATCGGTGTGATAGCCCCCGGGATTAACCATGACAACCTTGATGCCAAAGGGTTTCAGCTCGGTCCGCAGTGAAAAGGCGATGCTCTCAAGGGCAAACTTGGACATCCCGTAGGGAGCCAGGAAGGGGGTGGGCATGAGTCCGGCCATAGAGCCGATGAAGATAATCCGGCCGCTTTTCCTTTCAGCCATGCGGGGAATAAATATGCGGGTAAGCTCGAGTGCGCCGAAAATGTTAACCTCCAGGACTCGCCTGATCTTCTCAATCTCAATCTCGGCCAGCGGACCGGAATCCCCGATGGCGGCATTATTTATGAGGACGTCTATATCCCACTTGGCCGCTTTTTCCCTGTCCGCAGCGTCAGTAATATCTATTCTCTCAACGGTCACGTTCTCCTTATTTTCGCCGAACGCGGCCTTGACGCCCTCGATCGAACTCTCATTGTGCACCGTCGCATAGATGGTATGCCCCCTAACAGCCAAACGCCGGGCGGCGTCAAGACCAATACCGCCTTTGCATCCCGTTATCAATATTTTCATTTATGTTCTCCCGCACTGTAATCTCTGTATTTACCCCGCTATCCGCTTTGATGCTGCCTTTGCCTGCGCTGTTGTCATTTTCACAAAGTTGTACTAAAATGATTTCACGCTGGTATATCGAACATTTGATAGATTAACAATTCCCCTTTATTTAGTCAAGCAAGAGGAGAAAATCAATGACAGAAACAATTTACGACCAACTGGGTGCTGCGTTAAATGCCCGCAATATGAACCTGCCTGCCATAAAGTGCGATGCTTATTATGCGCTGGTGGAATTCTTGTTTACCCCGGAAGAAGCGGCCGTAATCTGCTCTATGCCCATAGCCTGTGCTTCATTAGAAGAGGTTGCAACTGGCCTGGGGACTGACGACCTGGGAAAATTGGCGTCTACGCTTGAGACGATGGGAGATAAAGGCCTGATCCACATTAAGGAAACAACTGGTAAAAAGCTGTACGAAGCATTGCCATTTGTTCCTGGGATCCTCGAATTTCAGCTCCATCGCGGTATTGTCGACGAACACCACAAGCAGGCCGCCCGCCTGATATTGAATTACTATAAAGCACTGAACAACGTTGCCGTATTGTCAACCCCCCCGCTGGAAGCGACTTTTGCCGGCAGGAAATTGACTGTCAATAAAGACATTAAAGGCAATTCATCAACCATAATACCCTACCACGAAATGAAAGCTCTTATTGAAAATACTGAATACATCGCTGCCGGCACCTGTGTATGCAGGCATATGGGCAACCTGCTTGGTAAGCCCAGCCATAAACCCACGAATAATTGCATGATTTTTGGCGAATCCGCGAGCTTTGGCGTTGGGAGGCATTTTACCAAACGACTGACAAAGGAAGAGTGCTTTAGGGTACTCGACGAAGCGGAAGAAGCAGGCCTGATACACACCTATTCCAACAGGCCGGACCAGTTCACCAACCTGCTATGCAATTGCTGCAGGGAACACTGTAACGCTATGAAAGCCATTAGAAGGTTCCCTGCCCCTGG
>CAIYTC010000168.1 GCA_903929005.1 uncultured Dehalococcoidia bacterium | reverse complement strand
TCCTTGGGCGCTATGTCGCCCATCTCTTCCTGGCGGGTGTAAGGCGGATTTCCTACGATGCAATCGAAATAGCGCGGATACTGAATATCAGTTTGACTACCGTCCATGCGGCTGTGCATAGCTTTCCTTGTTTTCTTTGACAATTCGAGGCCATCATCGGTGCCTAATAGAGCAAAGAAATCATCCCTTATAATATTTGGGAAGTTTTTATCTACACTCAGGTCATTTATCGCGAGGTTAATGGTAGACAGGTGTGCAGGAAACTTGGCTATATCGTTTCCCCATAAGCTATTCAGGATTTGTTCATGTGTCAGGTATTGATTGAGGAGTTTTTTCTGCTGATAAGCCCTGACTAAGAATGTTCCAGCACCACATGACGGATCGAATACCTTGTCCTTTTCTTTCCGGATGCAGAACCCATTGATGATATCGACGACATCGGGATTCGTGAAGTATTGTCCCAGGGCATGCCGTTCGTCTGCAGGTATCAACCGCTCGAAAATTCTGCCGATGATGTCGTATCCCAGGCTGGTAAAATCATACTTGCGTAGAATTTTCAAAAGATCATGGATTTCTTTGATGACTTCAACGGCCTGAAGCGTATCGGTGAAAGCAATATTGTCGATGAAGTCGGTCGTATAAATCGTGTTATAGTCGATTTTCAAAACCTGGTTGAAATAGTTCTGCAGTGTACCTTGCAGCAGCGATCCTTTGGTCAGTCCGTCAGGTATTTGCAGCGGATCAAGTTGTTCCGGCCTTTTCGCGCGGAGGGCCTCATAAAAGATTATTTTATTGACGAGCAAATAGGCGGCCTGCCGCGCTGTTTTATCTATATCAGAAGATTGCCCGGTAAAATCCCAGCCCTGATCGTTGAACCATCTACCGAGCTGTGAAGCGAACTTGCTATCTTTATGTATGCTATCGTCAATTAGACCGGTCATGTATTTGGACAACCTGAGGATTTTATCGTGGATTCTCCATATGAGGTATTCATCGACAGGGAATTTGGGCTCGGCCTTCTTCCCGGTCGCTACCTCGTACAGTTCTTTCAAGAATACTTCGAGTTGAGTTTGCAGCGGCTGTTTGTACCGGGATTCTTCAATGCGGTCAAGGTCTTCAAGTTCGGACAAATGGATTCTGTTTTTAATCTGCTGTAACTCAGGCTCCAGGGAATTTGCCGCTTCAGTGCTGAACCAGATCAAATCCCTGAAGTTGGTAGTGGCGAAATATTTGGCTTTTCTGGAATTGGCCTTCTGCCATGCAGGTATGTACATTTCATCATGGTCTGAAGCATCGTAATAGGGGGGCTTTGCTTCGATTACACAAAGGACATTTTTACTTCGCCTTGATTCATAAATTATTATGTCGGGTGATTTTCTGTCCGTGCCCGAAGTATCTACATCGGGCAAACCAAGGTCTATTTGGCTGATCTCGATGATCTGGCGCATGTAATGCATGATCACGCCGACTGCGGCACGCTCGGTTTTCCATGTGTCTGCGCCGTATGGGCTGGGCATCCGCACTGAGCCGGTCTTAGTCTTTCTCATCGCGTTTTAAGATCTCTTCGACAACTCGCCTGGCAATTTCGAACGCTGCGGCGATCCGTATTGCTTTAACGTCACCAAGGCCCCTGATAGATAGCACTTTGCTTAATGGCTGATTTGCCATGCCCTTGAATGAACCGAAGCGGCCAATAATATCATTGGCTATTTGTTCGGCGGACTTATTCTTAACACCACTGGCAATTAATATGGAGAGAAGTTCAGCGTCGCTTAATGTCTGCGGCCCCAATTCCCTAAGTTTGCCCCCGGGGTGCTTCCAATTTGGAATTGAATCATTATGAGCTGTCATGAATTCAGATTATAATAGCATTTAAATAAATTGTCGATACGATTAATGCCGCCCCTTGACCACCAGCTTCTTTTCCCCCCAGATGCGGCGGATGAAAGGGTCGCCCTGAGCATTGCGGTAATTGAAGTTGCTCCGGGTCATGTGCGTGAGGCTGATATCAATTCCGGTGGTTTCTTCAAGGCCGGTTATCATCTCCCGCAGGATGTCTTTCTTGATGTCAGCGACAACAAGCAATTCGATGCCGTCCACGGGTATTTTTTCGGACCTGGCAGTCTCGCCGTGAATAAGGGCCAGGGTTATGGCGCTGCTGTCATTGAACTTTTCGCGCAGGTGATCGATGACAGTGGCGAGGGTGGGGATGGAACTGGGTTTGTGTGCAGGGGATTGTTCGGGTTCAATAGATTGCTTCGCTGCGCTCGCAATGACGATATAAGGAGGTGCAATGACAGGGGAAGGAGGTGCAATGACAGTAGAATTTTCGGCAGATTGCTTCGCTTCGCTCGCAGTGACGAAGTCGGCCGTTTCGAGGATGATTTTGCGCCATTCGGTCAGCAGTGGGAAGCTTTTAATGACCTCGTAATACTTGAGGTTTCCACGCATGTAGGAGCGCAGCAGGCCGGCCTTCTCAAGGTAGCCAAACTCGCGGCGCACGGCGTTGAGGGGTTCACCGGTCAGGCGCGAAGCCTCCCTGACGTAATAGCTGGCATTGATATCCGTCAGGAAGAATTTCAGCAGGTTGCGCTTGGCCTTGGAGGTGATGAAATACTTCAAAGTGGGCATCAGTGAACACCTATTATGTTCTAATGTACAACAAATGTGGTCTTTTTTCAAGCTCACCTCCACTACCCCTCTTTGGCCTCCCCGCTGCGAACGGATATTAATGTCCGCCCCTGCATATATTTGTGATAGAATTTCTTAAACGGACGGATATTTAGGAGTTTGGATGGAAACCAAAGACATACGGCAGACGGTAACTTTTAAGGCGGGCGCGCATGCGGTCTACGAGCTGTTGATGGACGCTAAGAAGCACTCGGCGCTGGCCGCAGGGGACAAAACGAAGATCAGCCGCAAGGTGGGCGGCAAGTTCAAAGTGGGCAGTTATATAGAAGGGGTTAACCTGGAACTGGCGCCGGACGAAAAAATCGTCCAGTCCTGGCGCTACGAGGACTGGCCGGAGGGGCACTTCTCAAAGGTCACGTTCATTTTCAAGGAGGAAGGCGGCAAGACGAAAATGACCTTCACCCAGACGGGCGTGCCGGTGCAATTTTACGAGGATATCAAGCAGGGCTGGATAGATTACTACTGGACGCCCATGAAAGAAATGCTGGAGAAATAAGGGCATATTATCACGATTTAAAGGAGACACAACGTGGATAAAGTGAAAATGGGACCTCAGCCGCTGGTTTTCCCCACGCCGGCTTTTTTAATAGGCACAAACGTGGATGGCAAGCCGAATTTTATGACGGCTGCCTGGTCGGGCATTGCCTGCAGCGAACCTCCGATGATATCCGTGGCCATCCGCCACCATCGCTACACGTTTAAAGGCATGCAGGAGAACATGACATTCTCGGTCAACGTGCCGTCGGTTGAACAGGTGAAAGAGGTGGATTTCTGCGGCATCAAGTCCGGGGCCAAAGAAGACAAGGTAAAGGCCTGCAAGTTTAAGGTATTTTACGGCAAGGTTGAGACCGCACCCATGGTTGAACAGTGCCCGGTTAACCTGGAATGCAGGATCGAGCATATGCTGGACCTGGGCAGCCACATGCTGGTGGTAGGCAAGATCGAGGAAGTCTATGTGTCAGGCAACTGCTTCAGCGGCGACCACCCTGACGTGAAAAAAATCAGGCCGATATTGTGGACCACACCGGCCAACGTTTACCAGGAATTGGGCGAAGTTGTGGGTAAGGCCTTCAAGCTAGAGCTTGATCTTAAGTAGGATGAAAATTCAAGCATGTTGCGAGGAACCACCCAAAAATGTCATTGCGAGGAGCCGCAGGCGACGAAGCAATCTGAAGGCCTTACGCCTGCAACGGTGAGATTGCCGCGCCCTTCGGGTTCGCCATGACAGTGTTAAAACAAGGCTGGCAATGACGGTTAATAAAGCGCTCATAATAGTATTGTTCCTGATGTCCATTGCCTGTGCCCCCGCGGCACCGATGGCGGATGATAAAATCGGGGCGGTGGTAACCGTGCTGCCGCAGGTGGAATTCGTCAGCGCGGTGGGCGGCGGCAGGGTGGATGTAACGGCGATGGTGCCGCCGGGCGCCAACCCGCATACTTACGAGGTCACGCCGGCGCAGATGGCGAAGCTGAGCACTGCTAAAATGTACTTTAAGGTGGGCTCCCCGATCGAATTCGAGTTGACCTGGTTAGACAAGCTGACAGCGCAAAATAAGGACATGACGGTTGTGGACTGCAATAAAGGTATTGAATTGATGCAAAGCTGGGACTCGGATGAGCCGGGAATCGACCCGCACACCTGGACATCACCTAAAAACGTTAAGATAATGGTCAATAACATTTGCCTGGGGTTAGTTCAATTGGATACAGTGAATAAGAGCTACTATGAGGCAAATCGCGACATCTACCTGCAGAAACTGGACGCCATGGACTCCGACATAAAGTTGGCGCTGGCGGGAGCGGTCAACCGCACCTTCATCGTCTATCACCCGGCCTGGGGCTATTTTGCCCGCGAGTACGGCCTGCAGCAGCTCGGTATAGAGAAGGAAGGCAAGGAGCCGCAGGCAGCCTACATGGCCAGGCTGATAAACGAGGCCAGGGATAAAAATATCAGGGTCATCTTCGTTTCACCCCAGTTCGATACGCGCAGCGCGGAAGCTATAGCCCGTGAAATAGGCGGTAATGTGGTCAGCATCGACCCGGAAGGCAGGGATTACATAGATAATATGCGAAAAGTGGCAGCCGCATTCAGGGAGGCGCTTAAATAACCATGGCTGCCATAGATGTCGTAAGGCTGGAAGATGTCTGGGTTAGGTATAACGGGACGCCTGCCCTGGAGGGCATCAACCTGAAGGTGGCGGAGCACGATTTCCTGGGCATCATCGGTCCCAATGGCGGGGGCAAGAGCACCCTGCTCAAGGTTATATTGGGACTGATCACGCCGGAACGCGGCATGGTGACCGTGCTGGGCAACCCGCCGGATAAAAGCCGCAGCAGGATCGGTTACGTTCCGCAGTACAGCAACTATGACCATAACTTCCCGGTCAGTGTAATAGAAGTGGTGACAATGGGCCGCTACGGCAAGGCGGGACTGCTAAAACCTTACGGACGTATCGATAAGGAAGCTGCAGAAAAAGCGCTGGGGCGGGTGGGCATGCTGGACCATGCCGGGGCGCAGATAGGGCAGCTTTCGGGCGGTCAGCAGCAGCGCGCCTTTATCGCGCGGGCACTGGTCTCAGGGCCGGAACTGCTGCTGCTGGACGAACCCACCGCCAGCGTTGATTCCGCCATGCAGACAGATTTCTATGAATTACTTGAGCATTTAAAAGAGGAGATGGCCATCATCATGGTCTCCCACGATATAGGCGCGGTGTCGGTTTTCGTGGACAAGATAGCCTGCCTCAATGTGCAGCTATACTACCACGGCTCCCGGGAGATAACGCCTGAGATACTCGAGGCGACTTACAAGTGCCCGGTGCAGCTTATCGCACACGGCGACGTGCCGCACCGCGTGCTGAGGGAACATTAAACATGTTCGATGCCTTCCAGTTCGAATTCATGCGCAATGCGCTCGTAGCGGGACTGCTGGCCTCGGTGGCCTGCGGCATCGTGGGCGTTTATGTGGTGGTGAAAAAGATTGTATCCATGAGCGGCAGCATAGCGCATGCCTCCTTCGGCGGCATCGGCCTGGGCTACCTGCTGAAGTTCAACCCTGTGCTGGGCGCCATGCTGTTTGCCCTGCTCTCCGCGCTGACCATGGGACTGGTAGCGCGCAGGACGAAGCTGCCTGAGGATACTGCCATAGGTATACTGTGGGCGCTCGGCATGGCCCTGGGTGTGATCTTCATCGGTTTATCAGCAGGATATGCGCCCGACCTGATGAGTTATCTTTTCGGCAATATACTCACTGTGCCTGCCAGCGATATCTATCTGATGGCCGCGCTGGATGTCATCATCGTGGCGCTGGTGATCGCCTTCTATAAGGAGTTCCTGCTGCTTTCCTTCGATGAGGAGTTCGGCACCGTGGTGGGCATGCCGGTGGACGGTCTGTACCTGCTTTTGCTGTGCATGGTGGCGCTGACCGTTGTAGTGCTGATCCGGGTAGTGGGCATGATCCTGGTCATCGCCATGCTGACCTTCCCGGCCGCGCTGGCCAGGCAATTTACCCATGATATCAGGAAAATGATGCTGCTGGCGGTGGTTTTCGGCATGCTATTTACCTTCGGCGGGCTGTGGATATCCTACGCGCTGAACCTGGCCTCGGGGGCCACTATCATCCTGCTCAGCGGACTGATATTGCTGTTGTCCTACGGTATAGCGGGACTGCGCAACAGGTTGGCCCGTGGAAACGCGGGTTAAACAGGGCCCCTACACGAGACGGCAGACGCTCGTACGCAGCCAGTGACAGTAACGGTCACGCCATAATATTTGTTTGTGTACAAAATAACCTTGTGTTATGATTGGTGGAACCAACACGTGTTGGTTCCACCAATGTTTATTTACAGGAGGCCAGACCAGTGAAAATAGCGGTTCTCAACGGCAGTCCCAAGGGCGAAATCAGCATCACGGTTCAGTACATCAAGTTCATCCAGAAGAAATTCCCCCAGCATGAGCTGAAGCTGATCAATGTTGCGCATGACATCATCAAGCTGGAGAAAGATGACGCCAGGTTCCATGAAGTGATTGACGAGGTGAGGAAATCCGACGGCGTCATCTGGGCTTTCCCGCTGTACATCTTCCTGGTTTGCTCGCAATACAAGCGCTTCATAGAGATGATCACCGGGAAGGGGGCGCAGGACGCTTTTGCCGGCAAGTATGCCACGGTGCTCAGCACGTCGGTGCATTTCTTTGACAACACTGCGCACAACTATATGCATGGTATCTGCGACGACCTGGATATGAAGTACGTCGAGCCGTTCTCGGCGGACATGGACGATATCATGATTGATAACATGCGCCGCATATTGCTCAAGTGGGCGGACAACTTTTTCCAGGCTATCGAGAACAAGGCGCCAACTCTGAAGTTTTTCGCCCCGGTTGTACACAATAAGTTTAACTATGAACCCGGCAAGGGCGCGGGCAAAGTTGATACCGGGGGGCTGAAAATCAGGGTGCTGGCCGATATAACCGATGGGAAATCAAATCTGGCTAAAATGGTTCAGCACTTCAGCGAGTCTTTCAAAGGTGACATCCAGGTGGTCAGGGCCGGTGATGTCAAGATGCGCGGCGGCTGTCTGGGCTGCATGGAATGCGCCTTTGACAACATCTGTGTTTACCAGGGCAAGGACGACTTTGTTGATTATTTCAATGCCGGGCGCGATGCTGATGTCACTATCTTTGCCGGTGAGATCGTAGACCGCTTTTTCTCCGCGCGCATGAAGATGTTCTGGGACAGGAGCTTCTTCAACGGCCATATACCCACGTCAGTGGACAAGCAGGTGGGTTTTATTCTTTCCGGCCCGCTCAGCCAGGTGGCCAACCTGCAGGAGATTATCAATGCCTTGCCGCAGATAGGCGGCGGCAACCTGGCCGGCGTGGTGACCGATGAGTGCGCCGATTCAGCCCAGATAGATAAGCTGCTCGAAGCGTTCGCAGCTAAATGCATTGATAACGCCCGGAGCATATATATGCTGCCGCGCACCTTCCTGGGCGTGGGCGGGCACAAGATCTTCCGCGACCAGATCTGGGCCAGGCTGTCCTTCCCCTTCACGGCCGATTACAGGTACTATGAGGAGCACGGCCTGTTCGACTTCCCGCAGCAGGATGCCAGGTACCTGGAGTACGGTAAGCAGATGACGGAGATGATCAAAGATCCCAAGATGAAGGAAATGGTGCGCAAGATGTTGAAGACGGAGATTCTCAAGGGCTATGCTAAGATGGTCGAAACCAAATAATATGTACCTGGCATTGAGGGCCCCTTTTCACTTGTCTTTGAGGAGCCTTCTGCACTCGTCATTGCGAGCGAAGCGAAGCAATCCTATCGGCAATGTAGAAGATTGCCGCGGCGCGGTGCGCCTCGCAATGACATTTTTAGGTGGTTCCTCGCAATGACATTTTTGGGTGGTTCCTCGCAACTAATGACGGTGCATAATTACCATGTCTAATGTCTTTAAGCTCACGGAGCAGGGCGTCAAACGCAGCCGCGAAGGGCTATTCGGCAAGATTGCCGCGCTCTTTAACCGCTCAAATATAGAGGATTCAACCTGGGATGAACTTGAGGAACTCTTGATATTGGCGGATGTCGGCATGTTGACCGCGGAGAAGCTGCTGGACCGGGTCAGGAAACGTGTTAAAGACGGGAAACTGGAACAGGGCGGCCAGGTGCGCAACGCCTTGAAGGAAGAGATGGCCCGGTTGCTGGATATACCCTCGAAACCGGCAGGCGCAGTTCCCGCTAACGGTATGAAAGTGATTTTGTTTGTGGGTGTGAACGGGACAGGCAAGACCACCAGCATTGCCAAGCTTGCCAGTGAATACAAGAGCAATGGTAAAAAGGTGCTGCTGGGCGCGGCAGATACTTTCAGGGCTGCCGCTATCGATCAGCTTAAGGTATGGGGAAGCAGGGTAGGGGTAGATGTCGTGGCGCATCAACCGGGCGCCGACCCGGGGGCGGTGGTATTCGATACATTGGAGGCCGCACGCAGCCGCGGGATGGATACGGTTATGATAGATACTGCGGGGCGACTGCAGACCAAGCACAACCTGATGGATGAGCTGAAAAAGATCAAGAAAGTAGCCGGCAAATACGAGGCGGTCCAGGAAGTGTTGCTGGTGATTGATGCCACGACCGGCCAGAACGGCCTGTCGCAGGCACGCAGCTTTGCCGAGGCTACCGAGGTCACCGGCATAGTGCTTTCAAAATTGGATGGAACCGCAAAGGGAGGCATAGTGCTGGCCATCTGCGACGAATTGCAGATTCCTATAAAATACATTGGCACGGGTGAGAAAATGGATGATATAGCTCCCTTCGATCCGAAGTCCTTTGTGGATGCCATATTCGGCGAGGCGGTTTAAATGATGTTTGATATAAACTGGAACCCTATTATTTTCAGCATCGGCACGTTGGAGATCCGCTGGTATGGCGTTATGGTAGTGCTGGCAGTGATAACCGTAATCAGATTCTCCCTCCTTGAGGCAAAGCGCAAGGGATTCTCCCAGGATATGGTCTGGGATGTGGGGCTGTGGGCGGTGATCGGCGGTATAGTGGGCGCCAGGCTGCTGCACATCATCGATAAGTGGCAGTATTACCTGGACTATCCCGAGCAGCTCCTAAATTTCGCAGGACTTGCCATCT
>CAIYTC010000167.1 GCA_903929005.1 uncultured Dehalococcoidia bacterium | reverse complement strand
CGCGGCATATATGAAACGGTTTTTCTCAAAATCAACATCGAATATGGCATGTACCATGCCTTTAACCGGGATATTGTCACGGTAGGTCTGGAAGTTGGCGCCGCTGTCGGCTGAATAAGCAATGGGCTTGCCTTCCAGTGTAGATCCCAATCTCGCTCCCACCAGTACCTTGCCATTTCTGGAGGTGAGGGTATGAGGGATAACCCCACTGTCAGCGCCGGGCAAATTGGTAGACCAGGCGGTGCCGGTATAAACCAGCTTCTGCACCATGCCGTTTATACCTGCTACATAGATGACCCTGCTGGAATCAAAGGTGAAATCCTCAACCGGATACCGCGGCGTGACCGCTGCCCAGTAATCACCATAGTCCGGTGACCAGGCCATCACCCCGCCTGTTCCCGATAAAGATGTTGGCTCAAATCGCGCTGCCCAGGCAACTACTCCTCCGTCCGAAGAGTCAGTGCAGGACGGTACCGTCCTTAAAATAGGAAGGTCAGACTGAGGTATCCGGCAGCACGCTGACGTAGTATGCACCAATACCCGTTCCCAATAAGTGCCCATGGGAGTTAAAGCAGGCAGCGGCGCAGCTACTCCCGGACTGATGGTAGAGCGCCAGACGCTGTCGAACTGGTTGCACCCTACTCCCACATTCCTGTGTACCGATGCCAAATACAGGGTAGTGCAGTCGGCGGAGACTGCCACGTCGTTAAACCAGTCGATGGTGGTATCTATCAGCGAAAGCTGGTTCCAGGTATCACCGTTATTGCGGCTAATGGAGAAAGCCGATTCGTCATTGGGTATGAGGGTTGATATCCATGGACTGACAGGAGAGTCCCACCAGGTGGTATTGTCGCCGATTATACCCGATCCCGTGGCAGCGTAAGCCAGCGAGCCGTTGGGACTCCAGGCAACAAGGGCGGCGCCAATACCTGTAAAGTTATCGCTGCAAATGCTTATGTTATCACTGCCACAACTGCCCTGGTTGGCAGCCCCGGTAGGTGGCTTCAAAGATGGTATTATACATGAACCCGCGCACGTGCAGGGCGTATCCATAAATACGGTTGGCACCATTGCAATACAGGGCGAACCATTGGCAAACCCGGCCAACAGTTTACCCGACGCATAGGTCCCGAAAAAGGCAATGCTATAGACCTGCTTGGTAGTATCCTGCGTGCGATAAAGAACCGCAGGTACATCATTATCAATACGGAAAACACCGGTTATGTTCTCTGTTATCGCCATGACGGGTGAATAAAGGCTCACGAAAGCCCGCCGCAAAGCCGCTGACATACCGCTGAAATCCGAAGGCAGGCTCAGGTCGGCCACGGCCAGGCTGATGTATGAAGGGGACAGGTTATCGGTTGTTGATACCTCGATACCCGTACCCGGAAATACCCAGGATAAAATCGAGTTTCCGCTAATATCCCGCAACCCGACATTGTAGCTGGTCTGGTTATCATCGGCATAAACCAGCGCTACCGAGTTATCGCCCGGATAAGTGGGTGAAAATTTAACGGCAAAATAATCGATCAACGCTTCGGGCCAATTCTGCTGTGCCCAGGATCCGAACCCTGTCCCCTTCATGATAAATAGCCGGCCAGCGCCTGTGCCGCTGCGCGTACCAAACATAAAGTCACGCCCGTTGCCATAATCGACAGATATATCCATAGTGCTGATGGCTTCGTTTGCAACAAAGGATAGTGGAACATTAGCATTGTTCCAGCTTGCCCCTTTATCCTGCGTTACCCACAATTGCCTGGGTCCGTTGGTAATATTATCCCCAACACTCACAGCCCAAATCTTAGGGTCATCCGGGGCCATAACGACGTTGTAAACATGGGCACCTGCCGGCCAACCCGTACTGAGTTTCAATTGCCTGTAAGCCGCCAATGACCATGATATTCCGCCGTCCGCTGTAGAGTAAAGTACACCCAAGGGACCAGGGATATTAGTATTGGCAATCGTCCTGTTGTCTACGGTAACCGCAGCTATCAGCGTTTTGCTGTCATCGCCCACGGCCAGGTCGCGTATTTCACTGCCGGTCGGGTCCGTCGGCACAGTGTTAGTATATGTATTCAGGATATCGTTCTTATTGGGCACGGAATTGGGGGTCGTGACTGTCTCCCAACGCATGATGCCTGCATCGGCCCGGGCGGGCAGCGGGCTCAACGCGCCGATAGGCGCCAGCATAGCGGCAATGACCACCGCTGACAGGCAGGGCAATAACGCGTTAAACCGCTTTATCTTCATGTAAAATGAGCAGGTAAATGATATGTCATTTAGAAAAGAAACGTATATTATGATAGCATACGGTGTCATTTTATGCAGGAAATATTAAGGGAATATTAAGTTAGATGCCGGACGAAATTGCAAAGCTCAAAGCGCTTGGAAAGAATGAACCTGTAGCCTCATTTCTCGGCATGAAGCTTGAGGAACTCTCACCCGGGTTTGCCAGGGTCACCATGCCCATGCAGCCGCAGTATATCAACTTCAACGGCATGATATTTGGCGGCATAATCTCGGCCGTGGCCGACCAGGCCTTCGCCTATGCCACCAACTCGGTCATCAACCCCAACGTGGCAGCGCAGTTCAATATCCATTTCATCGCCACCGCCGCTGAAAAGGACGAACTCACAGCAGAATGCAGGGTGCTGAAAAGCGGCAAACGCGTATGCATCTCCGAGATTAAAGTGACAAACCAGGCCGGCAAGCTTATCGCGACGGCCACCGGCACCACTATCCCGCTGGTTTAAAGGTTTGGGACGGCTTGCACAATTGAATGGTAAGGTCTTATTATTTAGTAAGGCTGAGGGTCAGATTGCTTCGCTGCCTGCCACGCCTTCGGCTCGCGGCTACGGCTCACCGCAATTACGAATACAAAAATGTCATTGCGAGGAGTAAAGCGACGAAGCAATCTTGCGAGGCGACAACGCCGCCGATTGAGCACAGAAAAAAATATGAAAAAAGTTAAAATCCTTTTCAGCGAAATACACAAGCCGGAATACCATGATAAGAACCCTTTCCGCGAAGGTTTCGAATGGGGCAAGAAGGTGGTGCTCGACCTGTGCGTGGACGTCGACCTGGACGATATGTTCAATATCTATATCGATAAGCCTGAGACCATGGTGCGTAACGGCAGGGTCATCAAATTCAGCGAATTCGCCATAGAGTACCTGGAAAATGAGCAGCGCAGGCAGAGGCAGGAACGAGAGGACACTGACGGCAATGCACCCCGCAGCCCTGAATAATAAATAGCAAGGAGGAGCGGCCCCGATGGAAGATTTTGAAAAACTCGGCGTATTTTATATCGGCAGGGAGTACGACCTTCCTGCTAAGAAACCCGGGCAAAACCTGATTCTTTACGATTCGCGGGACATGGTCACGCACGGCGTTTGCGTGGGTATGACGGGCAGCGGCAAGACCGGCCTGTGCATCGCCATCCTCGAGGAAGCGGCCATCGACGGCATACCGGCCATTATCATCGACCCCAAGGGCGACCTGCCCAATATGCTTTTAACTTTCCCGCAACTCAGGCCGGAGGACTTCGCGCCCTGGATTAACGAGGAAGACGCCGCCAGGAAGGGCCTTTCCCCGCAGGATTTCGCGGCCAGGCAGGCTGAAACGTGGAAAACCGGCTTGGCCTCCTGGGGCGAGAGCGGCGACCGCATCGCCAGGCTCAAGCAGGCGGCCGACTTCGTTATCTACACCCCGGGCAGCACGGCGGGCATCCCCATCTCCATCCTGAAATCCTTTGCCGCGCCGCCGCCCGCGCTGCTGGAGGACGACGAACTGTTGCGCGACCGCATAAACTCTACCGTGACCAGCCTGCTGGGACTGGTGGGCAAGGACGCCGACCCTATCAAGAGCAAGGAACATATCTTGATCTCCACTATCCTGGACAGCGCCTGGAAACAGGGCATCGACCTTGACCTTCCTGCTCTCATCCAGCAGATACAAACGCCACCGGTAAGCAGGATCGGCGTCATCGACCTGGATTCCTTCTACCCGGCCAAAGACAGGTTTGAGCTGGCTATGCTGATAAACAACCTGCTGGCCGCGCCCGGCTTCAGCGCGTGGATGGAGGGGGAAGCGCTGGATATCGGCCGGATACTTCACAGCCCGTCCGGCAAACCCAAGCATGCTATTTTCTCAATTGCCCACCTGGGCGATGCCGAGCGTATGTTCTTCGTGTCGCTGCTGCTCAACCAGGTGCTGGCCTGGATGCGCCAGCAGTCGGGCACCACCAGCCTGAGGGCTATGCTCTACATGGACGAGATCT
>CAIYTC010000166.1 GCA_903929005.1 uncultured Dehalococcoidia bacterium | reverse complement strand
TGCGGGCTCCTCGCAATGACATTTTTGGGAGGGCTTCTCGCAATGACATTTTTGAGCGCTCCCTTTTACCTGTCATTGCGAGGCCGCCGCAGCGGCCGCGGCAATCTGTCCATCGGAGGCATTATGCCATGAGATTGCTTCGTCGCCTGCGGGCTCCTCGCAATGACATTTTTGGGAGGGTGCCCGCAATGACAAGGAACCAATAAAATGAGCAAGGAAATCAAGCTTATCTCCTGGAACGTGGTCAGCCTGCGCAATATGCTCGACAAGGCTAACCTGGCGCCGGCCAGCCGGCCGCCCTTGAGCTTCCTCGAGTGGCTGAAAAAGGAATCGCCCGATATCATCTGTTTCCAGGAAACCAAGCTGCAGCAGCACCAGGTCCCCGCAGCACTTGAGCCACCTCCAGGCTATCATACTGCCTGGAATTTCGCTGAAAAGAAGGGCTATAGCGGCGTGGCCACTTTCAGCCGCGAAAAGCCCCTGCATGCACAGAACGGACTGGGCATCGCCCAATTCGATATGGAGGGCCGTGTGCTGATGACACAGTACCCGGGCTTCAAGCTCTTCAATGTCTACTTCCCCAAGGCTTATTCTCAACGGGAGGTGGCTACGGCCCGCAAGGAAGGCGCCGCCAACGCCGAGAAAATGGCCGAAAGGCTGCCCTTCAAGCTGGCTTTTTACGATTCATTTCTGGCGCATATAGATGCGCTCCGGGAGCGCGGCGATAATATAATTGTCTGCGGTGACTTCAACGTTGCCCACCAGGAGACCGACCTGGCCCGGCCCAGGGAAAACAGGGAGTCATCGGGGTTCCTGCCCGAGGAACGCGCCTGGATGGACAAACTGGTTGCCCATGGGTATACCGATACTTTCCGTCACTTCACTAAGGACCCGGGATATTATACATGGTGGAGCTACCGCTTTAAGGCACGCGAAAAGGACGTTGGCTGGCGGCTGGACTATTTCTTCGTTTCAGAAAACCTGCTTAAATCACTGACGGGCGCATTTATTTTAAAGGACGTGCAGGGCTCCGACCATTGCCCGGCAGGTATAAGCTTGAAAATTACCTGAACCCGCCTTAATATAAGGTTAATGACGGAGCAACCACCAACCTGCGCTGAAAAGACAGCCTCAAGCCGGCGCCACCTTGCTTCCCCAAAGCTGGAACACCTGCTCAGAGCGCTAAACCAGCTCAAATCCGATATATCCGGCGTGGAAGCCCGGCATCCCGGCTTCGGCAGCGAACTTTCCTCCCTTTGCGACACACTTATAGCTGACCTGAACCGCCATGATTTGCATAACAGAGAAGGCCAGCAAGCTGACCGCGACAACCTCAATGCCACTATAGATAAACAGATAATGCCGGAATTAATTCCAACCGCTAAATATCACACCAACCCTATAATATCGGCCATTGATAAAGCTGGCAGCCATCTGATTACAGGGTTGGACAAAACCGGTGACGGTATCATTTTTATCTTAGGAAAATTATTTACTGACAGCTCGGCGAAAGCGAATTCCGGCACTTCACCAGAGGCTGATTTATAAAATAACCGGCGCGCTGTTGATCACAACGCTTTAGCGGCGTCTTTGTCCTGCTGTTGGAATATCAGTTCTACCGTCAGGCGGGCTACTTCACCTGCCAGTGTGGAGCAAGTTTCCAGCACGCCGGCTTTAACCGCGGCCTCCATCTCCCCTGGTTCAAGCAAGTTAAAGAACCTGCCGTAGAACTTGGTCTGCAGGTCGTGGCAGCGGCAGGTGCTGTATTTCTGTTTAAATCTCCCCTGCAGTTCACGGGAAAGCAGCAGCGCTTTCATCATCTTGCCACGGCGGGCAAACTCTTCCCGCTTCCGCCCAAATAAGTAGCTTATTGCCATAACGCCGCCGGAGAGGGCGCCGCAATGGCCATCCCCGGTCAACCCGATACCATCGGCGAACCCGGTAGCCGCCCGGAAAACATCGTTATTCTCGATTCCCAGCGCCTCCAGGACCCCGGCTAAAACGCACTGGGCACAATCCCCGTTTTCCATCTCGTATTTCTTGGTTAGTGAAAATGCCTGCTCCAGTATTTCCTGCCTTGCTTTATCCACTTAAAGGCCTCCCCGGTTTTAATAACAAGAGTTTAGACTATTTTGATGGCAGTGGCAATCCCAAATTTTTTACAAATATTTTACAAAATACCAATCAGATTCTTACATCCTGTTGTTATACTAAAGCTAACCGTCCAGTGAAATGGACTGCCGGAAATATTATGCAATAAAAAAAGGAGGCCCATATTTTGAAGACATGGACTTACATCCTTGCCGCCGTACTCGCAGTAGCTGTATTGCTGGCCGGAGTAGCAGCTGTTAACGCCGCTGACGGCAAAAAGCTGGATAGGCCGCAATTGGGCGGCAAGCTAATCGACCGGGTTGCCCGGATCCTCGGCATGGATAAACAAAAGCTGGTAGACGCCTTCAAACAGGCTGGTTCTGAGGCGCGACAGCAGGGACTGGATGAGAGATTGGATAAATGGGCCGCAGAAGGCAAGCTCACGCCGGACGAGGCCGACCAGTACAAAGCATGGATAGCCTCCAAACCGGCCGGAGTGGCTATGGCAGCAAAGGTCATGGATAACCTGCTTAAAAATGGCAAAATAACGCGGGCCCAGTATGCTGGATGGAAAACCTGGTGGGACAAGAAACCCAATATAGACTTGCCCAAACCGGATAGGCCCAACCCTGATAAACCTCTTCCGCAACGGCCGGGCAGGCTGCGGCCTAACAGAGCACCGGGTAATATCAATTGAACGGCTTTTTAAACTTCGACATGCCAAAGAGGCGAGGCTGTGCCCCGCCTCTTTTTTATCTTAACAACACACTTATTCCAGCTTGTACTGCTTATCGTTGAAAAGACGCAAGCAGGCATCCACAACCTGGGAATCGTATATCACACCCTTCTTCTGAATTATCTCCAGTAATGCTTTCTCGATACTGAAAGCCGGCCGGTAGGGGCGGTGCGATGCCATGGCCTCTACCACATCGGCCACTCCCATAATACGTGCTTCCAGCCTGATTTCCTCCCCCTTCAAGCCCCGCGGGTAACCCGAGCCGTCCAGCCTTTCATGGTGCTGATAAACGATCTCGGCCACCGGCCAGGGAAACTCAATATTCCTGAGCAGTTCGTAGCCCACGTCCGCGTGATCCTTAAGCAGGTTGATCTCGTTCGGCCTCAATTTGCCCGGCTTGCTCAATATCTCCGCCGGCACATAGATCTTGCCGATATCATGCAGTGTGCCGGATACCCGTATCCCTTCTATTTGCGCAGCGGGCAAACCCATCTCGCGCCCTATGGCGCAGGCCAGCCTGGCTACACGGTTCTGATGCCCGGCCGTGTAGGGATCACGCATCTCTGATGTCAGTGCCATCGACTGTATGGTACCCTCCATGGCCTTATGGAGCTTCTCTGAGCTATGCAGCAACTCCTCTTCTATCTTCCTTCTCTCAGTCACATCACGCGCCGAGCTTATAACCAGATTCCTTGCTCCAATCTGTACCACACGGCTGTGCACCTCAACCAGCCCGGTTGAGCCATCAGTCCTCATCTGGGCAGCTTCAAAAGTCATATCACCATTTGCCAGCACTTCTTCAATACGGACTCCATCCAGCGCAGATAGCATGACCGCATTTTTCAACTGCCAGGCGTCTTGAGTAGTGCCGTATGTAATATCGCCGAACTTTAGCGCAGCCTCGTTAGTATAAAGGCATTTTCCTTCTGTATCGTGTAAAAAAATTGAATCAGGCGAGATATTTAAAAGCTGGGCAAATAGCTGCAACTGTGCCATGGATTGAGACCGCCTGGCTATTAACATGCCAAGGAACCACGATATTACACCGGCAATGGCCACCAGCAAGGCCAGGGATATGGCAACCGGGATGAGCATCCCATTTACTATGTCCTGCATCGCGCCGCCGGGTATATATGAAGCGGCCTGGAAATAGATCAGCGCCGAAATGCCGCAAAGGACGGCAATAAAAGCGAAAAATATAGCAATAAAGTACAGCCCCGCCAGCGGCAGCGCATTCCTGGTAACGGCTTTTATAAAGGGATCATTCATGAGGGTACTTAAACACCGTTTTTAAGCATAGCAAAGAACTGTCTTCTAAGTAAAACATGAATTTACGGCCGGGCAGACTTAATCTACAGATATTGCCTGATAAATGTGGCCTTTTTCAGCCTCGTTACCTGAATATTATGTCACCTAATAGCGTGTTCTTTATAGTGATGGCGCCCTCGGGGCACAGCTCCTGGCAGCAAAAGCAGCGGATGCAGCGGTCATAGTGGTGCCGGGGAAAATTAACCTTGTCATCAGGGTCCCAGTCAATAGCTTTAGGCTCAACCGGGCAAACCTTAGCACATGTGCCGCAACGCGTGCATTTTGTCTGATTGATTATGGGCTTTGCACATGTCTGGTTCTTGAGAAACGCCATTACACGTCCACCGGAAGAAGATACCGGCCGCCTGCGTACAACTTCGAAATCGCCGGCTATAAATTGTTCCACGCCGTCCCCGACAATTTCGATGTTAGCATAGTGATATGTCCCCAACCCCGCTTCCTCGCCACGCTTTGAGGTCGGGACGAATTCCGGGTTGAGGCCGATAATCCTGCAGGCAACAGCATCCAGGGCTACCGGATCGCTGGAAAACAGCAGCACATTCATTTTACGCGGGCTACCGCTGCGCGGGCCGTTGCCCTGCATGGCCATGATGCCGTCCATGATATATAGCCGGGGCCTGATAAATGTATTCAGGTCAACCAGCATGGCGGCAAAATCGTAGGGATCAGGCATCTTAATGTGGAACTGGCCCTTATTGATGCCGGGTATACACCCGAACTGGTTCTTGATAGCCCCGGTAAACCTCATCAGCCCGTGCGTCTTCAGTTTTGGCAGGCTGACGATACCATCGGACGCCAGCACACCATTAGCGATGATAAACCTTTTATTGAGGAGGGCGGCTTTGTGAATAACCTCTTGGCCTTCATCGAAATCAGCCAAAGGTATGGACAACTCATCGGCCGCCTTCTTTAAACCTGCCCTGCGCATATTGGATTCGCACGATCCGAAGCCCGCTGAATCGCCGCAGGATACTTGGGCACCCGCTTCCTGAAGTAACCGCCCTGCCGCTTTAAAAACAGAGGGATGCGTGGTTACGCATTTGGCGGGATCACTGCCGAACAGCACGTTTGGTTTTAAGAGTATTTTTTCACCGTGCTTAATGAAATTCGATACCCCGCCAACCAGGTCAAGGCCCCTTGTGACCGCACTATATACCCTGGCATCATCGTAACTATCGCACGCTACCAGGGCTACCTTTGATTTATTCATGGCTCTCCTTTTCAGTTTTATCTACTGGCAAAGTCCTGCGGTTGAGTTACCAATCTTAAATATAGATGCTATCATGGAGCCGCTCATTTACCAAATTGAATCGTTGCAGAGTTGTCTAAACGGTAAAAACTCCTGTAAAATCAGTCCACTTAAATGCGCACAAAACCAGGCCAGACTGAAAGGTGAAATATGCTATGCAACAACGGCAAAATGTAGCTATTATCGGTTCCGGGGCCGTGGGCAGTTATTATGGAGGCCGGCTGGCCGAGGCGGGCCATAATGTTCACTTTCTGGTCAGGCGGGATTACCACGCTGTAACCGCAACGGGTTTGAATGTGACCAGCCCTGATGGCGATTTCATCTTGCCGCATCCCCGTATTTTTAATAGCAGCGGTGAAATCGGACCGGTGGACTGGGTCATCTGCGCACTCAAGGCCACCTCTATCAGTGACGCTCACAGGCTGGTAAAGCCCTGTATCGGGCCGGGCACCCGCATACTTGTATTGATGAACGGATTGGGACTTGAGGAGCATTTTGCTGATTGGTTCGGAGCCGGGAGCGTCTTCGGTGGATTGGCATTTACCTGCATCAACCGCGCTGAGCCCGGGCATATCCACCACCTGGCTTACGGCACGGTGACCATCGGGCATTTCCAGGATGACCCGGCTGAGCTGGAAGCGGCCTTGAGCCTCTGGTCGGGCAGTAAAACCCGGGTTATATCCGCGCCTTCCCTGCTGCGGGCACGCTGGGAAAAACTATGCTGGAATATACCTTTCAGCGGCCTCTGCGTCGCCGCAGGCGGCATCACGACCGACCGCGTTATGGACAACAGCGGTCTAAACCAGGCAGCGCGCCACCTGATGGAGGAGGTCATGGCCGCAGGGAATGCGGACCTTAGCCATCATCAGGAGAAAGTTAGCATCGACCGCGCCGCCCTGGTTGACAGCATGTTCAAAAGGACTTCCACGATGGGGGCATATAAGCCGAGCACCCTGATAGACTTCGTGGAAGGTAAGGCCATGGAGGTCGAGGCCATCTTCGCTGAACCGCTGCGCCGTGCCCTGGCGTTGGGAGTGACCGCCCCACAGCTTAGCCTGCTGACCGCCTTGCTGCGCTCTCTTAACCACAGGTAACAATCCATAGACGCGTCAGCATCCGCCGCTTGACAAGGCGCAGGCATTAATATAAATTTCGCAGGATAGAAAAACCGTAAGGAGATAAGGATGTTTTTATTAAACCCCAGGAAATATGACCGGGCGCATCTTGACCAGCAATCGAAGGACATTATGCTCAAGACCATTGAGTTCTTTGAAACAAAAGGGCTCAAGAAGATCAAGGAAGATGACCAGGCCGCGGTCTGGTACCAGGATTTCCTTGACTTTCTAAAAAAAGAACAGCCCTTTGCCTCCCTGCTGACTCCTTCCGGCTACGGCAACCCGGATTCACGCTGGGATATGTGGAGGATTGAGGAATACAACGAGATCCTCTCGTTTTACGGCCTCTGCTACTGGTATGCCTGGCAGGTTAGCATCCTCGGACTGGCGCCTATCTGGATGGGCAATAACGAAGAGGTCAAGCATAAAACCGCCAGGCTGCTGAAGGAGGGCGGCATCTTCGCCTTCGGCCTGTCGGAAAGGGCGCACGGGGCGGACCTTTACTCCTCCGAGATGATGCTTTTTCCACAGCCTGACGGTACATACCTGGCCCGGGGCAGCAAGTATTATATCGGCAATGGCAATGTCGCAGCCCTCGTTTCCACCTTCGGCAAGATATACGGCAGCGGTGAATACGTTTTCTTCGTCGTTGATACCCAACATCCCAAGTATGAATGTGTGAAAAAAATCGACACCTCCGGCGTCCGCCAGGCATATGTGTCGGAATACAAGCTCAACGATTATCCCATCACAGATAAGGATATCCTGTCAAAGGGACAACTGGCCTGGGATTCCTCCCTGAACACTGTCAACGTCGGCAAGTTCGAGCTTGGCTGGGCCTCCATCGGCATCTGCACCCACTGTTTATATGAAGCTATCAACCATGCGGCCAGCCGGCAGCTTTACGGCCAGCTTGTCACAGACTTCCCGCACGTGAAAAAAATGTTGACCGAGGCTTATGCCCGGCTGGTAGCCATGAAGCTTTTCGCCCTCAGGGCCGGGGACTATTTAAAGGCCGCTTCGGATAACGACCGCCGCTACCTCCTCTACAACCCGATTGTCAAAATGAAGGTCACCACACAGGGAGAAAAGGTCGTGCAGCTTCTCCACGATATCATAGCCGCCAAGGGCTTCGAGCAGGACACCTATTTCGAAATGGCTGTCCGCGATATCGGCATGCTGCCCAAGCTGGAGGGCACCACGCATGTCAACATGGCGCTGATCATAAAATTCGTCAAGAACTACTTATTTAACCAGGATGAATTCCCCGAGGTGACTGTAGGAAATAACAACTCCAATGACGCATACCTCTTCAAGCAATTTGCCGGCGGTCTCAGCAAGGTAACCTTCCCCGATTACAGGAAAGCTTACGAAGGTATAGATATACCCAATGTTAAATTATTCAGGGAGCAGGTGGAAATATTCAGGGAGATGCTGGCCAAGGCGCCGCCAACACCCGGGCAGGCTAAAAACGTGGACTATGGGATGGCCGTGGGAGAAATGTTCACCATGATCCCTTATGCCCAGCTTATCCTTGAGAACATGAAGATATACAACATTGACCCTGCCATCGTAAATGAAATCTTCAGCTTTATCGTCAAGGACTTCTCGCAGTACGCGCTGGCCGTCTATAGCAACTATGAAAACACACCCGAGCAGGAAAAGCTGCTTTTAAGCATGATACGCAAGCCGGCCATGGACGAGGCCAAATTCAAGGCAGTTTGGGAAAAATACGTATTAGCCCTGAAAGATCAGTACGTAATGAACGAATAGGAATTAGCAGCTTAGCGAACCAATCAAAGAAAGGCTGTCCACAGGTGGACAGCCTTTCTTTTCATAACCGGTTAAGCAGCACTGTGGCTGTATTTTTTATTGCCCCAGCTTGGCCTGATCCGTGGTATACCTGAATGCCCCCGTGTAATCAAGATTCACCATGGACTGCTTTATATTACTGATATCCACTATCGAGGAAAAATTGATGCAGACCACGGTTATCTGCTTGCTGACCGTCAACTTTTTTAGAGCAGGCTCAAAATCCTTGGTTCCCGCGGTGTAATATTCTACCGGCCCGATTTCCAGGCTATCGGCTGTACACTGTTTTTTCATAGCTTCCAGGCTGGCTTTGCCGAACTCTGAATTGGGCACCAGGAAAGCGGCGTACCTTTTGGCCGGGTCGTAGCTAATGCCCTGGCCAGTTATTAAAGAACAGCCTGCCGATAGCAGCGCAAGAATTATGCTAACTGAAAGCGCCATATATATTATTTTACGATTTTTCATGCACATTTCCTCATAGATTTCCTCATATTATACAGGATGGATTAAGCCAAACCAAGTGATCATTTCCCCTTATACCTGTCGTACATCTCGATGAACCCGATGTTCAGGGCAATCGCTACAATAATAGGTATTGTAATCAGCCAGAGGTTCTCAGTAATGTCGATGCCAATATATTGGCAAGATATAAGCAGGATAAAGGTTATTAATATCCCCAACGCCGCGCAACCGGTAGCCAGGGCTACATATACCAGCATAGTTTACCGCTCCACTGATTATAACGGCCGCCAGGCCGGTTGGATTTGAAATCTCCCGCCCGTTCCTGTGAAATAACTCAACGCTATGGATATTTTATGAATGCTACACATCATTTGCAAATGAAGAATCGCCTGTCCTCCTGACAAGTAAGCCGGGCCTGTACACCACCTGGTTTTCAGGCAATTAAGGCGGGTACACCCTTTATGACTATGACTAAATACCTATTGAAACTTGCGAAAATATTGTTATAATGAGCTTCCGGAGGTGACACATGGACATCCAGTCAGTAGGCGGAATTATCGGCGTCCTGTGCCTGGGATTTGCATCCTTGGCGGCATATATGATGGTGCCTACCCGTGAGCTTACTATCAGGGAGAGGATAGGCATACATACCTTTTACTGGTCTTTTGCAATTTACTCGATGTGGACCATCTATGCCATATCAAGCGAACAGGGTGGGGTGAGGTTATTTTACGCCTGTATCCCGCTACTGCTGGGACTGGTCCTCAGCTTACTTTCAGAATTTCAATCCAAGCAGCCCCCTGTCAATATCACCGATACGCGCTTGAAAAAAATCACGCTTGAAATATGGCAAAGATTGCCTATCAATGCAAAAAGAGGCCTCCAGAACACCATTATGAACATACAGGAGATCGACGAATGGAGCGACCTTGATAAAGCGTACTTTAAAAACAAAGGAGGCAACGCTGCCAGGTGGTTCACCATCCTGCCCCTGCCCGCCCGGGGCATCATTCACATATCACACAGCGACTGCAAAGACCTTGCGGACACGGTTATCATCGGCTCTTTAGTACATGAATTTGGCCAGGCTTACCAATCAACACGTACACCTTTTGATACAAACATAGTTGAGGCGGCCGGTACCATCTTCCCCATCAAATGGAATTTTAAGAAGGAAATCGAAGCATTTAACAGCCAGACGGTCAACGCATAGCTGAATAAGGCCACCTTTCCTGTCAATTAATTCAACCGGCATATTAACATATGCTATTATTTCATCCATGCGTTGCAACAAAATTCACCTTCCCAACTGCATGGAAATAAATTGTGCGGATGACTGCTGCCGCTATGGAGTAGACGTCCTGCCGGAAGAGTACCGGAGAATTATTTTATCTAACCTGGCCACCTCCCAAGAATTTACCCGGCCGTATAAAAGGGACGGGGAGCTTATCTACAGGACCAAATTAGGTAAACGGGGCTGTGTATTGCTTATGCCCCGGCGTGGTTGCCGGTTGCACTTAAGCGGCCATAAGCCAATCACCTGTCAGACTTTTCCGAAAAATCTAAGCGAGGCTAAGACTGCGAATCGACAAGGTTACTTACCGTGCCTGGATATTATGAAACCCGGCCCCTAACCTGAGATTAATCAGAAAGAATAATGTAGATGCCGGAGAGACCATCAAGTCCCCCGGGCATTGATACCTCCCTGTCCTCGATGATTAGATTTATTATGTCAATTGCCTCAGTCATGTTTATTCCCGGGTAACGCTTAATATTAGCCAAACGGGATCCCCGGAATCCGCAGCCTTAGGTGTGTTTTTTAGCTTCTTCTAATACACGTTCCAGGACGATGATGCCTATAGCAATGCCCATAGCATTAGCAATCATCATGGCAGGAATAGCCGCCAGGACAATTTTAAAGGCTTCGTCGAAAGGCCGGGCTATCAGAAGTGTCAGTACGCCATGTATAAATTCAACGAAAACGGCTAATAAAATAGCCTGGAAGATCCCAATTAACTTCCGCTTATTGAGAAGAAATACCACCCCACCGCTTAAACCGGCAAGCACTGTCGCCAGCCCACAAGGAATGCAAGTCATTCCACCGAGTGAATAGCGATGTATCCCACCAATCAGCCCGGCGCCCAACCCGGCCAGCGGTCCGGCCACCAGCCCGGCAACCATGGGGCCAAGGTCTCTGATGCTGCTGATCGCGCCTGAAGGCAATTCTATGCCGGTATAAGTACCAAATATAGAAAATCCACCCATGAGTAGAATGAAAAAGACCTTGTCGTCCCAGGCGGCTTTTTGACATATTACCCGCTGAATAGGTTGTATTCTAATGACGATTTCCATGAACACGAAGACAAAGACCTCTGTTGTCGCAAACAGGCCTAAAAGGTCATGCATGGCTTTGCTGATACCCTCCCACTTGTAAAGTCATAACGCCAGTGCTTACATAAATATCAATTTTGATTTCGAAAATTATATATTTTTCAACGTTTTTAGAAAAGTTTTTAGTCCCAAGTTAACTACTATATACTGCTCCCCATTTAGACTATAATTAGGGAATATACAATGAAAGCACTCGCAATATACACCATCATAGCCCTCAGCGGTTTTTCAATATACTCCATCTATTTTGCTGTGGCAGGTGACAACGCTCCATTCTGGATCATCATTGTAATTGCAAGCTTGCCTGTTATAGCATTCGCATCGCTTTACCTGGTTAGAAAACACTGATATGGGACCCGGTCTCAGGCCTGCTCTTCAGAAACTATCCGCTTGTTTTATTTACTCTTCAATTTAAGCTATAATCGTGGCAGGCTTAGCTGTGGCCGGCAGAGGCATGTGTTGAACAGGCTAAGCAAAAAAGAAGATTTAGGTAACAGGAGGCAGTGACCATGATTTTCGCATCGCAGGAAAGCATTGCTGAATGGACGGGCAAAGGCATCTGGGGGAAAAAGACGCTGGTTGACTATTTCAAAGAGCAAGTTGCCAAAACACCTGACGAACTCGGCATTGCCGACCCGCTCAACAAGGAAGCGCTGGTAGGATTGAAACCCGAGCGGCTGACCTTCAAAGAGTTCGGCCGGGCAGTAGACGCTACCGGCGAAGCCCTGATGGCCAGGGGTATCAAGAAAGACGATATCGTGATAGTGCAATTGCCCAACTGCTGGGAACTTGCCATGCTATACCTTGCTATCACGCGGGCCGGGGCGCTGATCTCCCCCATGCCCATGCAGTGGCGCCAATCTGAAATTGAATTTATTGCAGGGATGACGGAGGCGCGCGCATTTATCACCGTGGAGGAATTCGCCGGGTTTAAACACAAAGAACTGGTTGAGAAACTCAGATCCAGATTCCCTTCCATCAAACATGTAATTACTCTGAATGAAGTCAGGGAGATGGCCAAAGGTGAAGTCACGGGCAAGCTGGACAAGGTCACTGTAGACGCCAATGACACTTTCACCCTATGCTGGTCATCCGGGACCGAGGCGCAGCCCAAAGGCTGCCCGTTAAGCCATAATAACTGGCGCTGCCTGTGTACTTTAGAATATGAGACCGCGCCGATCAAGCCGGGCTACAGCCTGATCACAGCCGGGCCGCTGGTAAATATGGCCTCCATCGGCACGGTATTTGTACCCTGGCTTATGAACGGCGGCAAACTCGTCCTGCACCATCCCTTCGACGGTGCAACCTTCGTCATGCAGATCATGACCGAAAAAATTCAATACACACTGCTGGTGCCGGCGATCGTCAATGCCCTGCTCAAGCACCCCATGGTGGATAAATTTGATTTCAGCAGCCTGCAGGCTATCACCATCGGCGCGGCCCCGCCAGCCCTCTGGTCGGTGATGGAGCTGAAAAGGCGCTGGGGCATTGAATTTGCCAATATCTGGGGACAGAATGAAGGCACGGGCTGTGTTGCCGGCCCCCTTCACATCCCTGACGTTGAACAGCGCATCGACCACTTCCCGCAGCTTGGAAAACCCGGCTCCAAATGGGCGGGTAGCATGTCTGACATCGGCAAGAACATCCACATGAGATTGGTAGACCCCTTTACCAGGCACGATATCACGGAATTGGGCGGCGTGGGTGAACTCTGGTACAAAGGGCCCAACGTGATACCCGGCTATTTCAAACGGCCCGACCTCACCGCTAAGGCATTCGATGCCGATGGTTATTTCAATACCGGCGACCTCTTCCAGATCAAGGATAACGATTGCATCGGGTTCTTCGACCGCACCAAGGATATCATTATCCGCGGTGGATTCAATATCAGCGCCCAGGAGGTCGAGAATATGCTGCTCGGCCATCCCAAGGTGCTTGATGTGGCAGCAGTTGCCATGCCCGATGAAATTCTGGGCGAGAAGGTTTGCGTCTATGTGGTGCCCAGGGCAGAGGAAAGCATAGACCTCAAAGAGATCAAGGCCTTCATGGAAGAGAAAGGCATCGCTGTGTATAAAATCCCTGAACGCATTGAGATAGTAACGGCCATCCCCAGGAACCCGGTAGGCAAAATAGTCAAGAACACGCTCAGGGAAGATATTAAGAAAAAGCTGCTGGCCTGAACCATGCCGCTACCTGTGGTAAGAAGCTCACCGGCAATGTAGCGTGGCAGGTTTCAAAGCCAGGACGCAGAAATAATGAGGGTAACTTCAAACTGCGCCTTTGATTCCTGGCTGCTGAGGCATTTAAGCGGGGACGTATAATGAGATCGCTGGATGCAGTGGGAAAAGAGGAAATCAGGGACCTTTTGGGCAAAGGCTGGCTTACCCATGACGGGATGTGGTTCTACAGCGTTTGCAAGGAGTATGGCATAGAGAAAGCCAATAAACTCAATAAAGACGCTACAAAGTCGATGGTCCCGTTTGAGGTACACAGGCTGACGCAGATTATGGGCATTCCAAAAAACCATTTTAAGTCGATAGAAGATATCAAAGACTTCTTGTGTGTTGGAATGGATTTAATCCTGCCGGCTTCCATCTTCAGTAAGTTGCATTTCAGTGTCCCCTCCGGAAATGTGATTCACTGGGAGTGGGAGAAAAACGAGTGTTTTGCCTATAAAGGCATGCAAAGGATGGGGGTTATAGACAACTATGAATGCGGTGTGATGTACCGCATTGAATGCTGGTTCGAATCGCTCGGCCTGAAATTTGTGGCCAATCCGCCGCCCGGCAAGTGCCGGATGCACGAAAAAGGGTATTGCGAGGGTGACTACAAATTTCAGTTTTGAATTTTGAAATCAGGTCACATCCACCTGTCAATAAACTCACCGATGCGGGCAATGGCGCGCCGGCCTTCGGGAATAAAACTGGCTGCGAACTGCCACACGTGCTGCATCTTTTCCCATTCATCGATGACCGCATTTACACCCGCCTCTTTGGCGCGGTCGACCAAACGCGTCGAATCTGAGAGAAGCACCTCTTCGGTCCCCACCTGGACCAACAACGGTGGCAACCCTTTCAGGTCGGCATAGAGCGGGGATGCCAGGGGGGTCTTTGCATCGAGCCCTCCCAAATACATCGCTGCAAATTCCAATTCCTTGTAAGCATAAATGACCAGGTCCACCGCGGCTTTGCCCTTCCACGATTCGCCGCTAAACGCCAGGTCCGTCCAGGGTGAAAGACAAATGCCCGCTGCCGGCAATGGTACGTTCCCATCTCTGAGATTAACCAGGAGAGCCAGGGTCAGGCCGCCCCCTGCCGAGTCACCCGCTACAGCCAGGCGGCGCGGATCGGCCTGGCCGTTTATCAACCATTTGTAGACGGACGTAGCATCCTCGACCGCTGCCGGATGGGGGTGCTCCGGGGCCAGCCTGTAATCGATGACCAGCGCACGGGCTTTTGAGGCGATAGCGATATTGGCAGCCAGGGAACGGTGGGAATTGATGGAGCCGGCTACATATGACCCGCCGTGCAAATAGAGGACCACCCTATCAGCAGATATGCAGGGAGGGATCAGCCATTCAGCCGTGACGCCATCGGCAAGCTCTTTAACTATTTGGATCCCCCTGGGCACCTTGAACATGGATCCCTGCCAGTCTAATTCAGCGCGTTCTTTCCGGACATCAGTTTCCCCTGCCCTGGGCGCGAATGCGTGCTGCAGACGGAAATATAATTCGAGCAACCTGACCTGCCAGCTAAGCATAGCAACTCACCTCCTTACGTTAAGGTTTCGTCCGACAAGGCCGGGCGGCATGTGGACCAAACCGTAGCTATTGTAGCACGATTTGCCAGTGAGGATATCCCGTGATTTCGTTCAAATCCCAAATTCTTTCAATTTGACTTTATTAGCGGCTACTTTATCCGGCGTGAGGTCGTAGAATTTCCAAAATAGCAGCGTGGCTATGAGCACTATAATGGCTGGAACAATGGCGGCATGGATGCGGATCCCGAACAGGGCCAATTGGGGAGTTGGGCTCAGAGCCATTAACTGTGCCAGGCTGGGAGCGCCCGCCACAAAACCCGTTAAATAATGTACACTTGCGATAGTAGCTACTATGCTTGTTTGTCCCAATTTAGAAAAAAGGGCCTGGTATCCGAAATAAACGCCGGGATCCCTTTTACCTGTTTTGGCGGCAACATCATCGAGGACATCGCCCATAGTGGGAGGATCCATGAACCATTGGCCGCCGAGTGCAATCCCAAATGCAATTAGGGCAAGTCCCCATCCCAGAAGGTTGTTTACAAAGATCATGGGTAAAAACGCGAAAAACATCAATAAACCGCAAACCAGGCTGATTTTCCTGTTATTGTTCACTTTTTGTGAGATGATCATCCAAATTGGAACGGAGATCAGCGCGCCTGCCAACATGGTCCCCATGAGGATCGAAATATCGGAGGCCGGCGCATCCAACAGGTAAGTTGTAATGTAAAACACGCTCATCTGCGCCATAACGGCGCCTACCTGATAACCGAAGAAGAACACAACTTTACTCACGAATCGTTTGTTTGTGAGTACGATTTTAGCCGTCGCAAATAACCCTGCAGTTTTTTCTCCTTCAAACATTTCTCTTCTGCGCTTGTATTGTTCTCTAAGCTTTTTATTCTCAAACGTGCCGGGAATGATCAACAAAAACAAAAATAAACCGATGGCCACCGTTGCCAGGGCAGCATACCTGTAGGTCAGGGCAACCCCTGTAGTGATAAACATGGGGGGAATGATCGCCGCCAGCACCAGCCCGATAAGTCCAAAAACCGTGCCAAATGCCTGGACTGCCCTTCTTTCATTCGATCCTTGAAATTTTTCAGGATATAAGCTTACGACATTTACATCAAATAATGTCCCGAAAAGATCAAACATGCAAAGAGAAACCGCAAACCAGGTAAAAATCTCCCATTTATTGACTGCGGGATCCAATCCGGTTGGTCCTAAAAAGATAGCCAAATAACTGAACAGCCATAAAATGCCGCACACCATGATGAAAGGCATCCTGCGGAAGCCTGTCTTTTTCTCCCAGGGGAAATAAACATGTTCCATCATGTACCCGGCCAGAGGATCGTTTATTGAATTCCATACCTGGTAGATAATGAATGCCGCGGCTGCCAAAATTACATCCAAACCGACGACTACTTCATAATAGAAGAAAACAGTGAAGCCAAACGCACCGGTTATCCATTGGCCAAATAATTCCCGGGATCCATAACTTGCCATGATAAGTTTTGAATTTTCGTAAATTTCCTTCGGCCCATTTTCCATATTACAATAGCCTCTCTGGTCATTTTTCAACTTATTGCATTAGTGCGCCTGCTCAAAAGCGGCCGGTTGGCAGGTTGACAGTAAGGTATCTCATCAGGCTGCTCCGGTCAAGTTGGGGTTGGCCCGGCGATATTAAGTACTATTACGGATTGCAGGCAGACTATTTTAAGGCCTATACTGGATAACTTAATATCTGCGTACGGAGGTAAACCAGGGATGGTAAAAATTATCTGCGACAGCACCGGCGACATTCCCGCGGAAATAATAAAACAGTACGACATAACCACTGTGCCGCTTAATATTCTATTCGGCACCGATAACTATCAGGACAGAGTGAACCTTACCCCCGCCCAGTTCTATAAAATGCTGGTGGAGAGCAAGGTGCACCCCACTACTTCGCAGCCTGCCCCCGGATTATTTGCCGAGGCCTACCAGAAGCTGGCCAAAGAAACCGATGAAATACTGGTGCTGACCCTATCCGCCGGCATCAGCGGCACCTATGAGAGCGCCCTGCAGGCCAAACAAACGGTGGATAGCAGCCTCAAAATTGAGGTTGTCGACACCAGGTGGACCTGCGCGGGGTTGTTGCTGCCCACACTTAAAGCAGCCAGGGCGGCTGAGCAAGGCATGAAGCTGGCCGAGATAACTAAGATGGTAAAGGATATCCTGCCCAAGATCCGAGTCTACATGATTTTCGACACGCTGGAGTACCTGAGGAAAGGCGGCCGCATTGGCCTGGCCAAGGCGTGGCTGGGAGGGATACTTAAGCTGAACCCTGTATTGACGCTGAAGGATGGCGTGATCCACCCGGTTACCCAGGCGCGCGGCCGCGCCAAGGCCGTAGACATACTGGTTGACCTGATGAAAAAGACCGGCAATCCTGAGGAAGTAGTAGTGGAGGATGCCACCACACCGGAAGAGCTTGAAGACCTGGTCAAAAGAATAGTCGCTGTTTTCCCCAATGCTAAAATAATCCGCACCAAGGTGGGCCCGGCTATCGGTGTCCATGCCGGTCCGCGAATTATGGTAGCCGGCGCCATCAGCACTACCTGAGCTATATTAGATACGGTTAACACAGGGCCACCCTCACAGCCATGAGGATGGCCTATTGTTATAAACTTTATTCGCTATGCTTAGGATTTGGTCGGAAAGCCGACCGGAATATAGTTATTCCATTTTGAGAGGCATGGCCTTCTAATCTTCCTCTTTGATAACGGAACTGACAGATTCCTTGATCTTGCTGGCTGCCTTTGCGGCTTTTTCTTTGACTTCCAGGGCTTTTTCTTTAACAAGGCGCCTGGTTTCAGGACCTGACTGAGGCGCATACATTAAAGCAAAGGCTGCGCCGATTACCGCTCCCATCATCAAACCTGCAAAGAAACCATCCATTGAATCTCTACTCATCTTGAACCTCCTTTTTATTAAATACACTGCCAAATATGCTAATGCCCTGCATTATCCCCTGGATCATCGCGCCGAAACGGCTGACCGGCCTTACCACTTCTGTATTAACATAATCCACAATTTCACTGACCTTGTTAACCATTAAATCCGTTGAGTCAAGCATAGAACTTGTCTTACGGTAAAACAGGAACAGAATGACAGATATGAACACCATTGCAACGGTAGCTACCAGTCCCCAGATAATGAGGATGACATCCCGCCAAGAAGACAGTTCCACTAAATACACCTCCT
>CAIYTC010000165.1 GCA_903929005.1 uncultured Dehalococcoidia bacterium | reverse complement strand
GAAAAACAATCAGTCCATGTTTGTTTCTTGGGCTTCGTTCCTGGCCTCATGCCTGGCTGATTATCGCCACCAGCATGAGGTTATATCCGTCCTGCCTTAGTTCCGCCGCCTGCCCGTGGGCGTTATCACGGGCAAATTAAATATCAAGGAGAAATCAACTATGGCCACCAACGGTTCACGCTTCCACATCGAGGTAAACTCAATCAAGGTCGACGACATGGCTGTCCGCTTCAACATCTTCGGCGACACGCTCGCCCAGGTCACCGCCGATCTCGAGCAGGTCATCGCCTACGTCACCGGCCAGGCAGATATTAAACCGGCTTCCCTGCCTGTTCCGGCTCTCTTCGCTTCCGTCCCGTCCGTCGCCCCCAGGCCGGCGGCGCCCAATCCGAAGCCCGCACGGCCGGCCGCTCAGGCTCCGGCCAAGCCGCCCGCCCTTTCCGGCGCCTGCTGCGCCTGCGGCAGCGATGCCCTCGAATGGGTCACCGGCACCCGCAAGGACAACGGCAAATCCTTCGCCGCCTACAAGTGCCAGGAATGCGGCAAGTGGCAGCCGGAGGCTAAGTCATGAACCTGATGTCGCTTGTCAAACGCGCCGAAACCGAGTTCTTCCCCTGGGTGATCGAGGCCGTCATCATCGAGGACGACGCCCAGCTCAAGAACATGTCCGACCTGCTGGGTATCGGCAAAAACATCGCCAACTCCCTTGAGTCCGCCCGCAAAGCGGATAAACAGCCGCACCTGGACAACGCCAAAGCCGTGGACGACCGCTACAAGCCGCAGCAGAGCAGGGTCTTGCTGGCCGTCGGCAGGCTCGACTCCGCTGTGCTGGCCTATTACAGGAAAAGGAAAGCCGAGGCCGACGCGCTTATCAAACTGCAGGCCGAAGAATTTGAGGCTAAACACAAAGCGGCCGATGCCCTGCAGGTCCAGCAGATGCAGGCCAACGTCGTTCGTGCCACCGAATGCGCCCAGACCGGCGAAGTATTCGAGCCTATCCCTTTATCGCCCTTGCCGCTGCCTGAGGAGCTTGTCGCCCGGCCGCCCGGCCGCACCATCCGGGGCAACATGAGCGCCACCTCTGTGCTGGTGAGTTACGATTATCAAATCACCGACGAGGACGCCGTGCCGCGTGACCTGTGCAGCCCTGACCTGAAAAAGATAAAAGCCAGGCACCACTCCGGCGTCAAACTCATCCCGGGCGTCCTGATAACACCAAAACCCTACACTTCAACGAGGTTAGGCTGATGCAAAATAGGAAAAAGGCAACCCGAAGCCAGGCTATGACCTACACTTGCCCGTACTGTTGCTGGTCCCTGCCCGAGCCGGATCCGGCGGACTACCCCGACACCGAGCAAGGCCGGGACAGCCTCGCCGCCGACTACGCCTACTTCGACCTGGAAAAAGAACAACACACCTGCCGCCGTCTCGCCCGCGCCTTGCCCGCGCCGCGCATCGAATTCCTGCCCTAATAAGGCTTTGTTTTTCAAATCAAACCCCCGGAGGCGGCCCACCAAGCCGCCTCCCACCCCACTTCTCGAAGCTGGTCCATGCTACTCCCTCTGAATTGTTTCCAAAAATAAAAAAACAATTACACAACACCACATCCAGCCTCAAAGTGCCGGTCAGCAGTAAATGGGTCAGGGAATCCGGATATTGCTTGGATGTGTACAGGCCCCCACGCCTTCTATATCCTACCAGTCGCTGAACAAATGGTCTTTTTATCTTTTGCAGTATCTTGTTATATCATTCGATACTGCGCAATTGCACTTCATTTTGTGCAGGTTTATAATGCAGTCAGTAATCACACAAACTTTTTCATATGCGTAATTAATTATATGTTTGGTGAGGCTGATACTCGGGCTAAGCTTATCGATCCTGCCCTGCATGCTTGCGGCTGGACCGAAGATTTAATCCGACGCGAGGAAACCGCAGGCTCCATCTTCATTGACGAGGGAAGGCCTCGCAAAAGCGCAAAAGGCCGCGTAGATTATATTCTGCGTGTTAAAGTCAATCCTGATACTCAGCCTGTGGCTGTTGCCCTCATTGAGGCCAAAGCAGAACACCTCCCGCCCAATCATGGCCTGGAACAGGCCAAACTATATGCCAACTGCAAACGGCTCAATGTTCCCTTCGTTTTTTCATCAAATGGACACCTCTTTGTTGAATTCGATCGCAATACAGGTCTTACCATTTTGCCTTCGTCAATGAAGTTTTTCCCGTCACCGGCTGTTCTGCGTGCCCGCTATGAGAAGAAAATGGGCTTTTCTCTGGATAGTCCAGCTGCTAAGCCCCTACTTATGCGCTATTCTGGCGGTGAAGCGGCCCGACGGTACTATCAGGACGCAGCCATCCGTGCAGTCTTGGAAAAAATTGCCGGGGGAGAAAACCGTGCTCTACTTGCTCTTGCTACTGGCTCTGGTAAGACCTTTATTGCCGTCAACTTACTGAAACGCATTGCAGACGCAGGCCTTTTACGGCGTGCCCTTTTTGTTTGCGACCGGGATGAGTTGCGCACCCAGGGACTCGGAGCCTTCCAGAATGTATTTGGCAGCAACGCGGCGGAAGTTTCCGGAAGCAATCCCCAGAAAAACGCCCGCTTATTGATTGCCACCTATCAAACACTGAATGTGGATGCTGATGACGCGGATGCCAGCTTTCTTACCACTAACTACCCTGAGAATTACTTCAGCCATGTTATTATTGATGAATGTCATCGCTCTGCCTGGGGCAAGTGGTCACAGGTGTTGACGCGCAATAACGACGCTGTTCAGGTTGGACTAACAGCTACTCCCAGGCAAATTATATTTTCCGAAAAAACCAAAGAATCACAAGTGGATGCTCAGGTCACGGCAGATAATATTCGGTATTTCGGTGAACCCGTCTATGAATACGATATGGCGCAGGGTATTGAGGATGGTTATCTTGCGGCCTGTGAGATACGCAAAGGGCGGGTCAACCTCGATGATACTGGCATAACTTCGGACGACATCATGTCTCGCAATCCCGTCGATGCCAACACGGGATTGCCCGTCCTGGTGCATGATCTGCCTGCCCGTTACGAGAAAACTGCCTATGAGGACCAAATATTGCTTCCTGATCGTGTGTTTGCCATGTGCCAGGATTTATTCAGATATTTTATAGAGACAGGGGGGCCCGAGCAGAAGACAATTATATTTTGCGCCCGTGATCGGCATGCCGATGACGTAGCTGCCACTATGAATAATCTTTATGCGGAATGGTGTACTAAAATAGATGCGCCAAGGCTGGAACCCTACGCTTTCAAGTGCACCGCCGCCAGCGGGGGCAGCGATTACATTGGTGATTTGCGAGGCGGAGCACGCCATCATTTCATCGCCACCACGGTCGAACTTCTGACCACCGGAGTGGACGTCCCCTGCGTGCGTAATATTGTGTTTTTCAAATATGTGCGATCGCCCATAGCTTTCTACCAGATGGTAGGGAGAGGTACGCGCATTGACCCGCCAACCGGGAAACTGATGTTCCGTGTATATGATTATACCGATGCTACCCGGCTTTTCGGTGAAGAATTTAGAACTAGGTTTGCCGCGCCTAAAAAGCCCTCGAAAGGCGAGCAGCCGCCTCCACCGGAGCCGACTATTATTGTGGAGGGTTTTGATGTACGCATCACGGATGCCGGCCGTTATATAGTCACTCAGGTTGACGGCAAGGCCATGCCGGTTACAGTGGAAGAATATAAGGAGCGCCTAACGGCCAGGCTAATTGAGGAAGTGCCCACGCTTGATGAATTCCGCAGGCTCTGGACTGTGCCCTCTGACCGTCGGGAGCTTATGGGTAAACTGCCCGATGGCGGGCGGTCTCCTATACTTATACGCGAACTCGAAGACATGCAAGGCTATGATCTGTATGATGTGTTGGGTGAGTTGGGTTACGGTATGCTCCCGCTCACGCGATCCGACCGCGCTGAGGCCTTCAACTATAAGAATACCGGCTGGCTTTCATCCTTACCTGGACCTACGGCGGCCACTGTAAAAGCACTGGCAGGGCAATTCGCCCGTGGTGGCACGGAAGGCCTTGAGAACCCCCATGTTTTTCAGACGCCAGAAGTGGTTAAAGCCGGTGGCCTTGCAGCTTTGAAATCCTTTGGTGAGCCAGTCGAAGTATTGCAGCAAGTGAAAGAAAGGGTGTTCGTGGCGTGATGAAATCCGACGCAAGTCTGAGGCAACAAATTCAATTGCCCAATGCATGGCAATTGGTGAAGTTGCGGGATGTGATTGAAGAGGCACTTCCTGGGTTCGCTGAAGGCAAAAGGGATGCTGAGGGCATAATTCAATTGCGCATGAATAATGTTAACACTCGTGGGTATCTAATTTTGAGTGAGTATATACGTGTTCCAGTCGCGCAAAATTCAGTTATGAAATACCAGTTATTGCCTGGGGACGTTGTGTTCAACAACACCAACAGTACTGAACTGGTTGGGAAAAGTGCAGTTTTCACGGGGTATTCTGAGACAATTGTTTATAGCAATCATTTCACTCGTCTTCGAACAAGAAATAAACAATTATATCCAAATTTTCTTGCTGCTTGGTTATTACACCAATGGCAAAATAAAGTTTTTCAGAATCTATGCAATCGTTGGATTGGGCAAAGCGCTGTGAAAAATGACAAATTACTTGAATTGACAATGCCTCTCCCACCCCTTGACGAGCAAAAACGCATTGTCTCTGGTCTAAATGAACAAATGGTAGCCATAGAAAAAGCCCGCCTCGCCGCTGAAGCACAACTGACGGCATCTAATGCACTTCCTGACTCTTATCTGCGTGCGGCTTTCGACAGTTCTTCAGCACGGGCGTGGCCAAAATGCCGCCTAGGTGATATTTGTGAAGTCGTTGCAAAACAAGTGGACCCCAGAGTCCACGAGTATGGACAACTTCCCCATGTTAATGGCGAAAACATAGAGTCAGGTACTGGCCGTATTACTTATCTTAAAACTGCTATAGAACTCGGAATGATCAGTGGGAAGTATTTATTTGAGCCAGGAGATGTGTTGTATTCTAAGCTACGTCCATACCTCCGAAAAGTCACAATTGTTGATTACAGAGGAGTGTGTAGCGCTGATATGTATCCAATACGATTTGACCGCACTATCATGGAGCCTCAATTTGCAGCTTGGATGTTAATTTCAGATAGTTTTACAAAATATGCTGATGAGCAATCGCGCAGGGCACGGATGCCAAAATTAAATAGGGATCAATTATTCTCATATAAAGCTTCAGTGCCACCATTAGATGAGCAGCGTGAGATCATATCAAGACTGGATAAGCTTTTCTCTGCATCGAAGAAACTCAATGAATTACTGTCAGCTGAATTGGTGACCATTACTATCTTGCCTGCTGTGCTACTAGGGCGGGCTTTTACAGGAGGTATATGACATGGCTGAGCAAGAGAAGACGATATGGGGCATACATGCCGGTAAGACAAGCGATGCCGATAGTCTATTTCTAAAGCACAATTTCATAGCTCTCGGCTGGGTGAAGGTGGGCGATTTATCAAAGCTTAAAGCAGAACGGGAAGAATTCAAGAAAAAGGTTGCCCTTGATTATCCTGATAGCAAGCCTAAAGCCATCATAACCTATGCCGGCGAGTTGTATCGCTTTGTCTATGAAATGAAAACCGGGGACTATATTGTGTTCCCATCCAAACGTGATAGGCAAGTACATATAGGGGTTGTTGATGGTGAGTATAAATATGACCCTTCCATAGAACAAAGCTATCCAAACCTGCGGCCCGTCAAGTGGCTGAAAGCTGTCCCCCGGACGCAATTCTCACAGGGTGCACTTTATGAGATCGGCTCTGCGATGAGCCTGTTCCAGGTGAGGAACTATGCCGATGAGTTTTTTGCGGCGGTAAAAGGGAAAATACAAGTCCCGCCTGCTGATCAGGATGAGACAATTAAGGTCGTTGCGGAAGAAATTGAGGAGACCACGCGTGATTTCATCCTGAAGAGATTGGCTCAAGAGTTAAAGGGGCATCCGCTCGCTGAATTTATCAGCCATATTCTCAATACTATGGGATACCGCACTCGATTATCAGCGGAAGGTCCCGATGGGGGGATCGATATTATTGCTCATAAAGATGAATTGGGGTTTGAGCCGCCCATTATTAAAGTGCAGGTGAAGAGCGCCGATGGCAGCATTGGTGATCCTATCGTTTCTGCCCTTTATGGTAAGGTGTCAGGTGGTGAATTTGGCATGCTGATTACGCTGGGTACTTTCACCACGCAGGCAAAGAGCTTTGCTCGCAGTAAGAGCAATCTCCGTTTGATAG
>CAIYTC010000164.1 GCA_903929005.1 uncultured Dehalococcoidia bacterium | reverse complement strand
TTTTTTGCTCGTCATTGCCAGCATTTTCCCCTCTCGTCATTGCGAGGCCGCCGCAGCGGCCGCGGCAATCTTATTGTCATGCAAGAGGATAGATTGCTTCGTCGCCTGCGGGCTCCTCGCAACGACATTTTTGGGACGGGCTCCTCGCAACGACATTTTTGGGACGCGCTCCTCGCAACGACGCTTTTGGGGGCGCTCGAAGACAGTATATACTTTTTTATCCTAAGTATATATTGACATGATTATAATATATACTTATAATGATACAGGGGATAACAAAATGAATACCGGAATATTATCGGCCAAAGGTTGGGTGGTAATCCCGCGGGAACTGAGGGAACGCTACCGTCTCAACAGGGGGGACAGGGTACATTTTATCGATTACGGCGGGGTGGTTGCCATCGTACCTGTTTCCGGCAACCCCCTGGTAGAGGCAGCGGGCATGCTGAAAGGTGGTGCCTCCCTCACGCAGGCCCTGTTGAAATCGCGCAGGGAAGACCGTGACAGGGGCAAATAGCCTGTCTCCACAGCGGTTTGTGCTTGACAGCTACGCCGTCATCGCGTTCCTGGAAGGCGAACCGGGTAAAGGGCACGTGCAAAAGCTATTTCAGACTGCCTTAGAAGCTAAATGCGAACTTTTTATCAGCGTTATCAATTACGGCGAGATAATTTACCTGGCAGAGCGAGAAAAGGGGCTTGCCAAAGCGCAGGAGGTCATAGCGCGGCTTGATGAGCTTCCCCTGAAAATAATTGATGCCGGCCGCCTCTGCACTGTAACGGCAGCCCATATCAAGGCCAGATACCCCATCGCCTACGCAGATTGTTTTGCCGCTGCCGTGGCCGTCATACTTGATGCCCACCTGGTAACCGGTGACCCTGAATTCAAGCCTCTCGAGGCCGCACATGTGCTCGCCATAGACTGGCTGAATACCGCGTAAATGCCGGTCTGCCATCCCGTCCCGGCGGGCGTTATGTCAACAATGCAATCGTCACGCCATCCCCGCCCTCGCCCTGCCCGCCGGGCCGGAATGACTTGACCAGCTTATGAACGGCCAGTGCCTCCCGCACAACCCCCCGCACGGCGCCGGTCCCGTAGCCGTGTATGATACGCACCTCCGGCAGGTGCGACATGAAGGCATCGTTGAGGTAGATGTCCAATTCGGCTTCCACCATTTCAGCGCGGCGCCCGCGCAAATCCAGTTCCAGCGGGGCCGGACGCATTGTCCTCGGCGCCACAGCCGCCCGCCCAACTTCAGCGCCCGCGCCGGGCACTTCCAGCTTCTCGACATTCTCCAGGCGCAGCGTTAATTTTACGTCGCCCACCTGGGCCTCCAGCCTGCCCTGCCCTTCGTCCACCACCAACACAGTAGCTACTGTATCCATATCCCGCAGGCGGACGCTGTCGCCCACCGCGATCCTAACTGTACTAATTTCCTCTTCCTGTATGGCCGCCAGCCGCTGTCCGAGCTCCTTAGTGCGCTGATCGGCGGCCTGGCTGATATTTTCCAGCGCCCGGCGGGCGCGCTCCACCTTCTCACGGTTAGCCTGCTTCTTAAGCTCGTTCTCGGCCTGGCGGATGGAGCGGTAAAGGCCGGCGATCTCCTTATTGAGGTTGTCCTGTATCTCCCGCAGCATGTCCCTTTCCTTTTCACGGATACGGGATAGCTCGCTCTCCAGCCTGCCGGACAGTTCCAGCGCCCTGACCTGCTCAATCTCAATTGAATTCTGCGCCTTCCCCAGCCGTTTGCGCTCGGCCGCCAGGTCCAGCAGCATGGCCTCGACCTCCTGCGAACCCTTCGACATAATGCTGCGGGCGTTGCTGACGATATCCTCGGGCAGGCCGAAGCGTGAAGCTATATTCAGGGCGTTGCTGCTGCCCGGTACACCCACGCTCAAATGGTAGGTCGGCATCAGGCTCAACGGGTCGAAATCCAGCGAAGCGTTGCGCAGCCCCTGGTTGAGGTGGGCGAAGGCTTTAAGCTCAGTGTAATGCGTGGTCACCACCACGGCGGTGCCCTTCTCAACAAAGTACATCAGCGTGGCCTGCGCCAGGGCGGCGCCCTCGCCCGGGTCGGTGCTGATGCCCAGTTCGTCCAGCAGCACCAGGCTGTGCGGGGTGGTCCGCTTCACGATGCGGGCAAGGTTACTGATGTGAGCGCTGAAGGTAGACAGCGTCTGCTCGATGCTCTGCTCATCGCCGATATCGGCAAAGACCTCGTCGTAAACCGGCATGACCGTACCGTCGGCGCAGGGCACGGGCAGGCCGGCCTGAGCCATCAGCACCAGCAGCCCGATAGTCTTGAGCGCCACCGTCTTGCCGCCGGCGTTGGGTCCGCTGATGATCAAAACCGAAAAATCTTTCCCGATCTCAACGTTCAGCGGTACGGCCTCCCCCCTGAGCAAAGGGTGCCGGGCCCTGACCAGCCTCAAAAAGTGCCCGTCCTGCCCCGTGACGATCTCCGGCTCGATAGCCCCGGTTTTTTCGGCATAATAGGCTTTGGCCAGCGCCAGGTCCAGCCGGGCCAGTATCTGTATGTTGAGCCTGATATCTTCAGCGGCCGCCCCTACCAGGGCGCTCAATGCGGCAATTATGCGCTCGATCTCCTGCCTTTCCTGCACCTCGAACTGGCGCAAATCATTGCCGGACTCAATGATCTCCAGCGGCTCGATGAAAACCGTGGCCCCGGTGTTGGAGACGTCATGCACTATGCCCTTCAGTTCACGCTTCGATTCCACCCTGACCGGCAGCACGTAGCGGCCGTTGCGCTCGGTTACCAATTGTTCCTGCAGCATCTCCTGCCCGCGCTTCGATTTAACTATAACTGATAGCCGTTCCTGCAACTGACGGCGGGTATCGCGGATGCTCCCCCTGACATCCGCCAGGCGCACGGAGGCCGCGTCTAATATCTCGCCGGTGGGTGAAAGGCATTTGCCTATCTCGGTTTCCGTTGGCGTCAGCACCGTAATGTCCTGCGCGATACCCCACAGGGCAGGCAGGTCATCACACAGTCTGTTCAGCCCGTTGCGCACCAGGCGGGCGGCCGCCAGGGTCTTGAGCACCTTGAGCAGTACCAGGGGGTCGAGCGAAACGCCCTTCTCAGCGCGCGTCACATCCTCGCTCACATCATAGGCCTCGCCGATATGAAAGTCCGGCCTCACGGATAACAGCCGCCGGGCTTCAGCCGACTGCCTGAGCAGAAGTTTAACCCATTCCACGTCTGAAGTTGGCTGCAGGCCAAGCGCCAGTTCACGCCCGGCCGGGAAAGAAGTGTAATTCGCCAGCCTTTCCCTTACGCGGGGAAATTCCAGCATCAGCAAGCTGTTGGTGTCCATGAGGATAATTATACAATGCAACGACTCTTGTCATGTTGCGAGGCCTATTCAAACACTGTCATTGCAGCCCCTATTAAAACCCTGTCATTGCGAGTCCCCTTACGCTCGTCATTGCGAGGCCGCCGCAGCGGCCGCGGCAATCTGTCCATCGTCAGCAGATTGCTTCGCTTCGCTCGCAATGACATTTTTGGGAGTGGGCTCCTCTCAATGACATTTTTAGGGCGGTCTCCTCGCAATGACATTTTTAGGAGCGGGCTCCTTGCAAAGACGTTTTTGGGACGAACCCATCGCAATGATAAAAGGGGATTACAATTTGACCAACTTGACGCCGGTGATATCCGGCACTTCGAGTATCTTCTTGATAATGGCGTCATCAGCGTGTTCGTCGATAGATAAAATCATCATCGCCTCGCCCCTGGGCTGGATGCGGGCTACCTGCATAGCGCTGATATTGACATTATTTTTACCCGTGATGGTGCCCACCGCGCCGATGAGGCCGGGCTTATCGGTATGGTAGCAGAGCAAGAAATAGCCGCCCGTGGGAACGATGTCCAACCAGAACTTGTTTATCCTGACTATATGCGTTTCGTCTCGTAAAACAGTGCCGGCCACATCGACCGTGCCGCCGCTGGCAACCACCTCCAGTGATACCAGGCTGGCATAGTTCGCGACCTCGGTCTCCTTCTGCTCGGAAATTTTGAGGCCGCGCTGCTGGGCGATCACCCCGGCATTGACCAGCGTGATGTGCTCCTCGCTGACCGTATCCAGCAAGGCGCTTAAAATCGAGGCCTTAAGCGCCGTGGTGTCATACTGCGCTATCTCGCCGGAGTACTTTATCTTGAGTGCCTTGAGCTGCCCGCCCATAAGCTGGCCGGCCATCTTGCCCACTACGCTGGCCACATCCATGTAAGGTTTCAGTATCTCGAGCAGTTCCGGAGGTATCTGGGGGACATTGACCGCGAAGCGCGCCGGCTTGCCGTTGAGGACGTCGATAATCTGGTCCACCACGTCGATGCAGACGTTGGTCTGCGCCTCTTTAGTGGAAGCGCCCAGGTGCGGTGTAACAATGATCTTAGCGTTTTTAAAGAGCGGGCCCTCCGTGCAGGGTTCCACAGCGAAGACGTCGATAGCCGCACCGGCCACCTTGCCATCTTCGATAGCCCTGACCAGCGCTTCATCGTCGATCAGGCCGCCGCGCGCGCAGTTGACTAAACGCACGCCTTTTTTCATCATGGCGAACTCTTTAGCATTGATCATGCCTTTAGTCTGGGGAGTGAGCGGCAGGTGCAGCGTGATGAAATCAGACTCCTTATAAAGCTGCTCCAGCGGCATGAGCGCAACGCCCAGGGACTGGGCGTATTCCTGCGAGGCAAAGGGGTCGTAGCCGATTACCCTCATCTCGAAGCCGGTGGCGCGAGCTGCCACGCCGGAGCCCACGTTGCCCAGGCCGATGATGCCCAGCGTCTTATTGCGCAGTTCCACGCCGGTGTATTCCTTGCGGTTCCACTTGCCCGCCTTCAGGGTAGAATACGCCTGCGGGATATTGCGGGCCATAGCCAGCATCAGCGCCATAGTGTGTTCGGCCGCCGCCACCGTGTTGCCGGTGGGCGCGTTGACCACCATAATGCCCTGCTGCGTAGCGGCATTGATATCCACATTGTCCAACCCCACGCCCGCGCGCGCTATTATTTGCAGCCTGGTACCGCATTTGATTACGTCGGCCGTGACCTGCGTCTCGCTGCGCACGATGAGCGCGTCGTAATTGCCGATTATGGCCTTCAACTCATCCGGCTTGAGGCCGAGCTTAACATCCACCTCGGTCATGGCCTTCAGATTTTCCATCCCCTCGGGTGCTAACGGGTCAGCTACAAGTACCTTCATGATTTATACCCCCAAAGAAAATTACAAAATCCAATAACCAAATTCCAAACAAATTTTAAATTCCAATTTCTTAAACGTTTTTAATTTTCTTCCATTATTTATTGTTTGGAGTTTGGAATTTGGAGTTTTTTATTTTTTTGCCTTCGGCAGCGCCTTATCCATAGCGGCCAGGACCTCGTCCATATCCTGCTCGCTGACAAAGCCCAGGTGCCCGATGCGGAAGACCTTGCCCTTCATACCGCCCTGTCCGCCGGCGATGACCACTTTATATTCATCACGCAGCGTGCCCGTGAACCTGGACACTTCCATATCTGCCGGGGCTTTCACCGCCGTTACGGTATTCGACGCGAATTTCTCCTCTTGCACGAGCAGTTCCAGGCCTTTGGACCTGACCCATTGCCTGGCCTTATCCGCAACCCGCCCATGGCGGGAGAAGATGTTGGGCAATCCCTCTTTCAGCATTATGTCCAGGGCCACGTCCAGGGCGAAATACACCGACACCGCCGGGGTCCACGGGGTCTGGCCGTCGGGAATGAATTTCTTGGCGCGGGTGTAGTCGAAGTAGAACCTGGGCATTTTCGCCTGGGACTGCGCCTTCCAGCCTTCCTCACTGATACTGACAAAGGCCAGGCCGGGCGGGACCATCCAGCCTTTCTGTGAACCGGAAACTACAACGTCCAGGTTCCAGGCATCCACCGGCACATCGATCGAGCTCATGCTGCTGACAGCGTCCACCAGGATCAGCTTGCCGGCGTCCTTCACCACTTTGGCGATCTCCTTGAGAGGGTTGGTGGTTCCGGTTGACGTCTCGTTGTGTGTAACCAGCACGGCCTTGATGCCGGGGTTTTCATGCAGCGCCTTCTTGACATCAGCGGGGTTGACGGCCTGTCCCCATTCGTATTTGAGCGGGATTACTTCAGC
>CAIYTC010000163.1 GCA_903929005.1 uncultured Dehalococcoidia bacterium | reverse complement strand
TTATGGTGCGAGCCCTATCCATCACAATGCTGATGGAAATGTTATCCGCTGTATTGGCATCTATATCGCCGGACCATTTCTCGAACTGGTATCCCGCATAGGGTATGGCAGTCAATACAACCACAGTACCGCTGGAATACGTACCAGCGGCACATAGCGGCGGATCATATGTAAAACTGCCACCATACTCAGGAGCGCTGACGACCGTCAGCTTGTATTCACCTCAAGCACATACTTTGGCAGGGGCAGCCGAAGGCAGCAGCAATGCCACACATGCTACTATGATGGCAACCAGCCATAATAGTTTGAACCCTCTCCTCGATTTCATACCCTTTTTCACCCTTCTTCTCTATTTTCCACTACCTGCAATATTATTATATACCAGTGAGTATATGTCTATAATATAACTTTTGTCTCAGATTGTGCAATTCTAATACAGTTCCAACGTTCGAACCTCCGCCACTTGGGGGCACCAAAGTGTATTTTTACGGATAAATCTGATCCGGAGTTGCGTTTGGTGAAAGCAGCAGCCCTACGCCTTTGAAAATTCGAAAATATCTCGATTTGAAATACCGCCGCCATATGTCTTAAGTAATTTTCACCTATTCCATAGTTCTTTGACACTTTCTTGTCTTAGGGATTGACAAAATAAAGGGTATTGTGTAAGCTCGAAAATATCAAAAGCACCAGATTATACTTACATCTTGAAGTTTTTCCTCCCCTTTTTAAAACGGAGAGAAGCAGAGAAAAGGGTGTCCATGAAAAATACAAAGATGAAGTGGCAAGCGGTTTTCACAGTTTTTAGCATCAGCACCATCAGCACCATTGTTCAGGTTTGTTGACAAAGCACAAAAGCCCTGCCAAATAGGAACGTTGAATCTTTAAAGGTGATGGATAAGTTCCGATTAGGGGGTCGATCAGGGAGTTGTCGAATAATATAACAAGGATAAAGTCTCAAAACAGAGAGTAAATAAAAAGGAGAAATGAAAATGAAAAAGATTTTAGTTCTGGGAATCTTTCTAGCCCTAGTAGCCGTGCTGGCAGCGCCCATGGCGGTGTTAGCTGACGATGTGCTAACGCAAGGCGCCGTTACAGTTTCCAGCATTTCTTTCACAGCGCCATCTAATATTAATTTTGGTTCACTTGTCTTGGGAGAGAACTATGCGAAGAGTGCTACTAATGGCTCAGTAACAGTGACCGAAGGAAGCAACGGAGCCGATGCTTGGCAGGTGACAGCTCAAGAACTCGGCGACGCTGGCTACATGTGGTTAAACGGCGTTATAGGTGACGCAGGCGTTTCGCTAACGGACCCATTGCGTCTTCTTGCCAATCCTGCTCTGGAGGGGTTAGCATGGGCCTACACCAATTCCGATGTGGAGCTAGTCTGGACCGGCTCCGGTACTAATGTTGATGCCGTTCCTTTCCTTGCGGCGCAGAAGATAGAGGCAGCTCCGCTTGACAATACTGCGGGCTCTTATTGGGCTTACATCACGTTTGCTGCCTCACTTACTGGTTTCTAAAAGATGTTATAGACACTTTGACGACAGGGATATCGAGCATAATAACGGGCAGAAAATGAATGCCTGTGACTTGACCGGTATCTTAAAATGGTAAAACGGACAATGAAGGGCTGGGGGGATCTTACTGAGCCTCACCAGCCCTTCTCTTTCCCGAGGGTTGACTGAAACGGGGACGGCATCAGAATTCAAGCGAACTTGGCCTGTTCCCATGTCAAACTGAGACTTAGTCATATTGCTATGGTAAAATAGCTTCAAAGGCCCCTATATTTAGCTTCGCGGCAAGGGGTCTGGCTGGAGGAACCCAATGGGTGAAGAGGCTAAAGGTGCAC
>CAIYTC010000162.1 GCA_903929005.1 uncultured Dehalococcoidia bacterium | reverse complement strand
CAGGTTTTCGATCTCCTGTGTGAGCGATTGAAAGAATTCCCGTTCGTTTACTGTACGGATTACCCTGCCTTTCCTGAAGAGCGCGCCGCGCCCTTTCCCGCAGGCGATGCCGACATCCGCATCCTTCGCCTCTCCCGGACCGTTAACCACGCAACCCATCACAGCTACCTTAACCGGCTTAGTTATATTATCCAAATATTTGCTCACCATCCGGGCCAATTCCACGATATCGGTCTCGCTGCGTCCGCATGCGGGGCAGCTCACCAGGATAGGGCCATGCTCACGCAGGTTAAGTGATTTCAATATCTCAAATGCAGTAACGACTTCTTCCTGCGGGGGAGCGCTCAGCGATACGCGGATGGTGTCGCCGATCCCTTCGTAAAGCAGGATGCTTAGTCCTGCCGCGCTCCTGATTATGCCGGTCTGCGGCAAGCCTGCCTCGGTAATGCCTATATGCAGCGGATAACGTGTTTTCCTGGCGATGCCGCGGTAAGCTTCGATAGTGGTTGGGACATCAAACGCTTTCAGGGCTATCTTGATCAAGTCATAATCCCAGCCTTCGAGCAGCCTGACCTGCCGCATGGCTATCTCAACCATGTATTCTGCGGTTGATAGTCTCCGGGGCTTTCCCGGGGGCAGGCTGCCGGCGTTAACCCCGATGCGCATGGGGATACCTCTTGCTTTGGCCGCCATTACGACCTTCTTGATCTGCTCTTTATCGCGGATATTGCCCGGGTTCAACCTGAGGCCATCGGCCCCTGCTTTTAAAGCTGCCAGGGCCAGGCGGTAATCGAAATGGATATCTGCCACCACCGGTATTGAAACCGACTCCTTAATCTTAGCTAATGCCACGGCGGCTTCCTGGTCCGGGATAGCCACCCTGACAATCTCGCAACCGCACTCCTCAAGCTTTTTTATCTGGGCTATGGTTGCTTGAGCATCCCGGGTATCGGTCTTGGTCATCGATTGGACTGCTATAGGGGCGCCGCCGCCAATCTTGACCTGGCCGATGTGAAGTTGTTTTGAGATACGCCGTTTTTTCAAGGAAGCAGGCTTTCCCCCCGGATAATCCTGGAAACATCAAAATAGGTTATAACCAGAATAAGCGCTATTAATGCGAAAAAGCCGATCATATGCACCAGGCCTTCTTTTTGCGGCGAAATCCTCTTGCCGCGCCTGACCCATTCCAGCAATACGAAAATCAGACGCCCTCCATCCAGGCCGGGGAAGGGCAGCAGGTTAAACACGCCCAGGTTGATGCTGATCAATGCGGTAAACTCAAGTAGCGGGCTGATGCCGGCCTTGATGACTTCTCCCGTGAGTTGCGCTATCGCTATGGGACCCGCAAGCTGCGGCGCCGTGTTCCTGACGAACCAGCTTATTACCTCATTTCTAAAGAGAATCAGTATTTCCCAGCTATGAGTGACGCTGGTGGGGACCGCCTGCCAGAATGGCATGGATTCCCTGACGATCTCCGGATCAGCCGAGGTCAGTGTCACCCCAGTAGCGCCCTGTCCTTTAGGCGGCGCCCAGCGTGGCTTGACGGCTATGGTTTTTTCACTTAAATCAGGTTTTTGCAGCACCATGGTTATATCGTTACCCAGGTTAAGTTGGATCTGGTAGAGCAGTTCGCCCCGGTTTTTTATCTGGCGCCCGTTTATCTCCATTATCCTGTCCCCGGCCTGTACGCCTGCCGCCTGGGCAGGGGAATCGGAGACAACATCTTTAATCAGCACTTTCTCCATGGTAATATCATGCGGTATCATGAAACTTATCGTGAAGAGCAGGATGGGGAGCAGGATATTCAGTATTGACCCTGCGCTCAGGACGAAGATGCGCGCTGCTATGCTTTTACTGGCCAGGCTGCCCGGTGCAGTGGGATCTTCCTCTCCCAGCAGCCTGGTAAACCCTCCCAGCGGTATGGCATTTATCGAGTAAATGGTCTCGCCGCGCTTTATTCCCCAAATCTTAGGTGGAAACCCGATGCCGAATTCCTCAACCTTAACCTTGGAAAGCTTGGCTGCCGCCAGGTGCCCGAATTCGTGCGTGAGAACCAAAAGGACGAGTAAGGCAACAAAAACCACTATAGTCAATATAGTCTCTAACATTAAATTTCCTTCCTTGCTGCTTTGAGGGCTGTTTCACGTGCCCATGTGTCAGATAAAACGATCTCATCCAGCGTGGGGTTTATAATTGAATCGTGAATGCTCAATGTCTTTTCTATAATTGTAGCAATTTCTGTGAAGCGGATACTATTTATTAGAAATAGCTCCACCGCAACTTCATCAGCCGCGCATAATACGGCCGGGTAGGTGCCGCCTTTCCTGGCGGCTTCCAGGGCAAGTTGAAGACAGGGGAAATCACCGTCTACAACCGGTTCAAATGCCAGCGTCTGCGGCTTGTTAAAATCGATCCTGCTGATACTGTCATTGCTGACCCTTTGGGGATAAAAGAGCGCATATTGTATCGGCAGGTGCATATCGGGATTGCTCAACTGGGCTTTTACCGAGCCGTCCTGAAACTCTACCATGGAATGTACGATGCTTTGCCGATGAATAAGAATCTCAATTCTTTCGTAAGGGATTTCAAATATCCAGTGTGCTTCCATAACTTCAAGGCCCTTGTTAAAAAGGGTGGCTGAATCAATCGTCACCTTTGGCCCCATTTTCCAGGTGGGATGTTTGAGCGCATCCGAAGCTGTAACCTTGGCCAATTTGTCCGGCGGCCAGTTGATAAATGGTCCTCCGGATGCTGTGAGCAGTATTCTTGACACGGGGGCGTCCTCTCCCTCAAGGCATTGCCAGATGGCGCAGTGCTCGCTGTCAATGGGCAATATGGTTGCATTGTGCTTATAAGCCAGGTTGACCAGCAGTTTGCCGGCCATGACAAGTATTTCCTTATTGGCAATAGCTACGGTTTTTCCGGCTTTAAGTGCCGCGATCGTTGGTCTAAGGCCGGCTTTGCCTGTAGTTGCCACGACAACGGTATGTACATCAGGACGGGAGGCTATTTCCTCCATAGAAGCCCTTTGAATATGGTTCGGCAACGAAATATCGGCAACTGAATGGACAAGGCGGGGAGAGAATTCCTTAATCTGTTCTATGAAAAGGTTAGTATTGTGACCGCAGGCAATTCCCACGACTGCAAATTTATCCGGGAACTTGCGTACAATGTCCAGCGTCTGTTGGCCGATAGATCCGGTTGAACCTAAAATAGCTAATTTTTTAACTTGATTAACCATGATAATACGTTGAAAACAATAGAATGTTACAGCAAATGAAAGATACAGGCCATCTATAGCGGTTTCTTAAAAAACAATAAACCCCAGCGTCTCCGTAATCAGGGCGAAGACGCCGGGGCTGAGGTCTGCTATTTTACCGCATTACATCAAGGACTACTCGACTATTTCCAGGACGCCTGTTGCAAACAATGCCACTACTATGCCCACAATGATGAGCAAGGTGACTGTCAAAATAATGCCCCAGGTGAGCATAGAGCTTGCTTTTTTAGGATCCACTCTTTGCACAACGGGGTCTGCCGGAACATACGTTGGGACATCAGCCTTGGCCACGAAAAGCTTGTTTGCGCACGGTGGGCAAAACACTTTTTCATTGAGTTCATGCCGGCAACCGACACAGACCATTTTACCACAGCTTACGCATGCTCCAACGGCGTCTTTACCGGGGTGATATGAACAGTCAGCCATAAATATCCTCCTCCAAATATTTCAAGCCAAAGATTTATTGATATTATAGACTCACTAATTGGCTAATGCAATTAAAAGAGAACAAACGCTTCTTGAGCCTTACCCTCCCGATGGCTAACCTGCGGATTTCCTCGTCCGGCATCTCAGTTGACATATTGCTGCGCCTCCTGATCACTCTTCATTTACCCAGGGCTTTCTTGAGTATCAGCCGGGCATCCTCAGCCGTCACCCTGCCATTTCCGTCCATATCAAGTGCCAGGTCTTCCGGCAACTGTTTGACCGACATCTTGAGCGCGGCCAGGGCATCCAGTTCCGTCACCTTGCCGTCCCCATTGTAATCCCCCTTCACCTTGCCGCCCGCATTGCCATCCCCCTTGACATTATTACCTGGGGCCGCGGTTACCACGAGTTTTGGCCTTAAAGATACGTCACTTGAATAATCTGAAGTATACATAGTGAACGAGTCACCGTTTTGGCAGACGGAAGTGTCCAGGTAAAACATTACTCCATAATTAGGTGTAGAACCATTTGCCCAACCCTTGTACAGGTCGGTAATATCAAAAGATAACCAATCCTGAAATTCTGAATAAGGGGCTTTTCCCGGCGGCCCTTTTCCCACAGTATGCACTACCTTAGGATCTATGATAGCGGGGTCGAAACTGGGTGGGTTGTCCCAGCCCTGCGTTTTTTCATTCCAGTCAGAAGTAAGTTTGCGCACGGAGACCTTTTGGTCACCCGCTGGCCAGGGCCACCCATTACCATTGAAATATACCGAAGTGTACATGTATACCCTGGCGCTGACTATGTTTTGCGTGGGTAACCCGTCCATGGAGAAGCGTAGTAACCCTCTGCCGCGGGATGGATTGCACGAGACGTTCCATAGATCAATACTTGGATTGCCGCCCGTGACCGGGCCGTACGCGGGGCCGCCGTTGTGAATCCAGGTGTCCTTTCCTTTTGTGGTGCTGCCGTCATCGCTTCCATCATTTAAACCTGGACCGGGTTGCAGAGTAACGGTTCCCGGGGGGTCACTCGCTGACACCGCCCCTGTAGAAAGGCTGATGACCAAGGCTATGCCGGCCAAAATAGAGAGTAACCTTGCTTTCATTTTCTCCTCCTTTACACTGAACTGCATGCGGACGCGTTTCTTACGCACGCACGCAGTTGCCGGCGCAAATTGAATTGCTTGCGGGCAGGGTTATGCGCGTATATGCCGGCGTTGGTCGGGCGCCGGGTTAAAAGGTTATGGATGGCGCATCAACTTTCTTGCTCTGGGCGTTGTACTGCCCGGCGCTGACCCTGGTCATTATGTCCTGCAGCTTCTCCGCGCTGTAGGCCTCCACATTTTCCAGCGTGAGCGCGCTGGCGCCCGTCTTGGCCTTGGCCTTGAATGATACGCTGGCTACAACGCCGGTCCCGGCTATGCCGTTGGAACTGACTATGCCGATGATGGCCCGGCCGGGAGCACTTATGTTGGAATCAACCACCGCATTCTGCGCCAGCTTGCCCGCCTTGACAGCCGTCACCTCGATTATAGCCGGATCGTACACCAGCTCAATGTGCAGGCTGCCCACGTCGCTGGCATTGGTCAGGTTAATAGGAATCGTGGTTGATCCTGCACCGCCGCATCCGGCCAGGGGCAGTACCAGCAGCACACTAATGACTATTGCCATCCCCGCAAGCCTTACTCTTGCCCAAAAGCCATTTTTCATGTTAAAACCTCCGCGATATATTCAGCGCACCCTTACAAGTATAATCGTTTATTTGCCCACGGCTTTCTTGAGTATCAGGCGGGCATCCTCAGCCGTCACCTTGCCGTTTCCGTCCATATCCAGGATGAGGTCTTCCGTCAACAGCTTTACCGACATCTTGAGCGCGGCCAGGGCATCCAGTTCTGTTACCTTGCCGTCCCCGTTGTAATCACCCTTTATTTTACCACCTGTACCACCTGTACCACCTGTACCGCCTGTACCACCTGCACCACCTGCCGAAGCCACGGTTACCGTGCCGTTCCGGGTGGTCACTGCTACCGCCTTGCCGGAGGTATCCGTGGTGTCCACCTCGCTGAGCGTCAGTGGACTGCTGCTGCCGGCAGCGCCTATGACCTGGAATTCGATATAGGCCACGCTACCGCTGCCGCTTATGCCCCCTGACGTGGCCAGGCCAAACCTCACCTGGGGAGGTGTCTTGAAATTCGGCGTGAAAAGCGCGCCGCTGAGCAGTGAACCGCTGTCAACCTTATTCACCTTGAGCACCTGTGCATTATACGTCAGCATGAAGTTCATGCTGCCGATGTTGCTGGCCTTATCCAGGCGGATGGGCACCTGGACGGTGCTGTTGGGGGTGGCCGTCCTCGATTCGGCTGTGAGCATTGCTCCAGTACCTGTGGTAGTAGCCGTGGTAGTTCCGGGGACCGTGCCCGTACGGGTGAGAGTGACATCGCTCCTCCATGAACCTACTCCATTATCAAGCGATCTCCAGCGGCCGGTTATTGATTTACCATCGGGCGCTAATGTAAGCTCATAGTCACCGGTACACGGTGAGCAGGTTTGATTCCACTTTGCCGTGAGTTGATTTCCTGAAACAGTGCCGGTGAACTTGCCATCATGATATGTGTAAGAACCGCTTACCTGGTTGCCACTTTGTGTTATAGTCACATCTCCCCACCCAAACCCCCCATTCCAAGTACCGCTCCAGCCTGTTCCTGTGGTAGTTCCGGTGCCCGTACCTGTGACAACGCGAATGAGAGTTATATCCCCCGGCTGAAAGGCGTCTTTTGGGTAATCCACGGTGCCGGTTATTGATTGGCCATCGGGCGCTAATGTTAAATTCCAGTCAGTATAATAGTCCATGTCTAAGCCTGACCAAACTGCCGTGAATTTATTTCCTGAAACAGTTCCTCCGGTCCTGCTTTTCCAGTTATTTACAAAAACAAAGGCTAATTGGTTGCCACTTTGTGTAATAGTCACTCTTCCCATCCCGCTACCAGGACTATCCCAAGTACCACTCCAGCCTGTGCCGTCATCGGCGGAAACAGGGGTCGTTATACCAACGGGTGAATTGAGTCCGAGCGGGTCTATTGCTACTGCCGGAAACAACAGGAGTACCACCAGCAGCGCCATCCAGATACACCGAAATAAACCGTCCCTGCAATTCCTCATATCAGCGCCTCCATTTTCAATGCGTTGTCCGCGTTAAATCCGCTTAAATATATAACATTCTCACGGGGATTTCCAATTTCAATTCGGAATTATGCGATTATTATCCATTATCGGCCTGGGTCATGACGATATTTCTTTGCCACAAGCTGTTCACTAAGGCTTAAAATTTATTGCTTGCTCGTGTATAATATTGTATATACTTGGTGGTGTGGTTGGGTTTATTGAAGACCACCGCTGTAGTTGGTTAAATATAATGCAGGAGGAATTAGCATGCCGAAGCAGAGACTTTTAAATTGCCCGATGAAATTCAATGGCAAGACGCTCGAAGCTGACGGGTTTATTAAGAAGGAACATTGTATGTGCGATGAGGAAAACTGCTCATGGTGGAGGCCGAGCACCAACCTGTGTGCGGTTCCGAACCTTATAGAGGTCATGAATAAATTGGAATTGACGGCGGGACTGCAGCTCAAGACACTGTTGCCCGATTTTCAATCAAAGACCTCGATAGTTGAAGTGGAACGATAGGCCAGGCGCGTTAGTATATTTGCCATACAGGCATTCCACGCGACGCCTCGATATCCGTGCATGCGTCGCTGCTTAGAGCATACTGCATAGACTTAGGACCTTGATTGGCTCGCTTATTGCGCCGTGAACCACCATATCGTATAGACTACAGACGTTACTATGCCCAGGATGAGAATGCCTCTGGCCTTGCCCTTGTTTTTGTTCTTAACTGCTCTCCAGCCGACAACCCCCCCCACAAAAAGAAGGAAGATTGGTAGCAGCCACCATGCCCAGGATGTAGATGTATCAGGGGCGATGGCCTCTGTTTGACCTGCTGGAGACGCCGTCCGGGCACCACAGCTGTTGCAGAACGCACTTCCCTGAACGTTTGGGGCTCCGCACGAAGGGCAATTGGCCTTACCCGTGGCCGGAGCTGCCGCTCTTAATGGCGGGGGTGCCGGCATTGCCCGTGGTGGAGGAGGGGGAGGAATAGGTGGGGCATACGAAGGACCTGGCGCCGCCGGCGGTGGTGAAGCTGAAACGGGACTGCCGCATGAATCGCAAAAGCTGGCATCGGGCGCCAGTGGAGTACCGCAGCTATCACAGAAGTTGTTAGAGTCGTTCATTTTCTTCTCCTGCAAAAATTTAGACGCGTGTCCCGCAGCCGGCACAGAATTTGGCGCCTGGTTTAATCGGTTTGCCGCAATTTGCGCAGGCCGTCTCAGTGGCCGGACCTGGCTTTGGGCCTACTACCGTACCGCATTTCTTGCAGAATTTAGCGCCGGGTCTCAAGTCCGCCCCGCACCCTACGCAAAGCGTCTTCGCACCCGGTGCGGCTTTGGCAGCAACCCCTGACGACCTGGGGGGCGCCACTGGCGCTTTTTGAGCGGCAACAGAAGGTGCAGGGGCAGCTTCAGCCTGTGGGCCTACTGCTGCCCGGCCCGCGGGCGTGAGCGTAGTTGTAAGCTCTTCAGCCAGGAAACCGGTGATTTCCCGGCGACTGACCCTGGAAATCAAGAGCTGCCCTTCCGCAGTGGGAGCGAGGCAAAGCGTGAGTGATTCATCCGCAAAGAGGAACATGCGGCTGCTTACAACCTGCTCGCCGCTATCCATCAGGGAGACGCGCTGCCACTGCATGCCGGAGAGTTGGCCGATAGTCAGGCTGACAAGCGGCTCGATAGCTTTTGTAAGCCTATAGCTATCCGCCTTGATTCCCTTCAGGATTCCCGCTTCGACCAGTGCACGCAGCCCATCGACCGTACCGGTCAGCGAAGGCGCCTCAGGCATTATTCCTGCCGTGGTTATGCAGGTAATGAGGCCTTTAAAATCCGTCAGCTTCCACTGGTCTTGCATGTAGCTGTAAACTTCCTGGGTGGAGAAAACCATATTGAGCACCGGCTCCGGACCCTCCGCCTTGCCGGCCCTGATGCGGGCGAGGTCAATAACCGCAAATAGAATCGCGGCCATGGTGTTGTCAAGCTGGGCCTTAAAATCGAACTGGAGGTCCTGCTCTTCCAGTTGGGGAATGGCTTCTCCCAACATCATGGCCACTGTAGAATTGTCAACAAAAGCGCTGATGCGATACATACCTCCAATCCGGGTCAGCGCCACACCGTTGCCCTGCATGATATCTGTAGGGAAATGAATATTTGCTTGGCGGGCGCCGTCTTGCCCCCAGTCGCGCATAGCCACATTAGTGCGCGGGTCCAGGAGCACGCTTGCCACACGCACAAATTGCGGCGTCGTGGCGATAGCAGGCTTATCCGGCGACTCGATGAATCCACCGGCGTGTAGCTCCGCAATCTGCTGCGGATCAAGCGTGCCGGCTTTGCCCATCGCCAGGCGCGGTGAAATGCCCAGGGCCTCTCCCACTCTGTCAAGCAAGAGGGCCAGAGTAGAACGTGGGATATCAGGAAAAGTCGTCAGGCTCATTTCATTTCTCCCGTCATATAGATTATTGCCATTTGCTAACCCGTTTGTTGTGTCTGTAATTCATTAGTCGGCATCGGTCTGGGTGCTCCCATAATTTTGTCTTCCCCATAAAGAGCGCACCTGAGGCCGTACAGGAGCAGCCGCAGCCGCTCCCCGTACAGGAGCACCTTTGCCAAGCATAACGTTTATTAATGCTCTCTGTAGGTCTAATATTCTTTGGCGTTCGGCTGCTGCCGCAGCAATCGTATTTGCGGCTTCTATCCTGTCCCTTGCCTGCTGTGCGTCAGCATCCGCACGAAAGTCCTGGAGATTCTTAGCAGCAGTCGCATCAATCTGCTGCCGATATTTCGCTCGGTCTGCCAGGTTAGCCGAGATTTCTTGCCTTGCCTGGTCAGGGGTTACCCACTTGTCATAATACCACACTTTCCCTTTTTCGCCATCGGCATATTTATCCGGTTCCCAGTTTAGCATCGGGTTACCATCCTCATCCACCATCTGTTCACCACCACCTGCTCCACCTCCACCTGCTCCACCACCACCACCTCCACCACCACCACCTCCTCCACCACCTCCACCACCACCACCTCCTCCACCTCCTCCACCTCCACCTGCTCCACCACCACCACCTCCTGGTACTCCAGGAAGTTGTTGCAATATGTTGCCAGTCAGTTGCATTGCTCCAGCAAGGGGTGCAGCTATCGCTGCGCCTATACCCGGAGCCACCCCTGCATTTCTTACCTGTGCGGAGCCGTTCCAGTTCCACCACGTAATCCAGTTATTGCCGGCTTCGTCAAGGGTGCCGCAATGAGCAGAAACCGGAAGGACATTGGAAAGCTGTGCCGCTATATCCGCAATAATTGCGGTTAGTAATATGGCAAGAAACATCGCCGTAGCCGGTTTGCTCCGGCCGTTGGCCAGGTAGAAAGCCAGCACGAGGAATGCGAGGCCCAACATAATTTTTCCCCACCAGGGCAGGAAGAAGCTAAGTATTAGCGCAGCAATGCCGCCCACCATAGCCACTTTGCCGGTAGACATGCTGAATTTTTTGGCCTTGATATTCTGTTGACGGCCATATGTCGAAGACCATGCCGAACTGACCAGCAGACCCACAACTGAGCCACCCGCGCTAAGCATTGTCCCGGCAATGCCGACGGCCAGCGCTATACTGCCCCACCCACCAGCGGCAATACCGATAATCAGGGAAACGCCCGCGACGGCTACCATGCCGGGCAGCGCCAGCCCGCCTGCTTCGCGGAACGTCTCGCTAAGGGGTGGCTGTTTGGGCGGTTTTTCCCCTTTCGCGAAGAACTTCTGTCCTATCAGGCTGAACAAAAGGCCTGAACCTACCGTCCAGATTATGGTCGTGGCTATACCGTTATTATTGATATTGAGAATTTGTGCAATCGGGCCAGTTTCGACGAGGCCATTGCTGGTAGCGAGCAGGATGGTGTGCAGCAGCCACCCGAGTATGCCCAAAAGCGCCATCCAAATCAGCATCATCGGAAATTTCGTAAAAAAAGATTTGACTGTGGCCCACGCGATATACAGGAGAAGGGGGAAAAACTTCTGTGGGACCCCTCCCTGGGCAACCGCCTGCCGGGTCGCTGCCTGGGTCCGAGGGGGTACCTTTTCTTGTGAACTCATAGTGCGCCTCCTTCAGCTTAGATAAATATTAATCATGGGAGCGCTGACTTTGATAACACCGCACGCAAATTTCCCATCAAGGTTATTTCCGGACATTAACTTCCCTGCTTCAGGATTCATCTTAATACTTTCCAGTGCTGCTTGCAAGTCCGTGCAGGGCCTTTAGAGCAGTTGGGTTCAACCGGGTCAACCCATCCTTTGTGCCCAGCCACAGATTGCCATCAATATCCTGCAACATGCACGTTACCTCCTGGCTTGACAGGCCATCTTGCACGGTCAGGAACCTCCACTTGCCTTCCTCCAGCCTCGACAACCCATCGGATTCTGAGCCGAACCACATGGCGCCATCCTTATCCTGCAAGATAGAGCGCACATTTGCACCCGCCAGGCCATCGCTCTGCGTTAAAACCTGAAGGATCGCCGCACCGGTTCCCGTCAAAACAAAGCGGACGGCGCCCCCCCGCTCCAGAAGGCCGGTCCCGGCCCAGATGTTACCTGATTTATCCTCAAATAGCGAAGTGATGTAGTTATGCGGCAAACCATTCAGGGTAGAAAATAATTGCCACACCCCATCCTTCAGGTAACTGATGCCGCCGCGAGGGGTCATATACGAACCAAGCCATATTCCTCCCCGGCTATCCTGAAGCATCACATTTACCATGTCATCTATAAGGCCATCAGCCGCCCTGAGGATATGCCACTTTCCCCTGTCAAGTATGCCTGCTCCGCCCCATGTGCCAACCCATAACCGGCCGTCGCGGTCCTGCATGAGAGAATTTACACGTTTATCCGGCAGTCCATCCTCCTGTGTATAGGTCTGATAATTAGCGCCGTTGTAACGGGTAAGGCCGTTAACGTGTCCGATAAAAAGCACGCCCGATTGGTCTGCCAGCAGGGCCTTAACATACCTTAGGGGAGGATTAAACTCCAGCTTTTTGATAACTGTGCCGCTTTGCCGGTCGAGTTCGTAAACTCCATCCATGCATCCAGCCCACACGGTATTACCCCGAATTGACAGGGCAAATACCGCGCCGGGGGGCCGGATAGTCTGCCATCCGGGTGACAGATCCGGCACTTCCGCAGGTGAGCATCCCGGTATCAAAATAGCGAAACACAATAAAATGAGGAAAATCCAAAGATGCCTGTAGTTCATTAATCCTGACCCCCTTCCCAAACCTCTAAAAAGGGGCTGTTGGGTCAAGGCTGCCATCCTTAAGCGTAAGCACGCGCTCTGAAATCTGTTTCGCTTCGTCGACGTCGTGGGTCACGTATATCAAAGAGGCCCCGGTATCAACCACTGACTGTTTAATAAGAGACAGCAGTTTTAATTTCAAATTCGGATCCACGTTGGTCAATGGTTCATCCATGAGAAGTCTCCTGGGACGGGGCGCCAGGGTACGGGCCAGGGCAACACGCCTGGCTTCGCCACCGGAAATCTGATGGGGATAGCGGCGGTTGAGGCCGGTCAGATAAGTGCTCTCCAAAAGGTCATGGAGGCGGTGGTATGCCTCGTCTTTTGGTATGCCATGCAGCCCGAACATGATATTTTGCTCAACTGTCATATGCGGCCAGAGAGCAGACGTCTGGAATACAAAGCCAAGCCCACGCCGGTTAGGCGCCAGCGCCCACCCTTTTCCGTTAGCTAAGACTCCATCTATATAGATTTCGCCATCATCGGGTATCTCCAGCCCCGCGATGAGGCGAAGCAGGGTTGTCTTGCCTGTGCCCGATGGGCCGGCGATGACCGT
>CAIYTC010000161.1 GCA_903929005.1 uncultured Dehalococcoidia bacterium | reverse complement strand
GTGGTTATATTGACCCTGGCCAGTGTCGCCGTGGCTTTACGCGCGCCATAAAGCCCGGCTTCTTTGAAAGCATTTACGCTTGATTTGATGCGCTGCCGGGCCTGTTTCAGAACAGCACCGTCAACATCGATAAGCGTGACCGGGCAACCCGCCTGGGCAAAAACCTGGGCTATGCCCGGCCCCATGGTTCCCGCACCAATTACGGCAACGTTGCAGACTATCTGAGATTTGCCTGAACCAGCCATGTATAATTCTCCTTTCACAACGGCAGATAGTGAGCGATATGACTATCTATCCGCCGCTGCGCTGATCAGTATTTGTAGTAAACTGGTTAAAGGTATAACAATTCGAGGGTTTAGCCTAAAGTCTGGAATCTATCTCCTCCAGCTCCTTGTTCTTGGTCTCATAAGGTTTAATCAGTATCAGACTTACGGCCGGTATGATCATAATTGCCCCTGTTATTACCCAGAACCACTCCATTTTCGGGGATAGCGTTAGTAAAACGGCTGCTACTATCGGACCGAGTACATAGGATATGCGGGTGATGGTCGTGGTCCAGCCCAGGCAGGTGCCTCTTCTCTCGGTGGGGAATATCTCCGGGATGTAAACGACGATCCACGAATAGGAAAAGGCGATGAAGAATCCGCTGAGGCTAAAAGCAATCCGCACCATGGAATCCGGGAGGAAACCCAGCGGCGCCATGCAAACAGTCATACCAAGGCACCCGATGACGAAAGTCAATTTCCTGCCGATCTTATCTAAGGCCCAACCTCCTACCACACCACCAACCAGCATGCCTATCAGAGCCCATAGCAGGATACCGGTGGTCCACTGCTGAAGGGTTAATCCCTTAATATTCATGAAATAATAACCTGCCCAGAGTGTGAGACACGAGTTGATCAGCCAGCATATCCACATCAGCGAGCCGATGGCAATGTATTTAACATCGCCCTTTGTTATGTTCCCCACACCGAAGATATGCTCTTTACGGGTGCCGGCCTTACGCTCGGCCTTGATCTGTTCGTACCTGAGCGTTTCCTTCATGAAAAGCCACAATATGATCCCAACCATCATCATGAAGAACACGACGCCGTACAGCCATCTCCAGTCCAATCCAAGCTTATCGATGAGAAGCGATGGTAAGAGTGCACTCAGGGGAATCATGCCGAGAGTAAATACCAGCGCGACCATCTTGCCGCGGTTGGCAGCCCGTGCCTCCTCGCCGATGGGAATGGCCCACATATTTGACACAGTTGTAAGCATGGCAACCGCGTAAAACGTCATGAACATTAAGAACGAGGGGGTGAAATACACTATACAAATGCACGAAATCCCCATGAGCAGCATTAAAATTAAAATGGATAGTTTTCTACCGATGATGTCATTCAGCCCGTTGAGAAAGAATACAAGGAAAGTGGGGATGAGGAAGAGGGATTCAGTCCAGGAGAACTGCGCCGGGGTCATATTGAATTCTTTGATGATATAAGGGAGGGCAGTTGCCTTAATGCCGGATATATACCAGTCTATGAGGGCGACAATGGTCATCAGGATGGCTAAATAAGCAATATAACCACGGCTCCGGGGCTTGATGATATTAGCGGGACTGCTTTCAGTTTTATTCAACTTCAAACCTCCAAATCAAAAAATTAAGATAAATCACAAACAAGGGCAAGTCCTTCAGACTGATTAATTAGCAGGCAATTATTTCTTTTTCGGATTCTTCTTCATGTGCAGGATTTCCCGTGCCTCTTCCGCTGTGGCAACTTCAAAATCCAATTCATGGGCGATTCTTACAGCTTTCTCCACCAGTTGCGCATTGGATTTAGCCAACTCGCCGGGACCGATATAAATATTGTCCTCGAGGCCAACGCGCACACTATCAGCGCCCAGTAACATAGCCAGCGTGATCATAGGATATTCATCCTTACCAATGCCCAGAGCCTGCCACTTGGAACTAGGGAACATTTGCTTGCCTTCTTCGGCGACATACATCAACTGCTTGGCTGTGGCCGGTTGGCCCCCTGCTACGCCCAGCGGGTAATCGATGTGGAAGACCATGTTCCTGTCGAAAAGGCCTTCCTCGCAAAGCCTCATAGTATTGTGCAGGTGGCTGACATCCCAGATTTCCAGTTCCAGACCCCAGCCCTTGTCCAGTGTGCCTTTGATGGCCTTTCTCTGGAACGGGGGTGTATTACTGAAAGTAGAGAAGCCATACTGGCCGAGCGAGAAATCAAATGTGCCCATGTTTACCGTGAGCATATCAGGCTCCGGCTTGATGTCCAGCAGGGCCAGTTTCTGTTCGTCGGTGGGCACGATCATTTGGCCAGTCTTGAAATCCAGCCAGAAGCCGATGCCACCTCCTGCCTCGATAACGATGTCGCATTTATCGCGGATACGCTGGACCATGTCGCCCCACACTTTAATATCTGGGGTGGCCAGCATGGTTTTTGCATCCCTGGCATGTATATGCACAAGTGATGCACCTGCATTGTATGACCGGTAAGTTTCCTCCGCTACCTGCTCTGGAGTGATAGGAAGATAAGGTGTTTTCTTGCCCATATCGGGCAGGTTGGGCGTGTCTGTGTGCAGCGTGTTAGACCCAATGGGGCATACCTGTATGATGAGTTTCTTCGCCATTTAATATAAATCCCCCTCTAATTAAAAGTCTATTTTATATACGCTATGATTTTTTCAAATGCCTTGAGGTTATCGAGGCCAGGTGCCTTTTCACCCTCCTCGATTTGCTTGATTATCTGAGTTACCAGTTCATTGGCATTAGTCTTCATACCTATCTCCCGGCCCTTTTTAACTACATAGCCGTTCACGAAATCTACCTCGGTCTTACGGCCTTTTTCGATATCCTGCCACATGGAGGGCTTGATGGCGCGGCTGTTGGCAAACCCTGCCTCCATCAGCTTGGACGCATTGTCGAAATCGGCTCTGTTATGTACCAGGACAATGGAGGGAGATATGCCCATCAGATCGGCAAAATTGATCCCCAATGCCTTGCCCACTTCATAGGTCTCGGTTATCACGGCCAGGGCGACCTTTCTGGCAAGTTCGTTGTCGATCACGCCACCATAAGTCAAGCCGGCTACAGTGCCAACCCCGGTAAACGAGACCGTGATCAGTAGCTTCGTCCACCTGTCGCCGATGATGTTATCTGACACTTCGGTCGGGAAAGCTTTTGAAAGCAAAGCAGCTGCATCTACCACGAGTTTGCTCTTCCCGGTGGGCCACTGACCTATAATGAAGCCACCTTCGGAGGTCTGGATCAACTGCCCCGGGCCCTTGTTGGTGCCTCCCCAGAGTATACTGCATGCGATGGTCCGAGCCGCGCCGATAATCCGGGCGATAGTTTCTTCATTTATGCCGTTTTGCATGGATACTACGGGAGCCGAACTTGATACCGAAGTAAGTACAGAAGTAAGTGCTCTCTCCGTGTGAAGGCCCTTTACAGCCAGGAGCACTATATCCGCCCAACCCGCAAAATCTCTAACGGTGAACTCCTGCGGCAGCATAGCCTTCACAGGTATGGTGAGCTCCCTGAAGCCTGTGATTTCTAGTCCTTTATTCATTCCTTTAACATGTTCACGATCGGCATCCAGTACAATCACATTCTCCCCTTTCTGGGTCAGAATGGCTGTCGTAATGCCGCCGATGGCCCCACCACCCACCACCAGGATATTATTATAGGCCATAATTGGATTTTGCCTCCTTGCTATTTGGCGCTACGGCTTTTAATACGTTTAATCCGGGATTTCCCGTATCAATTCACGAACAGGTGATCATCATCCATTATCGCCATTGGCGGCATACTACAGCTTAACCGTACGGTTGTCAATGATCCCTCCGGGCCCGTGACAAAATCATAGAACATTAACACTGAAGTTCTACAGTAAATCAAAATTATGAAGCTATTTTCAAATAGTTTTCAGCCTTTGGCACTACAGGTTCATTGGTCTCACTGGTGGTGGCGCCGCGCCGACTGCCTGGAGCACTTTGCCGGTTACCTCCTGAAGCGCTACCTGACTTTCTTTTGAAAAGAAAGCTAACCAAGAAACAAAGGTTTGAGCTGTTGTAATTTAATTGGGAAAGTTATCAAGGCTACTGAATAAAGGTTAGCGACTACTTACACAATGCCTACAGCTTCCTGGCCATAAAAATCGTGACGATTGATGTGACTACGCTGATTAAGGCTACGTAAAAGAAGATGTTGGCAATACCGAACGTGTCCATGAAGCCGCCGTAGACAGGCTGCAGCAAGCTCTGTCCCTGCATGCCTATACCGAAATATATGCCGAAGACTATGCCGTGAAAATTCAAAGGGGCCTTACTCATTAAATATGTCTGGACTGCAGTCTCCCGCATGGCCCACAAGGTGCCGATGGCTATCATAACCACCGCCAGCGCGGCGAAATAGTTCATAGTGGTGAATAGCAGCATGGCCGGCCCGATAGCTATGAGCGAAATCAGCACGGTCCGCTTATTGCCCCACCTGTCGGACAGCCACCCGCCCAACAGGCTGCCGATTATGCCTGATGCCCTGACAATGCTGGTCCAATAGGCAGCCATGGTCGTGGTAAGGCCGTGATGATCAACCAGATAGAGCGGAAGGAAGGGCAGCAGCGAGCCGGATGTAAAGGTCACTATAACGACCAGGATGACTACTGGCGCAACTGATTTGAGTACCTGGCCAAGCGTGGGCCCGCTGGCCGCGATAACGGATTGCTCACGGCCCGGGAGCGCTATGCCGTGTGTGCTGCCCGGGACAGCGGGTTCAATTTTCCTCAGCCACAGCGCTACCCACAGTCCTGCTACTAAAGCTGGCAGGCATAATATGGTGAAGGCCCAGTGCCAGTTCAAGGTGGCGGCAATGGCCGTCCCAATGAAAGGGCCAATGCCGAAACCCACACTGCCCCCGATCATATGCAAACCAATTGCCTTTCCCCGTCTATCTTCAAACAGGCGGCTCAAAGCTGGCACGGCGGAAGGATGGTAGAAGCCGGCGAAAATGCCCATGCATACCATAGCTATGAGCAACGTATTATAGGATGGCATCAGACCGGCGGCCAAGCCGCTTAGCCCGACCCCCAACAGGCCCATCATTATGGCGATCCAGCGCCGCTTAATGTGGTCGCCAACCCAACCTCCGAATATCTGTGAAAATCCCGATGTGACACTGTATGCAGAGACAAGCAGTCCCGCCTGAAAGTAGTTGAGTTCCATATCCTGGCGGATAAAGGGCAGCAGGGCAATTAACAGCCCGGTGGTCATATCGTGGCTAAGGTGTGTATAAGCGAAAAAGAGGCTTGTGCCTCCTCCCCATTTATCCAGGGCATTTTTTATTGCACTGCTTATTCTATTGGCCATCGCAACGACACCCGCAATTTAAATCCGCTAAATGACAAAAAGTATACGCCTAAATGCCTCATTTTCACACTCATTACGGCGAGATTGAAGATCTTGCTCCTCAAATATCCATTTCCCTAATAGTTCCGTTTTCAATGCGTAATGGTGGGATGAAAGGGTCAGCAATCTAAGGTATAATTTGTTGTATTCAGGATATGAGAACATACTCGCTCCTTTTCGTGGGCGCGCACCCTGATGATGAAACCTTCGGTGTGGGCGGCACACTGGCTAAATATGCCCTGGCGGGCGTCAGTGTCTATTATGCCTGCGCCACGCGCGGGGAGGCCGGATCGGTAAATCCCGCGCTGATGAAGGGATATGCAAACATAGGTGACCTGCGTTGGGCAGAATTGGAGTGCGCCTCTGGAATCCTCGGCCTGGCCGGCATTTATGGCCTGGGCTACCGCGATTCAGGCATGCCCGGCGCAGCGGATAACCATCATCCCGGGGCACTGGCTGCCGCCCCGGTAGAGGAGGTGGCGGAGAGCATTGTTAAAATCATCAGGGATATTAAACCGCGGGTGGTGGTAACATTCGACCCCATCGGGGGATACCGGCACCCGGACCATATCGCTGTACACAGGGCTACGGTCATGGCTTTTCACGCCGCCGGCGACCCGGCTCAATATCCCCTGGCAGGCGCTCCCTACCGGCCGGACAAACTCTATTTCCAGGTTATGTCGAGGACGCTGCTGAAGTTTGCGGTGAAGGCCCTGCCGCTCTTCGGACAGGACCCAAAAAGGTTCGGGCTAAACAAGGATATTGACCTGACCGCCCTGGCAGAAGTGGATTTTCCCGTACATGCTAAGGTGCAACTGACCAAACAGGCCAGGGAATTGCAGGCAAAGGCCAGGGCCTGCCATATCAGCCAGGTGGGCGGCATGCGCCCGCGGTTCAGCCTGCTGGGATTGGTGACTAAGCTGGCCGGGGATAGGGATTCATTCATGCGGGCCTATCCACCGCCTGTAAACCGGCTCCTGGAACACGACTTGTTTGAAGCTGTAGAATAGCATTATATAAGTTTATAAAATAATAGCCTGGCCGAGCGAGTGCCACAAATTTATTAGCGCCTAAGCTGAAACCACGCTACTTTTTAAGGTCAGCTTCCGATTGCGCCTTGAGGGCTTCCACCATCGCGATCAGTTCGCTATTCACGGTTATCTGCGTGTGCAGTTGCGTGGTGGTGGGGGATTCAAGTGCGTCTGAGAGGACGATGCCGTCCATGCGCTCTGGCTTGATTCCCAGCAGCGTCAACGCAGTGGGCGCGATGTCCACCAGGCGCGCCGGGCTTTCCGAAATAATGCCTTTTTTGGCGCCTGGACCAGATATCAGGAGGAAGTTATGCTGCTGCAGCCAGGAGATAGAATCGTGTTGTCCTATGAAAGGTTTGCAATCGAACATATTCCAGTTGATATGGCAATTCTCGGCCAGCAAAAGCTCTATATCCGGGCTGCTCTCCCCAGCGTAGGTATCCAGCAGATAACGGTAGCATTTATCCAGGTCGGCGCTTACCTTGCCGGCGGTGGTTTTTGCCGGCTCGTAGCTGTACTTGCCATCCGCCGATTTAACGCGGTAATAGGCGCCGAAGAGCCCGGGTATATTCGCCCCGGTCAGCTTCTCGGCCACCTGCTGCGTTTGCTGCTGCTCCATCAGGTACACATGGGCGCCGACGTTAGCAAAGTTGCGCGCCTCTACAAGCAGCTTGTCGATCACCGTCTGCTCAATGGTTTGCGCAAAGGGAGTCATGGCATGGTCAGAGGTTATTACCCAGAGCGTATCATCATACCTGCCCGCTTTCTTGTAGGCCTCCATAATGCGCCCGACCTGCTTATCGGCGTTGGCTATTACCTCAGCCATCCTGGCCGGAGCATTTATGCCGCCTGTAGCGTGCCCTGTATCGTCGGTCGCCGGCAGGTTAATAAGCAGGACCTGCGGCGCGTCTTTTTCAATCATCGCCAGCGCTATGTCGGCCGCCCAGGTGTCTGTGTCCCGTTCATCTTTGACTTCCCTGATAAATGATAGGTCTTTCATTATGTAATCTGGCGGCAGCATGGCCGTGATCCCGGCCGGCTTCAGATGCGACACATTGTTGTAACCTACCGGCGCCACGCCTTTGGCCTCGGCGAATACCGTGTAATCGGCGCTGTCAGCCGCCAGTCCGGCGCAGGCGTACCACTTGTCGCAACTGATGGCTGCCACTTTCGCACCGGGATTGGCCTTTTTATACAGTGAACCTATGCTGGTGACCCCAGATTCTCTAATGTAGCTGTTAAAAAAGCCTGACACGACATTGTCATAGTTGGTAATGAAGTTGCCCTCGATGGTTTTGCGCACCATGTTCTGCTGGTACCAGAGTCCCAGGGCGTCCCAGCCGGTAAACCTGATAAATTCAAGCACCTTTTTCGTGATGGCAAGCTTGAATTCCCAGTCGGAGGGCAGGACGCGGCTGTCCCTCCAGTTGAAGCTGATGATATGCGTATTTTTACCGAACGAACCCGTGGACATGGTGGTTTGCCCGGGAGGTGTATCGTTGCTGACCTGCCCCACCCAGGAATTGGCATAGTAAGTGCCCTCTGCTTTGAGCTTATCAATGTTAGGAGTTGGCGTGAGGGTAAGGTAATCAGGCCGGCAGGAATCGATGGAAATGAGCACCAGGTACTTTGCGGGCGGCTGTGCCGCTGCATCAGCCGTAACCCCACGTACAGGTATACTCACAATAAACGAGGCCGCCAGTAACACCGCTACCAGGGAACGCGTGAACCTGTTGTTTAGCATCGATAATAGCATTTTCTCTCTCGATCCTCCTGCTATGCTAATTCTTTGTATTATCTGCACATTCCAATAAGATTGTTTTTCGACTTTGGCTGATCTCTACCGTTTACCTCTGCGGCGGCCCTTTTTAAAAGCCCCGGCAAAATCCAGGAACGTCTCACGTGTCGTGTACCTATAGCGGTATCCCAGCTCCGCGGTTAATTTTTCGCTGGACACGGCCCAGGGAAAACGAACCATATTTAAAGCCGGGGTGGGGAACTCGCTGATAAAGGAGAGCCTGAGGTACCAGGCCACATTATTAAGCAGGCCCATGATGGTGAAGGGGAGGGGGACCATGATGTTTCCCAGCAACTTTATCATCTCGGGAAAAGTGATCGTACCGTCGGCCCCCACGTTAAAAATCCCGTTCACCCGCCTTTGCAACAGCAAATAGATGATCTCGATCAGGTCGTCTTCATGCACATATTGAAAGGGCGTGGTAGCGGACGGCAACAGCACAAATTTCTTTTTCATATGCCGGGCCAGCGGGTTGTCGAAAACAGGCCCGGCTACAAATGACGGGCGCAGTATGGAGACGGTGTAGCCCGGATTATCCTTGCTGAACCGGCTGAACAGGCCCTCTATCTCTTTCTTGTTTTTGCTGTAGACAAAGTCAGCGTTGCCGCGCAGCGGGCTGTCCTCCGTCAGGGGATTATCATTATCCGCGTGGAACCCGTAGGCCGTGGCTGAACTCGTGTAAACAATCTGCTTGACCTGGGATTTGAGGCAGGACGCAAGGATATTCTTTGTGCCCCCGATATTCACGTCCTCCATCAAACTTTTATCGTGCAGGGGAGGCACAACATAGGCTAAGTGAACCACGGCGTCTATGCCGTGCTGTAATAGTAAATCTCCCACCGGCTCACGCACATCCTTCCTGTAGAAAACAAGCTTGCCGGTCTTGATAGAGGGCGCCCTGATGTCGATGCCCACAATCTTCTGCACCTCCGGCTTCCCGTCTAAAAAGGCCAGCAGCTTCTGCCCTATGTAACCGGATACGCCCGTAATGAATATGTTTTCCAATATTAACTCACTGCTTTGAACCGGGTGGCCTGTGGCTCAGGTCAGCTTACTTTCTCCAGGATATGTACGCACATGGCGGCTTCCTCGACCCCGATGTTGCCCCCGCCGTTTTCGGCCAGCCCGATGCGCGCCTTGTCAACCTGCCGCTCGCTGGCGTCGCCGCGCAATTGCAAGGTCAGTTCGTATATCTGGGCCAGGCCCGAGGCGCCAATGGGGTGGCCACGGCACTCCAGTCCCCCGCTGGTGTTGATGGGTTTGCTGCCGCCGATCCTGGTCGCCCCCGATTCTGCAAAGGGGCCGCCCTCCCCCATGGGGCAGAAGCCCATGACCTCGGCCTGGTGCAGTTCGCCCCAGGCCGTGGCGTCATGAAGCTCGGCCAGGCTGATGTCATCCGGCCCCACGCCGGCTATTTCATAAGCCTGCTTAGACAGCCTCTCGCCTATGTCCTCACCGTCCAGCAGCCTGTCGCTGCCCTGGCCCAGGACGGAGGCCAGGATATTGACCGGCCGCGCGTCCTTCAACTTTTTCAGGTATTTTTCCGAGCATACTATGGCCGCCGCCGCGCCGTCTCCCACGGGTGAGCACATGGCCCTGGTTAACGGGTAGGCTACCGGCTTGTCGGCCAGCACCTCCTCCACCGTCATTTTCTGCTGGTACTGCGCCAGCGGGTTCAGATGGCCATGCAGGTGGTTCTTCGAGCAGATAACGGCCAGTTGGCGCTGCGTTGAGCCGAATTTATGCATATGCCACCTGGCCCCCATGGCGTAGGCGTCCATGAAGATGCTCCTGCCCTCGCCCGGCGCGGATTTGTCCTCCGGTATATCGATCTTTATCACGTCATTGAGGCTCGTGATCATCTTAATATGCTTTTCAAAATTCTCCACGTCCATGCAGTACCCGTAAGCGGAGAGCGACAGCGCCTTGTTGGGATTGCTGATCTTCTCTGAACCCAGCGCCAGCGCCACATCGTACAGGCCGGCTCTGATGCCGGTTACAGCCAGGTGAAGCGCCGTGGAAGCGCCCGCGCAGGCATTTTCCACATTTGTCACGGGTATTTTGTCGATGCCCATGCCGCGCATGACAACCTGCCCGCGGATAGAATGCTGGTTGGCAAACATGCCCCAGAAAGAATTTGAAAAAAAGACGGCCTGCAGGTCTTCTTTAGTGAGGTCTGCGTCCTGCAGGGCAAGCAACGTAGCCTCCTCCGCCATAGACCGCACACTTTTATCAGGGTACTTGCCGAAGCGTATCATGCCGACACCGATGATGTAGACCCCTGTCATGGCTGGTAAACCTCCTTGACGATCATGTTGCCGGCGGCAATCGAGAGGGAGTCGTTGGAGCCGTCCTCTATCAAACCGGCGCGGGCATCGCGGAAGAGTTTTTCAATGGGCAGCTCTTTACTCAGTCCGAGGCCGCCGAAAAGCTGCACGGCATCGCTGGCCACCCTGTAGGCCCCGTTGGTGCAAAAGACCTTGGAGGCGATGGAATGCTGCAGCGAGGCCGGCGTATTATTCATGTTGAAAACCGTGACGCTGCGCGAAAAGGAGCGGCAGGCCTCCACAGTGGTGAACATGTCGAAGAGTTTGGATTGCACCCAGGCGTGCTCACACAGCCTGCGCCCGCCCTGGGTCCTCTCCGTGCAATATTGCAGGGCCAGGTCATAAGCGGCCTGGGCCACGCCTGTAAAGTAAGCCCCCATGCTCATATTGGCGTGGGCCAGCGTCAATTCGGTCATGGCCTCATAGCTTTCCTGGTCGATGATCATCTGGTCGCCGGGGCAGACAACGTTATCGAAGAATATCTCCCCCTGCGGGAGCTCGCGCTGCCCCATTTTATCCAGCGGCTTGCCGCGGCTGACACCGGGCTGGTCGAGGTCGATCAGGCAGATGCCGCCACCGGCCATACCCTGGGCCGGGTCGAGGTTCACGAAGAGGGCGCCATTGGTGGCCACAGGCCCGTTGGATATCCAGGCCGCTTTCTGGCCGTTGAGTATCCAGTCCGGGCCCTTTTTAGTTGCTTTTAGCTGCTGGGTTATCTTTTTATCGTGGAAGAACTCCGTGCCCGGCATCAGTATGTCCGAGCCGTGCTCCGGCTCGGTTATGCCCCAGCAGCTCATAATGCTGGCATCCTTGCAGTTGACGAAGGGCAGGATGAATTTATCTGTGAGGTGGTCGGTGCAAATCATCTCGGCGTAAAATGCCGCAAAGCAGGAGCAGCCCAGCGACACGGCGAAGCCGACGCCACCGTAGGCCAGTTCCTCAAAGAATATATGCAGGCCCAGCGCGTCCAGTCCCATACCCCCGTATTCATCAGAGACGTAGATGGTGTGGTAACTGTTCTCATACATCTTAGCCATGGTCTGCCAGAAGAGTGACCCCTTCTCGATCACCTTTTCCGGTGGCAGCTTGTCCAGCGCCAGGGCCGCAGGCCGTACTACCTCGACAGCGAACTTGTGCAGCTCATCCTTTAAACTGAGGTGAAATTCAGGTAAATCTAAATCCAGCTCGCGGTAACCCATATCTGCCTCCTGTCATATTCAAAATCGACGCCGGTCTGATTAATATTCCGCCTGCCCCTCAGGTATAGTCGGCAAGCTTGTAGATAATGCCTTCGCCGCGCTCGAAAATTTCCTTTAGTTCGCGCGCCAGCGGTTTCTCTGTGATGGTCTTGGGTAACGTTTTAACTACCTGCAGGTAGGAGGGCATAAAGTTGGGCTGGAGCTCTTTCTGCAGGCTGGCGAAAAAGGAGCGCGCTTCGATGGCTTTTCCGTCGAACGTCTCGATAGCCGCTACCAGGTCGCTTTCGCCGGGCGCGCCTGAGGCGGCAGCTATGCCGTACACGCATACCTCGCTGACCTCGGGCTGTTTGCCGATGACCATCTCCACGTAATCGGGCTGGATGAAATCGCCGGAACGCCGCAGCTCCGTGCCCTTCCTGTAATCGAAGAACAGCCAACCGTCCTTATCCTTGTGCACCATATCGGCTGTCCTCAACCAGCCGCCCCTGGTTTTCTCCTTTGAGGCGTCGGGCAGGCCCAGGTAATCTACCCTGGTTTCTCCCTTGGTCAGTCGGCAGATCATTTCACCCGTGGCGCCGGCCGGGAGCTCGTTATCGGCCTCGTCGACGACCCTCAACTCCAGGATGCCAGGAAGGGTCTTGCCGAATGACCCGACCGGCCCCTGGCCGATCGGCTTATAGGCGAACCCGCCCTCTACCGAGCCGTACCATTCCAATATCTTGACATCGAACCTCTTTTCGAAATCATCCCAGATAGCCGGCGGTGTGCCGGCGCTGATGACGGTGCGCACGGGGTTGGCAGCGTCGTCCGGCTTTACAGGCTCATTGTAAATGGCTGCCATCATGCCCCCCAGCAGTGAAAAGGATGTGCATCCGTATCTTCGGCAGATGTCCCAGATGCGGCTCTTGGTGAAGCGCGGGCTGATAACGGCCTTGATGCCGAGGCTCAGGGCGGGGAAAAAGGTCACCGACTGGGCGTTGCCGTGCGTGAGGGAAAGCCCGGTATATAAGACGTCATCCTTTTTATAGCGCCAGACTAAGCTGGTAAGTATGTTGTACATGCCGGTGCGGTTGTTGCGCACCATGACGCCCTTGGGTTCCCCCGTTGTGCCCGAGGTATAGACTATTTG
>CAIYTC010000160.1 GCA_903929005.1 uncultured Dehalococcoidia bacterium | reverse complement strand
GTCACCGATATCCAGCAGGCGCCCTTTTCAATCTCGGCCGGATTTATCTCACGGGAGAGCATGCCAAGGTCAACCATTTTGCCCAGGGCATCGGTCATCCCCTTGCCGGCCCCGCCCGCCGAGATATTAAATTTAACCGGCGGATGCAGTTTCTGAAATTCTTCGCCCCATTTCACCATCATGGGATACAGCGCAAAAGCGCCGGAGATAGTGATGGTGCCCTCCATCTTTAAAGCTGGTTCAGCATCTCCGAGCTTCTGCAGCCCGGCAGCGATTTTAGCCGCCGGCAAAGCTATATACCCCATGGGATCCACATATTGCTGCCCTTCGGTCAGTACCCACCTCACAAACTCGCGCGTGATGCCTGAATATTTTTCCTTGGTGACAAGATGCAGGTCGCGCGCCGGCGGAGACGGGTATCTGCCCTCGGCGATGGCGCGGGTTATCTCCGGCTTGGTTCCATAGAAATTTTCATCAGCATCGATCTTGCCGTTCCCGTTGATATCGATGGGTATCACCAGCAAACCATCCACCTGCTTGCCGGTGGTGATATCATAGGCATAGCCGATATTGTTGTAGCCTATCCCCAGTGCGTCCTGCCGGACTGCCTCGGCGATGCCCGGGTCGCCGTTGACGCCTGTTCCCAGCAGGTCTTCCTGCTTGTGTCCTCCCAGGTAGGCAGCCCAGGTGTCCGAGGCGCCGCAGGCATCGGAACGGGTGTAAACCACCAGGCCGGTAGCCGGTTTCTGCGCTACAGCGCATCCAATCAACGGCAGCGCTAAAATACACATTATTAGAATAAATAAAAGTGACCTGTTCATGACACCCCCTAATTAAATGTAATTACTAATTATATATAATGAGGATTTTGTTTGTCAAGTCGCACCCCTGATTCGTCATTGCGAGGAACGAAGTGACGAAGCAATCCTAAGGCCGTAAGGCCTTACGTAGGCCGGACAGATTGCCGCGGCCGCCGCAGCGGCCTCGGTCCCAAAAACGTCATTGCGAGCGCAGCGAAGCAATCCTAAGGCCGTAAGGCTTTACGTAGGACGGTCAGATTGCCGCGGCCTTCGGCCTCGCAATGACGAGGGCTAAAAGGAACGCAGGCGACGAAGCAATCTGTTGGCATTGCGCCTCCAACGGTCAGATTGCCGCGGCCGCTGCGGCGGCCTCGCAATGACAGTGTAAAAAAGGCTCGCAATGACGAGGGCTAAAAGGAATGCAGGCGACAAAGCAATCTCAGGGCGTTTTGCCCTTGAACCAGCTCACCGTTTTAATTAACCCTTTTTTTAAGGTAACCCCGGGTTTCCAACCTAAAATAGCCTTCGCCCTGGTGATGTCCGGCTTTCTTTGCCGGGGATCATCCCCTGGCAAAGATTGGAAGACTATTTTGCCGGATGTCCCGGTTATATCCTTTATTATATGCGCCAGCTCCAGCATGTTTTTTTCGATGGGGTTGCCGAGGTTGACCGGGTCACTGAAATTGGCCTGCATCAGCCGGTAGATGCCGTCGACCAGGTCAGAAACATAACAAAAGCTGCGCGTTTGTTTGCCGTCGCCATAAATAGTCAGGGGCTTAGCAGCTAACGCCTGCGTGATCAGATTCGGCACAATGCGCCCGTCCTCGTTTTTCATACGCGGACCGTAGGTGTTGAAGATCCTGACGATGCGGGTGTCCACGCCCAGCTTGCGGTGGTAGGCCATGGTCAGGGCCTCGGAGAACCTCTTGGACTCGTCATACATGGAGCGGGGACCGATAGGGTTGACATTGCCCCAATGCTCCTCCTTTTGAGGGTTGTGCAGCGGGTCGCCGTATATCTCCGAGGTGGAGGCCATCATGAATTTGGCGCCTTTGTGATGGGCCAGTTCCAGCGCGTTAAAGGTTCCCAGTGAGCCGACTTTTAAGGTCTCAATGGGCAGCCGGGCATAGTCCAGCGGGCTGGCCAGGCTGGCGAAATGCAGCACGAAATCGACCCGGCCGCGGATTTTAAGGCCTTCGCTGACGTCGGCCTGTATGAATTTGAAAGATTTGTTGCCTGACAGGTGGTCAATATTGGCTACCCGGCCGGTGATGAGGTTGTCCACGCAGATAACGCTGTAATCACGTTCGAGCAGAAAATCACCTAAATGCGAACCGAGAAAGCCCGCACCGCCGGTTAAGACCACTGTCGGCTGCTGCATGTTAGCCCCTCCTGTCTGGCATTATTCCACCACAGATTATACGCCTATTGCCAGCCGCCCGTCCTGAGGTCCAGCGTGACATCGTTGTCCGGCGGCGGCAGGTCCCGCCAGAGGCTGTCAACCAGCCCTTTCTTGAATTGCACACCTATCCAGGCGGGCAGGCTCAAACCATTTTCCTGGATGGCCGGCTGCCCGGCAGGCAGTTTTTCATCCCCGGCCAGGTGGGCAACGGCAGCCCGGGCCACCTGCGCGGCCAGATTCTGCGCCTCCGGCCCGGCCACGCCGTAAATGGTGATGATACCCGTGGCATTCTCTGTTACGCCGCTCTCCAATTGCGCCCGGGCATAGGCCGGGAAATCCTGCGGATGGGAGGCTATTGATGGCAGGCGCAGCGTGCGTACGGCGGCCTTTTGCGAGCCGCCGATGTTTATCACCCGCAGGGGGCAGGGGTAGGTGGCCAGCGAGCCGGTTTCCACGTCAAAAAGGAATTTACCGGTGTCCGGCCAGGTTTTTTCCGTGATGTCCTGCGCATGGAAATGACCGGTCAAGACCAGCCGCACATTATAGGCGGCCAGTAACCGGGAAACCGCCGGGTAATTCTCTATGACGAATTCAGGGAATTCCCCGGCCTGACCCTCGAAATGCTCCACCACGGGATGGTGCACCATGGCAATGACGGCTTTGTTGGCCTTAGCCGCGCCGATCAGCCTGTCCTCTATCCACCCCAGCGTCTGCGGGCTGAACCTGCCCCCAATGAGAGTCTCCTCCTCTCCGACCTTGCCCCGGTACCGGCATGAATCCAGGGCCAGCAACCACAGCCCCGGCTGCGGCTCGGCCACGTAGCTGAGCGAGGCGGGGTCACTGTAAAGGGCATCGCTGTAACCGAAGCCGGCGTAAATCTGAGAAAATTCTGCGGCGGTGATATTGCGGATGCGCAGCGCAAGATTGCCCGCATAGCGGACGGCGCCGGCGCTGTCGATATCATGGTTGCCGGGTATGACGTAAACTTTTTTCCCGCCGGCCTGCAATTGCTGCAAATACTGCGCAACCAGCTCGTGGGAGGCACGGTCGCCGTGATCGGTCAGGTCGCCGGGCACCAATACGAAGCCGGCATTTGCATGTTTGATTTGGCCAATGGCGGTCTGCAATATCTCAGCGCTGTCTTTGCTCAGCATGTAGCTGCCCGCCGCGTAATGGTCAAAAGCCTGACCGTCCGTGCCGAGCTGTGGATCGTAGCCATGCGGATCGGTCATAACGGCGAAATTTACCTCTGGATAGGCAGGGACCCTGGCGGCCAGCACGCGCAGGGTGAGGTCCGTCTCATAGCGCGGCAGCGGCGGCCGCGCGCAGCCGGCAACCACAGCCGGTATCAGAAGGACGCAGAGCGCCGGGTAAATTATTCTCTTCATCTGCCTAAGATAATACGTATTTTTCAGGCTAAAGGTAAATATTGGGGATATTATGCGGCGCGGCAGGTTTGAAGTTATATTTTGCGTTTACGCCCTGGCAAATTAAGCCATTTTTTGGTTCAATATGCTATGATTTGGGTGGAACGCGCCCAGAATTTGACATTTGTGATTGAGTTGTGCGAGTATAAAGCAAGTACATGTGCTCATCGATAATAAAATGGGGTGAAATCCGGAGGAATATATTTGATGAGCCTGTTGCTTTTTCATGCGCAGGAGCGGGATTAATTATTCCAAATTTATCGACATACCGGAGGCCTTATGCAGATTAGGTTGCCGTCTATTATCAGAGGCATAGCCTGTATATTCGCCGTAGCTGCGTTTGTTATGCCGGCGAATTTTACTGCTGCCCTGCCCGTATCCGCCGACCCGGGCATTATGAAGTGGGACACGGTCAGCACGCCGGGTTCGCTGGCGAGAAGGTACGATATACTAAATGATCACCTTAATGCCGCGGGCGGCTTGGTTGATATACCGCGCGGCAGTGAGATACTCGATATGTCGGCCGGCGACGACGGCAAGTCAATCGATGCCGTGATAAGAACCTGGACCGCCGACAATTGGACGAGCACCACATACTATTACCAGAACAACCTGTTCTATACTAAAGACGGCGGGATCAGCTGGTATAACAACTCCAGGGGATCGGTTGGCGATCTTCCGGGCAACGTATTCCAGGTTGTCAGTACGGACGGCGATCCCCGTACTATGGTGGCAACAACCGGTACAACAACCGGTACAACTACCGGCCCCAAGCGTGTACATGTCAGCACTGATGGTGGCAGGACGTGGAGCACCGTCTTCAACGGCTTACTACCAGTGGGATCACTGGGAGACAATGAGACTATCCGCTGCGTCGCTGTATCGAGGGATTACGGCGGTAAGCGCGATATCGCTTTCGGTACGGTGGGCGGCACTAACGGCGGCCGCTGGGCTATCAGGTCATCCGGCAATTTTTCGAACACGGCGGTCCAGCTTAACGCTAACGGCTTCGCCCCCAATCCCATAGGTGAAAACACCACTTCAGGGATTGATTATTTCGCTATTAAATTTTCCCCGACTTATAGCAGCGATGGCTCAGTGGCTCTGGTCTACGCGACCGATAACACCAGCCCCGGCGCTGGCGCGACCTATTACAACGTGGCTTTCCGCGATATTAACGCCAACACCACCGAGGCATACGCCTTCCCGAATAACGGCATAGAGGTCAAGAACCCGGCGGCGGCAGCGGATTCATCGCCGGCCTCCAACTATCTCAACATGGTAGAACTGCAGCTCCCCAGCGACTTTTCGGGACAGTCCTCTTCGCTACGCAGGGCCTATATCAGCCTGGACGCCTACAATGGGGGCGCTGCAAAGTTAGGCCAGGACGGGATTTACAGGATTGACGATACGACGCCATACGTATTAATGGATACGTCGAGCATTACGGATAAATCGATCTACAGCATTGCCTATTTCGGCACCTACGCCTCCGGCAAGCTGCTGGCAGGCGAGCGCATGGGCTATCAGTGCACGGCCACCGTGCCGACCTGGTTCACGGATTCGCCCACCACCTGTCCTATACCCTGCTGGTACCCGGCGCTTAAACCCACCACCGGCGCTGCCAATATAATTTGCGCTCCCTATGGCAAAAATGGCGCCGGCGCCGCGCTGGTTGACTGGAACGCCGACGGTTCACTCGGCCTGGTTGCCACCGGTTCG
>CAIYTC010000159.1 GCA_903929005.1 uncultured Dehalococcoidia bacterium | reverse complement strand
CTGGCGTCGAGGCCATATTAACGTATAAGGACCTTGAAATAGCTTCGTTAAAACCAACCAACGCCGGTTGGACGGATGGGGTGGATACGGTAAGCTATGAACGCATGATGTGGAAGCTACGAGATAGACGGATACTTGGTAATCACGCATGCTGGGTGGGTGACGAAGTAGGCGCCGTAGTAGCAGCCAAAAGTGAACGCATCGGCGAAGAAGCACTAAGATTAATCAAAGTCGAATGGGAAGTATTGCCCTTTGTGCTTGATCCAATAGAGGCCATGCAGCCGGAAGCCCCGGTAATTCATCCTGAGATTACACAGAGCAATATTTTACCATGTGAACCGATTGGTGGGGCAAACGTCTTTGTGAACATAGGCGATGTGGAAAAAGGGTTCACTGCAGCTGATATAAACATCGAAGTTAAGTCAACTTACCACAACGCCACACAGGGTTCTTTGGACAATTGGTGTTGCCTGGCTTCATGGGAAGACGATCGGCTTACTGTATGGTCGAATTCGTACGAAGCTGATCAAACTCGAATGCATCTCAGTGAGATACTTGAGATACCACTAAACAAAGTGAGGGTAATCAGCCCTTACGTCGGTGGTCAATTTGGGAGGGGAGATACCGGAGACGAGCCGTTCTTTATTTATACTGCTCTGCTGGCAAAGCGGACAGGGTGCCCGGTGAAGTTCAAACACACACGACGAGAAAGTTTCCACAATACGCGTCAACCCATAATATATACCTGCAAAATGGGCTCCAGAAAAGACGGCACCATTACTACAAGCTATTTTAAATCCATTGGGAATGCCGGCGCTTATGCTGACCATACATTTTTTGCCACAAAGTTTGTGCCAAAGGAAATAGTAGAGGTCTGTTTTGCGCATATACCCAATGTAAAAATGGAATCCTATGCAGTCTACACTAACAAAATCCCGGGTTGCATGATGCGCGGTGTAGGTAATAACCAGTTCAACCTGATATTTGGTTTAGCCGTTGACACACTGGCAGAGAAGCTCGGGATTGATCCTATTGAGTTAGCCTTAAGGAATTTCGGACACAAATGGGAGAAGTTGCCGGATAAAAGCCTGGAGGTAATTTTACATGAAGGCGCCCGGAGGATTGGCTGGAAGAAGCGGTATAAACCGGGCAAAGGACCAACTTATGCTGATTCAAAGAAACGAGGAGTTGGATTCTCTTTTCATCCGGGTTGGCATGCCGCCTGGCAGGAGCAGCGGCGCGGTACAATTCAGGTGGGAATCAAACTCAATCCCGATGGCACAGTGGTGCTGCTCGCGCCTACAGTTGAATGCGGTACTGGTTCTAATACCTGCAACGTACTGGGCTGCGCTGAAGCCTTAAGTTTTTTAGGTGTACAGCTTAAGGATATTAGCTGGGTGTCGACTGTGGATACGGACAGTGGCCTTAAAGATACCGTGCAGACCGATAGCGCCGTTTCTTACCTGCAGTCTGAAGTGTTATTAGAAGCTGCAGCCAAAATTAAGGAAGCGGTCCTGAAGCTGGCAGTGAAGCACTTTAAGGTTAGTCCGGATAAAATTGCCATCGAGGATGGACTTATACACTTGAAGACACAGGCAAAAAAAACAATAGCAGTTAAAAGCCTCTTGCAAAAGGGGGACCTCGTGCCGATCGTAGCAATGGCAAACAGCCGGCCTCATACTAAGAAAACGGGCGTGCCATATCAAGCTACGTTTGCTGAGGTCGAAGTGGATACTGCTACCGGGCAAACGAAAGTGCTCAGGATGATCGTCCTTAACGATTGTGGTACGGTCATGTTTGCCTCCGGGGCTGAAGCGCAGCAGTGCGGTGGTCAATGTATTACTATTGGTGAGTCACTATTTGAGGAAATAGTCTACGATGAGAAAACAGGCGTGCCGCTGAATTTCAACTGGGTAGAATACAAGATTCCGACTATAGCGGACATGCCGAAGGTGGAGCCGGTGCTTTTTGAGATGTGGAAGGGAGCCGGAGAATATGGAGCGTGTGGAATCGGAGAAGGGACGGTAACATGTGGACCTCGCGCAATTGCCAATGCCATTTATAATGCCATTGGTGTAAGGATAGATGACATTCCAATTACCCCGGACAAAATTTTAAAAGCATTAGGAAGGATTTAAATTGGCTGCTTTAAGATCGTTTAAACATCTGAATGCCACTTCCCTGGAGGAGGCGGGCAATGTGCTTTGCAGGCATGGAATGAAGGCAGCCGCTATTGCAGGTGGTACGGACTTGTTGGGAGCACTGAAGGATAATGTACGTCCTGAATACCCCGAGTTATTGGTTAATATCAAGACCATCCCGGGACTGGACTATATTGAGGAGGACAATACAGGGCTGAGGATAGGGGCGCTGACCCGGTTGCATGCCATCGAAAAGAGTGAAGTCGTAAGGGAGAAATACAGGCTATTGGCAATGGCAGCGCACAGCGTTGCTACGCCGCATGTCAGAAACATGGGAACAATAGCAGGCAATATATGTCAGGAACCAAGGTGTTGGTACTATCGCAATCCGGAGTGCATGTTCCACTGTCTGAGAAAGGGCGGCCAGACTTGCAACGCTTTTACCGGAGAGAACCGCTATCATTCCATCTTTGGCGCAGCCAGAATGGCAACAACCCCTTGCTCGGCGGAGTGCCCGGGGAAGGTTGATATACCTTCTTATTTTAGCCTTATACGGGAGAAAAAAATAGATAAGGCAGCGGAAACATTGCTTGCGTGCAATCCTATGCCGGCTATAACGGGGCGGGTCTGTCCGCATTTCTGCGAGACAAAATGCAACCGCCATGAATTTGATGAAGCCGTTTCTATAAGAAATATAGAGCGGTATATGGGTGACTACATTTTGGATAATGTAGTGGCAATAATGCGTCCGCCCCAAAAAGAGAATGGAAAGAACGTGGCAGTGGTGGGTGCGGGACCGGCTGGTCTATCTGCGGCATACTATCTTAGACAAGCGGGCTACGCTGTTACAGTTTTCGATAAACTGAAAGAAGCAGGTGGCATGCTGATGTACGCTATTCCGGCTTACCGCCTGCCTAAAGGCCTGGTACGCAGACAGGTAAAAGCTCTGCAAAGCACAGGTATTAAATTCAGACTTCAGGTTAACATCGGCAAAGATGTAACACTGGAAGATATTAGAAAAGACTTTAATGCGGTATTCCTGGCAACCGGAGGATGGGGTCAGAGGCCATTGGGCATTAAGGATGAAAGACTGCTGATATCCGGGCTGGATTGGCTTACTGAAGTGAACTCAGGCTTGAGAAAGGCGCCGGGTAAAAAGGTTTTGGTTATTGGAGGTGGGAATGCGGCGGTGGATGTGGCAATAACGGCAAGGCGATTAGGCGCCACAAACGTTACCATAGCCTGTTTGGAATGCCGCGAAGAAATGCCGGCTATTGCTTCAGAGATAGAGCAAGCCCTGGACGAAGGTATTCAGCTCATGCCTTCATGGGGTCCTGATCAATTACTCCACGGAAATAATCGTATTAAAGGCATGCAGTTGGTACGCTGTACTTCGGTGTTTGATGCAAAGGGCCACTTTGCTCCGGCTTTTGATAATTCCACCAGAACCACGGTAGATGCTGACGCAATTATACTTGCAATCGGGCAGCGAACAGATTTGTCATTTATTGGCTCAGTCCTCAGGACGGAGCGCGGTTTGATAAAGGTCGATCAGGATACACAGGAGACAAATACTGCTGGTGTTTATGCGGGTGGGGATGTTGCCATCGGACCGGCATCGGTGATTCAGGCTATTGCCGCCGGAAGACGGGCAGCCGCTTCAATTGATTTATACCTGATGAAGAAGCGGATCCACACAAATAGTCAAAAAGTAACTATGTCAAAATTCAAAGCAGATTACCTGGTCAAAATGGCTAAAGGTAAAACTGCTATATTGCCCGTATCTCGCAGGCGCATTGATATTGAGGATACTGTCGGCTTCAATCTCAGTGAAATGGAGCATGAGGCCAACCGTTGTTTCAACTGTGGCTGCGTGGCTGTCAATGCCTCGGATATGGCTCCGGCTTTAATAGCATTAGATGCAAAAATCAAAACAACGAGACGCATTCTAACCGCAGAGGGCTTTTTTTCTGCCGGGATCATGAAAACCAGCCAACTCGAAGCAGGTGAATTAGTAGTAGAAATACAGATACCCCAACCAACATTGGGCAGTCAACAAGGTTTCATTAAATTTGCCCAAAGGAACTCCCATGATTTCCCGGTGGTGAGCGTGGCCGCTGTTTTGGGCATGAATGCGGACAGGGTGGATGCAGTCAGAATAGTCTTAGGAGCTGTAGCGCCTGTCCCACTGAGGATAAAAGATGTCGAAGTCTTTCTGAAAGGGAAAAATTTGAATAATAAGTCGGCGGCAACTGCCGGTAATATAGCGGGAAAGCATACTCTACCCCTATCAAAAAACAAATACAAAGTGCAAGTGGCTAAAGCGCTCGTGGAAAAGGTAATCCTGACGCTATGTGAGCGCACACGGAAAGGCAATATCTCAGCCAAGATGTAAGATGTGCAAAAACAAATGGAAAATGCAAGCGGCCGGTGTGGGAGTGAATGCGCCCGTTATTTGGGCTGGGGGCCGTGCCCGATGACCATTACCCCGTGGAAGTAACGGTTATACACGTCTTTGATGGCCTTTTCCCACTCATAGGCGCCTTTGGTTTTCCTCAGCACCAGGCTGAAGATCTTAATATTCTGGGGGAGTTTATCGGCCCGGTCTGAGCAGGGCATGAGTTTGACGCAGGGGAAATCGGCGCATTCAGAGCAGAATTCCACTCCTTTTCTCTTGACGCAGACCCAGGTTGCGCATTGCTCCCCTATCACCGGGCAATAACCGTCGATTGAGCGGCAACCTGTACAGGTGACTTTCTCCGGGGGCAGATTCAATCGTGCCGAAAGCTGTTCCTTGATTTTATTGTCAGTGATGGCCAAGTTAAGCGGGCACAGTCCGCAATGTATCCCGCACGGTGCTTCCAGTGCATTCTTATCTACCATTTTCTTGGCTCCGTTAGCAGGCTATTTGTCCAGCGTCACCAGGTTCAGCCTGGGTACTCCCAGTGGATCAATGTCGTAGTTCTGCACCCTGTGATTAACCAGGATATAGTTTTTACCGAACCATAACGGCATTACCGGCGCCTGGTCAACCACGATTTGTTCAGCCTGCCGGTACAACACGGTGCGTTTAGCATAGTCTGCTTCCACGGCAGCTTTATCAAGTAATGCGTCAAGTTCCCTATTGGAGAAATGGCTGCAATTGTACTCTGTGCCGCTGTAGAACAAGGTATAAAGAAAGTTCTGCGGATCGGGGTAATCGGCAATCCAGCCCAGCGCAAACATCTCGTCAGCCTCTTCCAACAAATTGTAATGGAAGGTATTGGGCTCCAGCAGCCTTACACTGACATCCGCTCCCAGGTTCTGCTTCCAATCCTGTATTACCGCTCCCAGGTAATCTTCAACATCCACCCCACCCCATCCGGCAACGGTTACCGTGACATGCGGCAAACCTGAGCTATATTTGGATTTGGCCAGCAGTTCCCTGGCTTTGACCGGGTCATAACTAAGCCCTTTCAAATCCTTAGTATATCCCGGCATGCCGGCGGGTATAATGCCGTTGGCCGTGGAAACCATGTCCTTTTGTATTATCTTGACGATACGTTCCTTATTGACCGCCAGGCAGAACGCCTGCCTGACCAGGGGGTCGTCAAAAGGCGGTTTGCCGGTGTTGAATCCTATATATTGCAGGCTGAATTCAGGGAAAATATGCAGCTGGTCATAAAATGGGCCTATTTCGTCTTTGGCACGGTCAATATAAGATTTTGATATCTCCACCACATCTATTTTGCCTGTCTCGTACAGTGACATAGGGTTGCCTGCCAGGAGATGGAAGACCACTTGGACAGCGGCCTTCTGGCCATAAAAGTACTGGTTGGGCTGCAAAACTATCAACGAACCATCGGTCCACTTGGTTAGTTTGTAGGCGCCGGTTCCGTTGGGCTTATGCCACCAGTCACTGCCGGACTGGACATTCTTTTTATCGACAAGAAACGCGGTAGGATACGCCAGCTTGGAAAGGAAGTAGGACTTGGGGGCATCAATGGTAATGGCCAGCGTCTGGCCGTCAATTGCCTCCACCCCGCTGATAGTTGCAGATTTTCCTGACATCACGTCCCCGGCCCCGACGATATCGTTGAGGTAGGTGGATGCTGTCTGTGACCTCGTAGCAGGGTTGCAGGTCCTCTCGAATGAATATTTGAAGTCTGCGGCGCTGATTTTCCGGCCATCCTGGAATTTGGCATCCTTGCGCAGGTAAAAGGTATAAGTCCGGCCGTCAGCGCTTATTTCCCAACGTTCGGCAAGGTCGGGTACGGGTTTGAGCTCGGAGTCGAATCTTACCAGCCCGCTGAATATCTGCATTACGTAAAGGTGCGAGGACATCTCGCTGGAGATGGCCGGATCAAGGGTCAGCGGTCCGCTATCCCAAAGATCCAGCGTCCCACTGGTTCCTGATCCGCTATCAATATCTTCGATAGCCTGTTGTAGCGGAATGCATCCCGTTAGCGAAGAGATAATAAATACTATGACCGCAAGTATGCTGAATAACTTAAATGTCTGATTTCCAATCATCTGTTGACCTCAAATTAAATTCCTTGATTTCAAGCTGGTGTAGCCCTTATTGCCGACGATGATATGGTCAAGCACCGGTATCCCCAGCAGTTCACCGGCTTCGATAAGCCTTTTAGTCAGGTTTATATCATCCGCTGACGGTTCAAGATCGCCGGAGGGGTGGTTGTGCACGAAGATGACGGCGGCTGCCAGTGATGAAATGGCGTCTTTGAATACTTCACGCGGATGAACGATGCTGCTGTCCAGGTTGCCGATGGACACCTGCCTGGTGTCATTGACACGGTTGCGCGTATTCAGGCAAAGGATATAAAAGTGTTCCTTCTTCTTCCCGCTAAGTTTGCTTTGCACGGATTTGACGGCTTCCTCGGGTGTTTGTACCGGCTTGCCCGGCTTGTAATCAGGGTCCTCTACGCGCTTGCCGAGTTCCAGCGCAGCCTTTATTTGTATGGCCTTGGCCTTGCCGATGCCCCTGACCTGGCACATCTCCGCGACCGACGCCTGTGCAATATTCTGCAGGTTGCCGAATTCCGAGAGCAATTTTTGCGAGGTCATCAGGACGGAATCACCCTTGACGCCGGTGCGCAGGATGATGGCCAGTAGTTCCATGGTATTCATGGCCTCTGCTCCCAACTTTAGCAGCCTTTCCCTGGGCCTCTCCGATAGCGGCAAATCGTGGACTGTGTAAGACCTTTCGGCTGTCATTTAACCTGCCCCCGCAGTCAGCGCCGGCGTCAAAACGCGTGGTGTTAACCGGTTTATTAATACATCCCGGGGGGATTCTTTCTTTAACAGTTTGACGGGGTCAGCTTTTTTCTCAGGTTGTCTTGTCATAGATTCAATCCAGGCTGCATCCAACCCGCTGAGGTTGAAGTTGTAGGTTTTGAGCAGGGCGTCATCCATGGTATTGCCGTCGTTGAGCAATACCAGCAGGTGGTTCAATTTATCTTTGCCGAAGGTGTTAATTATGTATTCCACCACGCTCTGGCTCTGTGCGTAGGCATAGAAGGCTTCCTGCGCGTCTGCGGAGAACGGGCTTGATAAGGACTGCAAGGTGGCTAACCTGCCGTCCTCAATGGCCTTAACCAGCGCTTCCTTGTCCGAATTGCCCTGTTCACCCTCGGCATGCATGGCCAGTCCCTCATCCAGCCAGGGAGGGATGGTAGCACCGTACGGGCTTACCGTAACCTGGTGCGTGATCAGGTGGCCGAGCTCATGGGCAACCGCCTTCTTGCCCCATTCCAGGTTATTTGGCGAGATGCCGATTGAGATAATATTAAATCCGGCGTAGGCTACGCCGCCTGTCCATTCCTCGGGTGCTACGATGGAGCCGCGCAGGTCCTGGTAATTGGCATAAATGTAAAGGCTGACAGGTTTATCAAGATAAACACCCGTATCCTTACCCAGCTTGTTTCCAGCATCTACCGCAGCTTTAAGCAGGTCCCCGGCAAATGACGGGCTGCCCTGATACCAGAAAACCGTTATCTTATTATCGCTGGTCTTCTGCCATTTATTGCGGGTATCATCGAAAGACAGGGTTTCCTTAGGGGTGGTCAGCCTGTTTTTTGAATTATCCTCGATAATCCACCAGTAAGTGATTTTAGCTCCCGGCGGTAGGCTGCCTTTGCGCATATCCCAGTCCCAACTGGTTGATATGCTCTTGCCAGGTTGGAAATCAGGCCAGGCCTCCGCAAAGGCCGGCGCGTAGGTCATCTTATCCACTTCATAGCGAAGCCTGATACGTGTAATCGTTGCTGAGCTTGCTGCCTTTATGTTAAAGGTAAGCAAGTTGGGGAAATCTATTTTTGTGGTGGAATTGAGCAGCTTGATATCGCCGGCAGCGGAAACATTAGCCGGGATGAGTAATACCAGCAGTAAAACGCCAATGATTAAGATTTTCCTGGTCATTTATCCTCTCCAACTTTCGAACGCAGATAGGCATTTATAAATTCATCGATCTCTCCATCGAGCACGGTGGCTGTGTTACTGGTTTCATGCTCCGTCCTGTGGTCCTTGACCATTTTATACGGGTGTAAAACGTAGCTGCGTATCTGGTTGCCCCAGCCGGCATCGATGCGTTTGCCCTTGATTTTGGCTTGCTCGGCTTCCCTCTTCTCGATTTCCACTTCCAGCAGGCGCGCATAGAGCACCCTGAGTGCGCTCTCCTTGTTCTGGTGCTGTGAACGCTCGCTCTGGCAGCTCACCACCAGGCCTGTGGGGATGTGCGTTATTCTAACAGCACTGCTGGTCTTTTGCATGTGCTGTCCACCCGGGCCGCTCGAGCGGAAGGTATCCACCCGGATATCATCCGGGTTTATCTGGAGATCGGTCTTGGCTTCTGCCTCAGGCATGACCTCTACCAGCGCAAATGAGGTGTGCCTGGCATGGTCGGCATCAAACGGCGAGAGACGCACCAGCCTGTGCACACCGTGTTCCGACTTCAAGTTTCCATAGGCGAAGTTACCCTTAATTTCAAGGGTGGCGCTTTTAATGCCGGCCTCATCCCCGGGCGATACATCGAGAATATCGGCCTGAAATTTGCGCCGTTCAGCCCAGCGCAGATACATGCGCATCAGCATCTGTGCCCAATCCTGTGACTCCGTGCCTCCCGCCCCGGCGTGAAAGGCCAGGATGGCATCCCTGGTGTCGTAGGCGCCGTCCAGCATCAACTGGACTTCAATTTCATCGAAGTGTGAGACAAGCTTATCGATCTCCTGCCGGATTTCGTCTTTCAGGGATCCATCGTTTTCAGCCAGGGCGATCGAGACGATATCCTGGACATCCGCAGCGTTTTTAGCTATTTCGTGCCATTGTGTTACCGTGTCTTTAAGCCCGCCTATCTGACGCATGATAGATTGGGCTCCCTGTGGGTCTGCCCAAAAGTCAGGGTCAGATGTTTTAGACTCTAAGTCGAATAGCCTTTTCTCTTTGCCTGCGATGTCAAAGATGCTCCATGATTGCGGAAATCCTGCGGCGCAATTCTTCTATACGAGTTTTTTCTTCCAGCATTAGTGTTTCCTGTGACGTGATTATAATGGCTGCATCATTCATATTACAAATAACGCCGCCGGATTTACTTGGTTGCGCTTTACAGGTAATATTAATGAGTGTCGAAGTTTCTCTATATTTCAAATTCGGTGGGGGTAATTAAATGAAATTTAAAACGGTGCTATTAAGTATCATATCGATTGCAGTACTTTTTTCTCTGGGCTGCGGCGGAAGCAAACCACTGCCGCCCGGCAACGCACCGGATAAATCTACTATTACCGAGGGAGTTATGACAACGTCGGTGGATAACGATTCAAAACCGACCAGCCCGGTTAAAACATCGTTTCCTGTGGATACAGCGGTAATATTTTGTTCGTTCAAGGTAGCCGGTGTGTTACCTGAGGACATGATCAAGGCAAGCTGGTACTATGTAAAGGGTGAAGTTCCGGGTAAGGAAAACGAGCTGTTAGCCGAAGTTGTGACAAGTGTTGAAAGCGATTTACCGAGCTATTACCTGGCTTTCAATTATCCTAAACCCACCGGCGGATGGTACAAGGGAAATTATAAAGTCATACTCTCGGTGAACAGTGCCGACAAGTTGACGGTCCCTTTCAATATTGAGTAGACCAGGTGTCCCTATCAATCAGTATTCATGCGCCTGCGCAATTCGGCATAATTCACGAGGCCATGCATGGCGCGCGCGCATTGTTCCGGCGTATCATAAACCGGAATCCCTGATTGTGTAAGCTGATCGGCCACCGGGTCTTTTTTCACGGAACTGTACCAGCGGACGCAAACAATCGGTTTATTGTATTCCCGGGGCAGACCGCAAAAGCGTTTTATGCCTTCATCCGTAATTTTATTCAGATTTTCTATGATCTCAGGTTTACCGGTCTTAGCCAGCCTGGAACTCCATAAAAGCGGGTTAACCGGTACGTTGCTAATGACGCCGTCGATATAATCTAATTTCAATAATGTCTCTACTACGTTGGCTTCATCAACGGCAGTGCGGTAGCTGCCAGCGAAATCCACAGGGTTAGTGGGGGCGGGTGCATGCGGCGGAAGCATTTTCATCAACAGGGAAGATGTTTCTTCATCGAGCTCCGGTACTTTCAGGCCGAGTTTCTGGCAGGCATCTGTGGAAACTACACCCTGTCCGCCCGTGCCCAATATGCCTATCCTTCTGCCAGGGGGCAAAGGCTGGCTGAGCAGTGCTATAGCAATCTCAAATGTCTGGAACGATTCCTCGGCCCGGATAAACCCAATTTGCCGGCATACATTTTGAAATACGATTTCTGACCCGGCTACAGACGCGGTATGTGACATCGTAGCGCGGGCGCCGGCCGGTGAGCTCCCGCCCTTATAAAGTATAATCGGTTTTCTGTTGAGAGCTGCTTTACAGACGTTAAAGAACCTTTGACCGTCTTTAACCCCTTCCATGTACACGATGATTACCCTGGTCTCGTCATCGTAAGACAGGTACTCTATATAGTCGGCCACTGTAAGGTCGGCCTGGTTGCCAATACTGATAAACGTGCGCAAGCCGTAACCTTTCAGATTGGCTAACTCTGACATGTAGCCGCCGAATGTACCGCTCTGCGATATGAAGGCGATTTGCCCTGATTTGGGCGCTTCTTCAAAAGCGTTATTCAGGCAGACAGCAGCGCTCCAGATACCCATGCCGTTAGGCCCTACACACCTTATACCGCCGGCTCTGGCGATTTTCATAACCTTGGCCTGCAGGTCTTCCCCCTCGCCGCCGGTTTCCGCAAAACCGGCAGAAATAAGCACGGCGCCCCTGATTCCTTTTTCGACACACTCATGCATAACCCGGGGCACCTGGTTAGCCTGGGTGGTGATCACTGCCAGATCGACAGGTGCGGGTATGTCCTTCACCGAGCGAAATACGGGCAACCCCAGTATGCTTCCACCTTGCGGGTTAACCGGGTAGATGGCGCCCTTGTAACCGGTGCGTAAAGGCCTTTCAACCATCATGTGACCCCATTTGGCTATGTTATCTGAAGCGCCAATTATAGCCATAGACTCCGGTTTAAATATGTAGTCCAATTGCTTAACGATAGAGGACAACTTGAAACCTCCAGAAAAAAATATAGGGAATTATAAACCATTTTAAAACCGGATGTTCATTATGGAATTAACTTTACCGGGGAAGCTTATATTATTGGTGTAACATACGACATTGTTGTTGACAGGTACGTATGCTTCATGCATAATAACCAGTAAAAAATGGAGGGCCTCAGGCAGGCTGATATCATGGTAAAAATCAGGTTAAGAAGAATAGGCGCCAGGCACAAGCCAATGTACAGGGTTGTGGTAGCTGACAGTCAGTCACCACGTGGAGGCGCTTTTATCGAAGTCATAGGGAACTATAATCCTCTGAACGATCCTGAGACTATAAATATAGATGAGGAAAAGGCACTCAGTTGGTTGGAGAAAGGTGCTCAACCAACCGAAACAGCATACAGGTTGCTGGTCAAAACCGGTGTAATGGATAAATTCACGGCAGCGCACCCTACCAGGAAATTTAAGCAGGCAGTACAGAAGACGACTCAGAAAAAGAAGAAGAAGTCCAAATCTACAACTGAGGTGAAGACATGATGAAGGAGTTAGTCGAATACATTGCCAGGTCCATAGTAAACGCGCCTGACGATGTCAAGGTGACAGAGGATACAGACGCAGGCGGCGTGGTTTTAAAGTTGGAAGTGAATGTAGAGGATAAAGGGAGGGTGATTGGCAAGCAGGGCAGGGTTGCCGAAGCCATGCGGACACTGTTACGTGTAGTTGCTACCAAGGAAGGCACCCGGGTAAGACTCGAAATCATCTAATGTAGACCGGAAATATAAAGGCCAGTATCAGCTCAATTCTGATACTGGCCTTTGGCTTATTTACTGCAGCTAAATAGTATTTGTTCCACCGGGTCTGTAGCCGGGATTCCTGCGGCGTTTTTCTACCACACGCAGGCGTGCCATGGACCGTCTTAAGGCAGCTTCTGCCCTGGTATGGTCGATATCAGGAGTCAGGCTCTTGAGCCTTTCCTCTGCTCTGCGTTTGGCTTCGGCGGCGCGCTCGAGATCAACCTCGTCGCTACGCTCGCAGGCATCGGCCAGAACAATGACCTTTTCCGGCCTGACCTCGAGGAAACCGCCGGATATTACCAGGTACATCTCATCGCCATCTTTGCGGACAACCAGTTCCCCGGGGGCCAGCATGGTGATAAGCGGGGCATGCTTGGGAAGTATAGCCATCTGCCCATCAATGCCCTCGGCGATGATGGTGGTTACGTCTTCAGAGAAGATCTGGCGCTCAGCAGTGACAATCTCTAACTTTATAGTTGGCATTATTACGCCCCTAATTTCTGAGCTTTCTCGGCTGCCTCTTCGATAGTTCCAACCATAACGAAGGCTGATTCAGGCAGGTGATCCCATTTGCCGGCCAGTATCTCGTTAAACCCGCGTACCGTGTCCTTAATTGATACGTATTTGCCGGGTATGCCGGTGAACGGTTCTGCCACGAACATGGGCTGTGTCAGGAACCTTTGGATGCGGCGTGCACGGTTGACTGTGATCTTATCTTCTTCGCTTAACTCTTCCATGCCCAGAATGGCGATAACGTCCTGCAGGTCCTTATAGCGCTGCAACACCTTCTGAATGCCGCGGGCAGCCGCGTAATGCTCTTCACCAACTATCTGCGGGTCAAGGATGCGTGAGGTAGAGGAGAGGGGGTCCACCGCAGGGTAGAAACCCTGTGCAGCAATGGCACGTTCAAGTGATACAACGCCGTCAAGGTGGCCAAAGGTCGTAACGATACCGGGATCAGTGTAGTCATCGGCCGGCACATAAATCGCCTGGAAGGAAGTGATGGACCCTTTTTTAGTTGAAGTAATGCGGTCTTCCATCTCGGCTACGTCGGTTCCCAGGGTGGGCTGATAACCCACTGCCGAAGGCATGCGGCCCAGCAGCGCTGAGACTTCCATATTGGCAAGAATATGACGGTAGATATTATCTACGAACAAGAGGACGTCCAGTCCTTCAGTATCACGGAAGTATTCTGCAAAGGTCACGCCGGTCAGGGCTACACGGGCCCGCACACCGGGCGGCTCATTCATCTGACCGAAGACCATGATGGTCTTCTCAATTACGCCGGATTCTTTCATCTCGCGCCAGAGGTCGTTGCCTTCCCTTGACCTTTCGCCTACACCGGCGAATACCGAAAAGCCGCCGTGAGCAGTAGCGATATTGTGGATGAGCTCCTGGATGATAACTGTCTTGCCAACGCCGGCGCCACCGTAGGCGCCGATCTTGCCACCCCTGGTGAAGGGGGTTATCAGGTCGATAACCTTAATACCCGTCTCCAGCATTTGAATAGTGGTCTCCTGTTCCTCCAGGCTGGGAGGATCACGATGGATTGGCAATCTATCCTTGGTCTTTACATCACCTAATTTATCCAGCGGGTCGCCGAATACGTTGAAAAGCCTTCCCAGTGCAGCTTTGCCGACCGGTACCGATATTGGTGCGCCTGTATCGACAGCCACGGCGCCTCTCTGGAGCCCTTCGGTAGGGCACATGGCCAGGCAACGCACCCAGTTGTTGCCGATATGCGCAACCGTTTCCAGTACGATTCTCTCGCCGTCCTGCATTATCTCAAGGGCGTTATAAATAGCCGGCAGTTCTTCCTGGGGGAACTCGACATCGACTACTGTGCCGATAATCTGTATTACTTTACCTTTTGCCAAAGTGCACCTCCTATTTGAGACCTTCAACGCCTGCGACGATATCGAGCAGTTCCTTGGTGATCATTTCCTGCCGGGCCTTATTCAATGTAAGCGTCAATTCGGCGATAACATCATTGGCATTATCAGTTGCATTGCGCATGGCCATCATGCGCGCCGATTGCTCGCTGGCTACCGATTCAAGAATGGCATGATACACCTGCATTTCAACGAACCTTGGCAAAAGCTCGCCGAGGACATGCATAGCGTTGGGTTCGAAAATGTATTCCGTGCTGACTGTTTTGGGTAATATTGCCGGCTCGACCGGCAGCAGAAGTTCAAGGGTAGGTTTCTGTGTCATAAGATTGAAAAACTTGGAGTATGCGACATAGACGCGGTCATAGAGGCCGCTAACATAGTCATCAACCACGATATTTGAAATAGCCAGGGTATCTGACATCTTGGGCCGGTCACCTAATTTGGTGAATTCAGCGCGAATCTCCCGCATCGAACGGCGCATGAAATCACGGCCTTTGGTTCCCACCGTAATGATGCTGACAGGTACTTTCTGGTCCAATATGAAATTACCCACGAGCCTGTTCAGATTTGTATTGAGCCCGCCGCAAAGTCCCCGGTCTGACGTTATGTGGACAATACCTATCTTTGTCAGCGGGCGAGAAACCAGCAACGGATGCACCGCTCCACCGGCAGCGGCCTGAGCGGACAGGTCGGCAATGACCTGAAATATTTTCTCGCTATAGGGCCTGCCTGCAATTGCCATATCCTGCGCCTTTTTCATCTTGGCAGTGGCGATCATCTCCATTGCACGGGTGATTTTCGCTGTGCTCTGGACACTGCGAATCCGGCGTCTAAGTATTTTAGGACTTACCATTTAACCGCCTCAATAAGCAGAGCTCTGCTTGAATTCTGCTATAGCCTGTTTGAGTTCTGCTTCAGTTTCAGGTTTCAATATCTTGTCCGATGCTATCTTATTGCCAACTTCGGGGTGGTTGTTGGCCATGAATTTATAGAAAGCATTTTCGAAAGCTGACACCTTTTCAACAGGTACATCGTCTATAAAACCATTTGTTACAGCGAAAAGAATCATGACCTCGTTTTCAAGGGAAAGTGGGGCGTACTGGGGTTGTTTGAGTATCTCTATCATACGCTTGCCGCGCTCGAGTTGTGCCAGCGTAGCCTTATCCAGGTCGGAAGCGCCGAACTGGGCGAAAGTAGCCAGTTCGGCGTACTGTGCCATATCAAGTCTGAGCTTGCCGGCAACCTGGCGCATGGCCCTGGTCTGCGCATTGCCGCCGACGCGGGAAACCGAGAGGCCGACGTTTAACGATGGGCGGATGCCCGCATTGAACATGTCTGTTTCAAGCAGGATCTGGCCGTCCGTAATGGAGATCACGTTGGTGGGGATGTATGCAGAAAGATCACCCGCCTGAATCTCGATGATAGGGAGAGCCGTGAGCGAACCGCCGCCCAATTCGGGGGCTAACCTGGCAGCGCGCTCCAACAGCCTGCTGTGCAGGTAAAACACATCACCGGGATAAGCTTCGCGGCCTGGTGGGCGGCGCAGGATGAGCGAAAGCTGGCGGTAGGCCCAGGCATGCTTGGAAAGATCATCATATATTATCAAGGCGTCCTTGCCCTGTGCCATGAACTCCTCACCGATGGTGCATCCGGCATAGGCAGAAAGGTATTGCATGGATGCAGGGTCTGACGACGTGGCCACAACGACGACCGTGTGTTCCATGGCGCCGTATTTCCTGAGGGTTTCAACTACATTGGCGACCTTGGCGGTTTTTTGGCCTATGGCTACATAGATGCAAATAAGGTCTTTGCCCTTTTGGGCGATGATGGCATCGATGGCTACCGCTGATTTGCCAATGGAGCGGTCGCCGATGATAAGTTCGCGCTGGCCGCGGCCGATGGGAACCAGCGCGTCCACGCATTTTATGCCGGTATGAACGGATATATTTACAGGCTGCCTGTCAACCACGTTGGGGGCGATACGTTCAACAGGCCTGGTCCTGGTGGTCTTTATCGGTCCAAGTCCGTCAAGCGGCTGACCCAGCGTATTGACCACGCGGCCGATGAGCTCGTTGCCGACCGGCACTTCAACAACGCGGCCGGTGCAGTGGACCTCATCGCCTTCTTTTATGTGGCTGTACTCACCCAGGATTACAGCGGCTACGTTATCTTCTTCCAGGTTCAGGGCCAGTCCCATGATGCCGTTGGGGAAGGCGAGCAACTCATTGTTTTTCGCTTTACGCAAGCCCTGCATGCGGGCGACACCATCGCCCACCGCCACCACGGTTCCAACGTCTACCATGGCGGCAGTAGCACCGAAGTGCTCAATTTGGTCTTTAATTACCGAGACTATATCTTTCTCTTGGGATTTCAATCTGCGCACCCCCTTAAAGGCTGTTTATTTCGTGGCTTCTGCCAGGTCTCTCCTCAGCAGGTCCAGCCTGTTGCGGACACTGCCGTCAATCAAGGTATCTTCGATCCTGGCTACCATGCCGCCAAGTATGGCCGGGTTGACCTGGAGCTTCACGCTTACTTTCTTGCCGGTTATTTTTTCCAGTTGACCTGTTATCTTGTGTTTCTCGGTATCATCCACGGGAATAGCCGTGGTAACTACAGCATGTTTAATGCCACGCTGCTCATCCAATAAGCTATCGTATTCATCAGCTATTTGTTCCGCGTTCTTTAACCTGCCCTTCAGAATCAGCAGGTTGCACAGGTTAAGAACCAGCTCATCGGACGTGTTAAGCTTTTGCTTGAGCAGCTCGGCCTTAAGATTGAATGGTACTTTAGGATGGTCGATCAGATCTACGATCTCCTTATCCTTCATAAGATCCGCAAGCTTGCGGATCTCTTTTTTCCATTCATCCAGGTTGTTCTTCGCCTGTGCGATTTGAAAAATCGCTTGAGCGTAACGCCTGGCAGAAATTGTCGATATCATTTATCTATCCTGCCTAATTCTGTTTAAAAGTGCTGCTTTGTTCCAGGACCTCATTGATCAGTTTGCGGTGCTTTTGTCCGTCCAGAGACTCCTTGATCACCTTTTCTGCAGCAAGGATGGTAAGGTTTGAGAACTCAGATCGCAGCATTGCAATAGATTTGTCGCGTTCGAGCTTGATCTCATCCCTGGCCTTATTGATAATGGCAGCGGCTTCCTGGCGTGCTCCGTCTTTGGCCTCGCCCTTTATCTTTTCCGCAATCTGGGCGGCCTGGGCAATTATTACCTGCCCTTCTTTTCGTGCAGCTTCAACTGCTGCCTTGATCTGCTCTTCGCTGCGGCTGGTCTGTTCCTTTATTTTCTCGGCCTGTTCAAGGCTCTCCTTTATTTTGGCAGCCCTCTCGTCCAGCATTTTGAGGACGGGCTTGTAGAGGATCGCCGTGAGAAGGCCGAAGAGAACAAGGAAATTAATCAGAAACGCAACCAGCAGTTGCCAATTTATCCCGATACTTTCCATATTTACCTCAAAGTTGCTCCAATCCTGTATTTTCTCACGCAGTCCCAGCTGTTATTGCTGACACTGTGCCGGGAACATAATAAATTACGTCCCAATCTATAACAGGTATTAGACCACCATGGCGAGCAGGATGGCGATAACCAGAGCGTAAATACCGATCGCTTCTGCAAGAGCGCCGATGAGGATCATGTTGATCATGATGGGTCCCCTGGCTTCGGGATTGCGTCCCAAGGCCTGCATAGCGCCCCAGCCGATGAGGCCAAGGCCAATGCCCGGGCCAAGCAGTCCAAAACTGCCAGCAAGTCCGGCGCCTAACATTTTCATAGCTTCAGCGTCCATTTAGATCCCTCCTTTTACTTGAGTACAAATTAATTATGTTCAGCACCCTCCTCATGGTGTGAGGTTACTGCCATTACACCGAATACCAGTGTCAACCCGGCGAAAATCATAGCTTGCAGGAAACCTACCAGTGTCTCAAGCCCGTAGAATGGTACGGGTGCTATGAAGGCTACTAAAAATGTCATAACGCCGAGCAGTATCTCTCCAGCCGTCATATTGCCAAATAGACGGAAGGTAAAGCTTACTATCCTGATTAAGTGGCTCAGTATCTCGAGCAGCCCAACATAGATATTAATGAAACCAAACGCCAGGCCACTGATAAAAGCCTTAGCATCGCCTTTGAAGAGCCTTCCAAAAGCCTTGCCCAGTTCACTGAACTGGAAGAAAGAATCGATATACTTGAGCGGGCCGATCTTGCTGAAGCCGAGATATTCAACGAAGCAGAAAGATACCAGGGCAATTGAAAGTGTAAGATTGATATCCGTATTGGCCGCACGAAGGAATGGGACAATAATAGTAAATGTATGTGCGCCTTCCGTTTTATGTTCAATCGGACCCCAGGTGCCCCAAAGTGGGACGAGGGCCAGCAATGCATTTGTAACAACATATAAAAAGATTGTTGTTATGAGGGGAAAAAAGGTGCGTACGTGTTTTTCGCCGGATACACCCTGGATAGCGTTGTATATACCGTCTACTACAACCTCGGCAAAACTCTGCAGCCTTCCCGGAATGAGCTTCATCTTCCTGGTAGCAAAGAAAAAAACCAGGCAGAGTATAAGGATGGTAGCCCATGATGAAATCAGGGTATTTGTTACCTTAAATTCACCAATATGGAACATTGCCTCCGAGGGGAGCACCACGTGCGGTTTGCTCACCTGGAGATCTGTGGGCACCTCGATATTGAACAACTTGCTGCCCAAAGGACCCATGGCAAATGAGGCGAGGAGTAGCGACAGGACTACTATACCGAGGATTACCACTAAGCGGCTGGAGCAACCAAGTTTACTCACTGGCCTGCTCCTTCTTTATTGAGTTCATATCAGTATCCATAGCTTTCTGCTCATTTATCAACTGACGCAGCATACGGTAGAGACCGTATCCCGCTGTCATCGTTCCCAGTATGAAACCTATTAACGCGCATAGTGGCCGGCTATTTAATCTCTCGGGAGCATCCAGCCATAGACCTATCGCTGTTGGCACTATGAGACTCAGAGTCACGTACCAGCCGACATTAAAGAGAAACCATAGTCCTCTGAGAAGTTGTCTTTTTTCCGGTTTCAGTTCGCTGTCTTTTTTAATCACAGGTATTATATCAAGCCTATATTTTAACCGTCAACGGAAAACCCATTGATTTTTGGCAACACGGCGTACGCCTTAGTAACTACGCATTTTAAGAAACGGTGACAATTATTATAGTAAATTTGTGCGGGGGTAGTCTGATTTCAGGCGCTCAACGCTCAGGATTTCCTCCTGCCGAAGTCATCAACATCCAGTGTATTGATGAAATCGTAAATAGCCGGATATTTCTTTAAATCCTGCTCGTTAAGTTTACCCGGTTGAACTGTGCCGTCTCCTCCAGCTTTGGGTTGGGCTGTGATTTTACCGGAGTCACCATCGAGGATGATGCCGGCTTTATCAAGCACCGATTCTTCTGCGTAGATTGGCGCTGTTACCCGCACGGCCAGGGCGATAGCATCGCTGGGACGTGAATCAAGCTTCATTTTGGTGAGCAGCCAGCGCTGGTTATGCTCGTCATGAAATACCTCGAATATCCACCCCTCGCCGCTATCTATTTCCATGAAGTGTTTTTTCCCTTCCTGCCATCTGCTTACAATAGTGGATTTAAACTCCCGTCCCTGCCATACCAGAGAGAGCTTTGACTCGTTTTCAAAATCCTGGACCTGGTTGTGGCCGGCATGTGCTTCAAGCTCCACCACCGGAGGCCCCTCATTGAATTCAAAAACTATCTGGGCATAAAACGTATCCGAGCGCAGGTCATTGACTACGATCCGCGAGATATTGGTTCCGCTGAGGGATGCCAGGGCGGAAAATGTATTTTTAAGCAAATCGTGTGTCATAGGCCGTGACACATCGACATTCTGAAGCTTCATAGATATGGCATCGGCTTCGGCCGGCCCGATCCAGATGGGCAAATACCGGTCAGTTTGCCTTTCCTTGAGGATCACTACGTGCTGGTAGTTCATCAGGCTGACACGTATGCTGTCGATTTGCATTTCTTTCATGTAATTCCTCCGGAGCAACAATTGCCCAGTTGTGTTTGATTGTAACGCAAGACCTCAGGGGGTGTCAATTGTAATAAATACGGAAGCGATAAACACGCAAGCATAATATATCAAGTGTATTACACATTTTTATAGCCATTTGTTTGCCTGCTTTGTTAATCCTGAGCGGATTTACTAAAATAGTGCAGATTGTAAACAGGGAGAGGATATTTTGAAAGCGCTTTTACAGAGGGTAACTGAAGCAGAAGTCACTGTTCAGGGCAGTGTAATTGGTGCAATAGGACAGGGATTCGTGGTTTTGCTGGGTGTTGCAGACGATGATATGGAAGAGGATGCGGATTACCTGGCGGAAAAAGTCGCCAGTTTAAGGGTCTTTAGCGATGACCAGGGTAAATTCAATTTATCGGCGCTTCAAATTAATGGCGGGTTGCTGGTAATAAGCCAGTTTACCCTGATGGCGGATACAAAAAGAGGGCGCCGTCCGGGTTTCACCTCCGCTGCTCGGCCAGACAAGGCTGAAGCCCTTTACAATTACTTTATAATGCGGGTCAAGGCAACGGGTTTGGGAGTGGAAACCGGCAGCTTCGGAGCGCACATGATGGTGAAAATTTTCAACGAGGGGCCGGTAACTTTAATGCTTGATAGCAAGGAAAGGCTCACTGAATAAGCGGCCGGTATTAATTGCAAGTAGTTGCAACTGCATCCATTATCTGCCATAATGTTGGCAAATGAGTTGCACCCTTGAGTTACTCAAGAAAGGTTACAGGCTGACGCCTCAACGGATAATGGTGGTTGACGCGCTGCACAGCGTTGAAAGCCATATCAGCGCCGAAGAGATTTTCGGGAAGCTCAAAGAGAAATATCCCTATGCCAATATATCCACGGTCTACCGTACTTTGGAGCTATTGAAAGAGTTGGGTTTAGCCGCGGAGATAGAGATTGGCGACGGCATTGCGCGTTACCATGCTAGGGAACACAGCAAACACCACCACCTCATCTGCAATAAATGTGGTAAAACGATTGAGTTACCGGAGGCAGACCTGCGACCGCTGGCAGAATCGCTGATAACTAACCACAAATTTAAAGCGGATATGAGCCACCTGGCCCTTTTCGGATTGTGTTCCAAATGCCAGGTGTGAAGCTATGGCCTGGTAAACAACCGGATAGCAGACATAGGAGGTCAACATGCATATCCCTGACGGTTTCCTCAGTGCGCCTGTGGCTGTGGCAACAGGAGTCGTTGCGGTGGCGGCAATAGCCGTGGCCGTAAAAGTGACCAATAGAAAAATGGGAGAGAAACAGGTGCCCATGATGGGCGTCCTGGCAGCTTTTATATTTGCCGCACAGATGTTGAATTTCCCGGTCGCAGGTGGCACCTCGGGCCACTTCGTAGGGGCGGCGCTGGCCGCCATTTTGCTGGGGCCATGGGCCACAGTGCTGATATTGAGCAGTGTGCTGGTTGTGCAATCCCTGATTTTCCAGGATGGCGGACTGCTGGCGCTGGGCGCCAATATTACGAATATGGGGATTATTGCCGGTTTCGTCAGTTACTACATATATAAAGGTATAGATGTAATATTTAAGCACAGTAAAGCGGGGACTTTAATCGGCGCCGGTATAGGTTCCTGGTTTGCTGTCGTGCTCGCTTCCCTGGCCTGTGCGGCCGAGCTGTCAATTTCGGGTACATCGCCGTGGGCGATAGCTATCCCGGCCATGGGCGGTGTGCACACGCTCATAGGTATCGGTGAAGGATTGATTACGGTGGCTGTGCTCAGCCTTATCATGGCCACCAGGGCAGACCTTTTAAAACTTCAAGTTG
>CAIYTC010000158.1 GCA_903929005.1 uncultured Dehalococcoidia bacterium | reverse complement strand
TGGGCGGTGATTATCTCGTAGGCGCCGTCCAGCTTGATTTTACCGTAGCGGCGGGCCAATTTGATGGCGCCCTCGTTGGCCTCAGCGCCGCTGTTGCATATAAAGACACGGTCAAGGCAACTTGTCTTAACCAGCAGTCCTGCTAACTGCAGTTGCGGAACCGTATAATACATATTGGACATCTGGATGAGCGTTTTGGCCTGCCGAGCCAGGGCTTTGACAATTACCGGGTGGCAATGCCCCAGGCTGGTCACGGCGATGCCGGCCACGAAGTCCAGGTATTCTTTGCCCGCGATGTCCCAGACCTTCATGCCCTGGCCACGCACGATGGTGACCGGCCAGCGCTGGGCCAACTGCATGTAAACTTTTTTCTCCAGTTCCTGCCAATCAGTATTCTTAGTTGACAATTGTGGTACCTTTACCTTTACCTTCTATTTCATCTATCAGGGCATGGCTGACGCGTCCGTCGATGATGCGTGTAAGCGATACCTTCTGAGCAGCAATCATACTTGCTTCCAGCTTGGCTATCATACCGCCGGAAGCAGTGCCGCTCTCGATCATGGTCCTGGCTTTACCGGCATCGATGTGGGACATCACCTGCTTGGAGTCGTCATATATCCCGGGCACATCGGTTAAAAATATCAGCTTCCTCGCATGCAAGGAAGCGGCGATCTGCGCTGCGATCGTATCTCCATTAACATTGAGCAAATTTGTATCCTCATTCCCCTTTAAAGAAATATTCATACAAACAGGGGCAATCACAGGTATATAACCGCTGTTGAGCAGCACCTTCAGCAGGCGGGTGTTGACGGTTAATTCCTCGGCAGTAAGCCCCAGTTCCCGGTTCTTGTTCTTGCCCAGCACGCAGGCGCCATCGGCGCCGCTTATGCCAACTGCCCTGCCGCCGAGACGGCATATCTCGGAGACAAGCTCCTTATTAATCAGGCCGGCCAGAACGGCGGTGACCACTTTCAGTGTATCTTCGTCGGTCACACGCAGGCCATGCACAAAGTTGGTGGATATATGCAGCTTACCAAGCCAGTCGGTAACCGCGTTACCACCCCCATGCACAACCACCACCGGCACCCGCTTTTTCTGCAGAGTAAACAGGTCTTCCAGCGTGGTATCATGCTGGCCGAGGGTGCTGCCACCGATCTTTACCACTATGATTTTAGATCCAAACATATATCATTCCGGGGAGGATCAGGTAGTGTAATCGCTATTTATAGTAACATACTCTTGCGAGAGGTCGCATCCCCAGGCAATGGCTTTCCCTCTGCCGATGTTAAGGCAAACCCTGATTATCACCTTATCGGTTTTTAAGCGCCTGCTGAGCTTATCCTTTTTAAACGGTAGCGGACTTCCCGCTTGCATTACCTGCTCATCCTGCAGATAAACGTCCAGGTGTTCTTCGTCCATGGCCGTCCCGCTGCGTCCCAGGGCAGCTACGATGCGACCCCAGTTTGGATCGTTGCCGTGTAGGGCTGATTTCACCAGTGATGACCCGGCGATTGTCCTGGCAATCTTCTTCGCCTCAGCCACGCTCTTCGCACCTTCAATACTGACTTCAATCAGCTTGGTTGCCCCCTCTCCATCAGCCGCTATGCCGCAGGCCAGGAAACGGCACACCTGGTTCAACGCTTCCTGGAACATCCTGCCATTCTTCTCTGTGATCTGGTCATTGTTGGCAGCGCCATTGGCCATGATCGACACCATATCATTGGTGCTGGTATCTCCATCAATTGTGATCATATTGAAGCTGTTCTCCGCGGCGGCCCTGAGCGCCTTCTGCAGGAAGCCGGCTTCTACCTTAGCATCCGTGGCCAGGAAGCTGAGCAGTGTGGCCATATTGGGATGTATCATGCCCGCTCCCTTGGCGATGCCGCCGATGGTGTAATGGCCGGTGCTGTCCACAATCCGCAGGGCGATTTCCTTCGGCCGGGTATCCGTCGTCATGATTGCCCGAGCAAGCCTGTGACCGCCATCCCTGGATAACTCTATCTTATCGATGCCGGTTTTCATCCTGTCCACGGGCAAGGCCGTACCTATAACACCGGTGCTGGCCACTATCACCTGCTTCGGCTTGATCCCCAGTTTCGCCGCCGTGACATTGACCGTTTCAGCAGCATCCTGCCATCCTTTTTCACCTGTGCAGGCATTGGCACAGCCGGAGTTGACCACCAGCGCCCGCACTTTGCCCTTCTCGATATTTTTCATGCTGAGCAGAATGGGAGCTGCCTTGACCTTATTCGCAGTAAAGACCGCGGCAGACGTGCACGGCTCTTCAGAATAAAGGATGCCCAGATCGAGCCGTCCCTTATATTTTATGGCCGCCTCAATAGCGCCCGCCATAAACCCCTGCGGTGATGTAACTGTCCCCTGTTTGATGTCTTCTATATTCTCTTGCATAAAGTTAAGAATATAGCACTTTTGGGCGGGGACTGCTATTTTTGAGCTGTTGCCCTTCCGGCAAAATCAACAATATGCTGTAACCGGATTTTGTCATCAGGCAGCTTCATATAGCACCCTGGCCTGCCTGATAACCTGGTCTCTGAAGTAGCGACTCGGATCTTGAGACGTCCTGATATCGGCTTTTCGTCCACCCAGCAAAGCGGAAAGTTCTTTTTCCATATCAAACAGACCGAAATATCCGGGCGTGTGACCGGGCGAAAACTCCACCAGGATATCCACGTCACTGTCAGTCGCAAAATCATCTCTCAAGACAGAACCAAAAAGAGAAAGCCTCTGTATATGATGTTTGCGGCAAAACCCGGCAATCTTT
>CAIYTC010000157.1 GCA_903929005.1 uncultured Dehalococcoidia bacterium | reverse complement strand
TATCTTGAGGTCGAAGATGCCGTGCTGGGCAAGCTGGCAGAGCATGTGGTCGAAGAAGAGGATGCCGGTGGTTATCTCGAACTGGCTGCTGCCGTCGATATTGACCTCGACCTTAATCGAAGGTTCTTTGGTGCGGCGGGTTACGCTCGCTTTGCGTTCGGCCATTTGCTACCTCTTTCTCTATGAATTCAAGCCAAAGGGTATCACATATCCCTGAGAGCGGCAATAACGCGGATAGTATCTTGCGGGCGTCCCACGCTGATGCGGATATAATCCTTGAGCTCGGATGTTTCGAAATAGCGTATGAAGATGCCCTTCTTCTGCAGGCCGAGGTAGACGTCCCTGGCGCCGCGCCCCTGCACGGCGCAGAGTATGAAGTTGGCCACCGAGGGGAAGGGCTTCAGCCAGTTGAATTCCCGCAGTCCGTTGTAGAGGACGTCCCGCTCTTCAACCATCGCCCGGACGGTTTTCTGCAGGTAGCCGAGGTCGGCCAGCGACTCGAGTATAGCCACGTAGGCGGCCATATTGATATTGTAGGGCTGCTTTATCTTCATCAGGTAGGGGACTATATTGATGGGGCAGACTCCGTATCCGGCGCGCAGGCCGGCGATGCCCGCCCACTTGCTGAAGGTGCGCAGCACGATGAGGTTGGCATAGTGGGGTACAAGCTGAATGAGCGAGTTGCCGCTGAACTCCACATAGGCCTCATCCACCACCACGATCAAGTCAAGCGCGAGAAGCTCCTTTATCTCAGACTCAGAGGCCTGGTTGCCCGAGGGGTTATTAGGAGACGCCACGAAAATAACCCTGGTTTCGGCATCAACCGCCTTTTTAATGGCCGGCAGGCCGAGGGAGAAATCCGCTTTGCGCGGGACTTTCACGACTTCACCTCCGGCGATCTCAGTGCAGAAAGGGTACATGCCGAAGGTAGGCGGGCAGTTGATGACCTTATCGCCCGGCTCGATAAAGAGGCGCAGGATGATATCGATGAGGTCGTCGCTTCCGGCGCCGGCCACGATGGAATCTGATTTCATCCCAGTGTATTTGGCCAGGGCCTTGCGCACCTCGCGCTGATCGGGGTCGGGGTAGCGGTTATAGTCCCGGAATTTGGCCAGCGCCTTCTGCACCCGCGGCGAGCAGCCGTAGGGGTTCTCGTTACCGTCCAGCTTGGCGGTCTGCCCGGCCGGCACTTGGGCGCGGCCGCTGAGCACCTCGGCAGGGTCGACGGGCGTGTAGGCCGTCATGCGTTTGAGTGCGCCGCGCACCATGTTTTCAACGTCTATTGAATTAAGCATCGTTAATGCCACCATGCTGCTGACGGCTTATTAAAATAAAATGCAGCGCCGTCATTTTACCATTTCGATGGATAACTCTGTAGGGGCGTTCCTTCAGGTGCGCCCGATTGGGCGGGCTAAAAACCCGCCCCTACGGCAAGCCTGTCATTGAGCGCCCTTTTTGAACATTGTCATTGCGAGGCCGCCGCAGCGGCCGCGGCAATCCGTCTGTTAGTGGCGTTATGCCCTGAGATTGCTTCGTCGCCTGCGGGCTCCTCGCAAAGACATTTTTGGGTGGGCTCCTCGCAAAGACATGCCGCACGCTTCGTCATTGATGTTTTTGGGGTGGGGCGTATGCCGTTCAGCGTGTACAGGAAGTTGCCGCGGTGTACACTGATAATCTGTCTAAGTATTAGCCGGTTATTAACTGTTCTATTTATTCATCCTTTTATTCAGCCTTAACCTGATGGCGTTGGCGTGCCCGGTCAACCCCTCGTTATCGGCCAGCAGCGCGGCTGCCGGACCCAGTCTCAAGATGGCGCTATAGTCAAGCGCAATTATGCTGTTGATCTTGAGGAAATCCTGCACTACCAGCGGTGAACTGAAGCGGGCGCTGCCCCCCGTGGGCAGCGTGTGGCTGGGACCGGCCACGTAGTCACCCAAAACCACAGGCGAATACTGCCCGGCGCAGATGCAGCCGGCGTTCCAGATGTAGCGTACATAGTCCTGCGCCTGGCGCACCATCAAGGAGAGGTGCTCCGGCGCGTACAGGTTGGCAAGTTCTACGGCCTGCTCTAATCTCTTAACTATGACAATGATGCCTCGCTCATCCAGCGCCTGGCGGGTGATGGCGCTGCGCGGCAGCCTGGCAAGCTGCCTCCTCAGTGCTGACTGTACTTTATCAGCCAGTGTTTCAGATGTGGTGATGAGGATAGAGGATGCCATGGCGTCATGCTCGGACTGCGCAATCAGGTCAGCCGCGCAGAAGGCAGGGTCGGACGAGCTATCCGCTATGACGACAACTTCGCTGGGGCCCTGCAGGGCATCGATATCAACTGTACCGTAAACCAGCTTTTTGGCAGTCATAACATAGATGTTGCCGGGGCCGCAAACCTTGTCCACGCGCGGGACCGATTGGGTGCCGAGGGCCAGCGCGGCCACGGCCTGGGCGCCGCCTATCTTGAATATCCTGTCCACCCCGGCGATATCAGCGGCAACCAGAGTGTTGGCCGGCACTTTTCCGTCCCTGCCGCAGGGCGTGGCCATGATAATCTCCCTTACTCCGGCTACGCGGGCGGGTATGGCTGTCATCAGTACGGTGGAGGGGTAGGCAGCAGTTCCGCCCGGCACGTAAATGCCGACGCGTTCGAGTGGCAGGATCTGCTGCCCCAATCCGTCCTTGAGAAAGCCTTTGCCGTATTTGCGCAGGCAGGTTTTGTGGAACTTCTCCACGCGGCCTGCGGCGAAATTGAGCGCTTTGACAAGCTCTGTATCGGCAGACTTGCGGGCAATGGCAATTTCCCGTCCGGTCACTTCCAGTGACTTCAATTTTGCGCCATCGAAGCGCTCGGTATAAGCCAAGAGGGCTTTATCCCCTTGCATTTTTACATTGTCGATGATCTCCCTGACAACAGCTTCGATTTTGCTATCACCCGAGGCTGCCTGGTATGTCAGCGTGCGGTCCAGCGCCTGCCTGGCCTTTTGATAGTCCCTGATTACCTTCATTTCTTGCCCGCGGCCTCCCTGAATATCTTTACAAGTCGTTCGATCTTAGCTTTTTTAAAGGGCAGTTCAAGGCTGCGGCGGTTGCCGATAAGGCAGGCCGTTGACTCAAAAAGCGTATCGATGATCTTAAGCTTGTGCCTGGCCAGCGTCTGCCCGGTCTCGGTATTCTCAATCAGCATGTCGGCGTCCTCCGGCAAGTATACCTCGGTGGCGCCCCAGGTGGGAATGACGCGGTAACGCGCGATATGCCGGTCACGCAGGTACTTATCGGCGATGTTAACATACTCCGTGGCTATGCGCAGCGGCGCCATTTTACCCCTGCTGATAAGCTCGCGTATACTGTCAATGGAGTCCGCGGGCACTTCTTCGCTGACCACAGCCACTATGCGTACCCGGCCGAAGCCGAGGTCGGCCAGTTCGGTTACGGGGCTGGAGGGGAACTGGTAGAGGTGGTCCAGCAGCCAATCCTTGCCCGTGACGGCCAGGTCGAAATTGCCGTTGGCCACCTGCTGTGGCATATCCTGCGGACGGATGACCTTGATATTAACCCCGGCGAGGCTGCTGGAAGGGCGGCGCTGCATATTGTCCTTAGCATAACCTACCAGCTTGATGCCCGTCTTTTCAAGGAAAGCGGCGGTGTGGATCTGCTGGTGGCCATCGGCCAGCGCCAGCCAGATGTTGTCAGCGGGAGCCCTGGCTATAAAATCATTGCTTATGGCTGCCAGGGCTTTTTCGGGTACCTGCCAGGGTTTATCTTTCATTTTTTGGGATAGGGCAAAACGTTTTAATAAACTGCTGAAGTCATTATCCTGTATGCTATCGCTATTGGCAATAATGCAGGCGTTGCTGTCGCATATTTTACTGAGCGGTTTTAAGTTGAGGCTGCGCAGGGCCTTCTCATCCCTGACGCGCAGGACGCAGAGATCTGCGTTCTCCGGAGGGTAAGCTTCGGTTGAGCCCCAGCAGGGGAAAATACGGAACCTTTTTAGTCTCATCTTACAGGCGGTTGCCTCGGCCAGGGCAGGATACTCGGTTACAATGCGCCAGGCGGCAGGGCGTCCGGAGATGTCCTGAGGCGAAATATTGGAAGCCTCAGAGCAGGCCAGGTATATGGATGACAGGTCGTAGCTAAGGTCGGCAATCTTTAACACACGGCTGGCCGGGTAACGTGCCTGCAGCTCCTGCAGCCAGTCTGAAGTGCAGATGCCGAAATCGTAGTTGCCGATGGCTACCTGTACGGGTATATCACGCTCATTAAGCATTTTGGCGGTGAGAGCGGGCAGGGTCTGCGACTGCATGCGGTAGATGCGGGTTTTTGAATTATAGTCGTCGAAGCCCAGTCCGGTCGCAGTCAGGAACTCGGAGGTACGGGCCAGCAGCTTGCCCTTGGGCAAAGCCAGCCTGGTTTTTGTGGCCGTACTACTTACCAATTTTGCCGAAACCCCCCATGATGCCGATCACTTCGTTGACAGTGGTAACTTTATTCTGCGTGCCTTTGGCCATGTCTTTGACGATGAAGGCCTGCGCCCGGTCGAGCACGGTTACGCTCCAGCGTGCTTCAAGCTGACTGCCGCAGAAATCCAATTCGGCGATAAGCCCTGCCTGGCGAAGTGCGCCGGCTATTTGGAAGGCGGTAGCAATAAATGGCGCCGATTTTTTAGCCGTTTTAATCAAGACGGTTTTCTCCGCTTTTTGCCGGGACCAGGGCTTGACCATGGCGCAGGTCTCATCCAGGTAAAAAGCGAATCCGCAGGCGGGGATATCGGCGCCGCCTACCAGGCTGACAAGGTTATCGTATCTGCCGCCGCTGCATATCTTCTTTCCATTAGCTATAACCTTAAAACAGAGGCCGGTATAGTATTCGAAACCCCTGATTGAGGTAAAGTCGATGGCGTATCTGCACCCCAGCGTATCAAGCAACTCAGTTATAGCGGCGAACCTGCCGATCTCCTTTTTGACATTGAGCGAGATCGAGGGCAGGGCCTTCAGGTTGGCCAAAAAGCCGCTGGACTTGCCTTTCAGATTCATCAGCGTGGAAATAGCGCCTGCTACCGCTTTATTACTATTATTGATACCGGTTAAAGCCTGCCAGTTGCCCTCCAGGATTTCGTCCAGCAGGGCATCCCTGGTTGCAGCGCTGAGCTTGAGCTCTCCTATGAGGGCTTTTAAAATGCCGGCATGCGATAGCTTGAGCTCTGCTTTGGCGATGCCCAGGGATTTAAGTACCTCCAGCGCAAGGGATATTAACTCCGCATCGGAAGTCCGGTCACAATCGCCCAATAGCTCAACCCCGCACTGCCATTTCTCACGGTTCTCCTTGCCGGTCTCCTCGAAAGCGAAGACATTGGTAATGTAGTAAAGCCGGGCGATCTTCTGACCTGCCAGGTTTTCGCTGTAAAGCCGGGCGGCCGGTATGGTGCCGTCGGGGCGCAGCACCACGCGCTCGCCCCCCCAACCGTCCCAGTCGAGGAAAGAATAAACGCGCCCCAGCATAGCGGGCGTGAGCGTGCCCGACGCTGTGAACAGGTGTATGTATTCCAGGGTGGGAGTCTTGATTTCCCTGTAACCCCAGTTGATACAAGAGTTGCGGAAGGTGTCTTCAACCTGCCTGAAGCGCTGCATGTCTTCAGGGAGCAGGTCGCGGGCGCCTTTACATCTTTGACTTTCCATAATTATTTGTCCTTTTTAAAAAGCGTGATAATTCTACACTAATGGCATCACAGCTACAATCGGGGTATAAATGAACCGCTTCGCGGCTGAATTAAATACTGTGACCGCTTCTGCTGTACAATGGAGTAACCATGTTCAAAAATATTATACGGGTTATGTATATCGCGCTTGTCTGCTGCGGCGCCGTGCTTTCACTATGGGGCGGCAACGCGGGTGCGGACAGCCACCGGGTCCGTGTGCTCGAAGTGAAAGGAACCATCGTGCCAGTGGTGGCCGACTATATCAGCCGGGGCATAAGCGAGGCGGAAGATAACGGGGATATGGCCTGCGTCATCATACTCAATACGCCGGGCGGGCTGCTGGATACCACCGAGAAAATAGTCGGGCGCATTATGAATGCCCGGGTACCGGTGATTGTCTACGTTTCTCCCCAGGGCGCCTGGGCAGCCTCGGCCGGCACCTTTATCACGGTTTCAGCGCATATCGCGGCCATGGCCCCCGCCACCAGCATCGGGGCGGCGCACCCCGTAAGCGTGGGCGAGGAGATGTCCGAGACGGCTCAGAAAAAGGCCACCGAGTATTCCGCGGCCTGGATAGCCAGCATCGCCGAGAAGCGCGGACGCGACCCCGCCCAGGTGGAGGCGGCGGTACGCGAGAGCAAGTCGTTCACCGCATCCCAGGCGGTTGAAAGCAGGCTGGTAGATTTTATGGCGGATGACCTTGACAGCCTGCTCAAGCAGGTTAACGGCAGGACTGTTGTGCTGGCGGACGGCAAAGAGATGACCCTCAATACGGAGGGCGCCGTGATAACGGTAAGCGATATGACCGCCCTTGAGAAGTTCCTGCACATGATCAGCCATCCCAATATCGCCTACATACTGCTTACGCTGGCTTCCATCGGACTGATAACCGAGATATCCAATCCCGGGCTGATCTTCCCAGGCGTTATCGGCGGCTTATGCCTCTTCCTGGCATTCTATTCCCTGGGAGTGCTGAATGCCTACTGGGCGGGTCTGGCATTGATTTTGCTGGCACTGGGGCTCTTCGTAACTGAGATTTTTGTACCTGCCTATGGTATACTTACGGCAGGTGGGATTGCGTCATTAGTAATCGGTTCATTTATTCTTTTCAGCGGGAGCGACTCTTCTATGGAATTTGATAAAAGCTTGATTATATATGTAGCCATATTCTTCGCCCTATTCGTGGGCTTATTGGTCTGGGCGGCGGTCCGGGGACAGAAGCGCAGGGTGACCACCGGGCAAGAGGGTATGATAGGTCACGCTGCCCTGGTGAAGATTGCCCTTGAACCTCAGGGCATGGTGCTGGTGGAGGGCGAACTCTGGAAGGCTATACTGGATGAGGGCAGCGCGCCTGTGGGCGCAGAAGTGGTAATACAGAGGGTCGATAACCTTAAATTATACGTAACCAAGAAAAAATGAGGAGGTAAACATGGGGTCAATCGTACCTATTATTATACTGGCAATATTTGTGCTGATCATACTGGCGTCATCGGTCAGGGTGGTCAACGAATATGAGAGGGGCGTGGTCTTCCGGCTGGGCAGATACGTGGGGGTGAGGGGACCGGGGCTTGTCCTGCTGATACCCTTTATCGAGCGCATGGTTAAAGTCGAACTGCGCGTGGTAACCATGGACGTGCCACAGCAGGAATGCATCACCATGGACACCGTGACGGTGAAGGTAGACGCCGTGGTATATTTCCGCGTCATGAAGCCGGAGTCGGCCATCTTGAACGTTGAACAGTATATCAGGGCCACGTCGCTGCTCTGCCAGACGACGCTGCGCAACGTGGTAGGGCAATCGGAACTGGAGGAACTGCTGGCGCACCGGGAAAAGATCAACGAGAAGCTGCAGGCCATCATCGACGAGAGCACTGAACCCTGGGGCATCAAGGTGACCATGGTGGAGGTGCGCGACGTACAACTGCCCGACAACATGCAGAAAATCATGGCTGCGCAGGCGGAAGCCGAGAGGGGCAGGCGGGCCAAGATCATTGCCGCCGAGGGCGAGGCGCAGGCCGCTGAGAAGCTGGCCGAGGCCGCCAGGATTATCTCCAGCCAGCCGGCGGCCATGCAATTGCGCTACCTGCAGACGCTGGTAACCATAGCCTCGGAGAGGACCAACACTGTGGTTTTCCCGCTGCCCATTGACCTGATAATGCCCATGTTGAATAAACTGGGATCCGAGCAGAAAAAACTGACATAAAGCATAACCAGTATGAGTAAATTAATGGCGGGGCTTCAAGCCCCGCCATTACTATTTTTGATAGTTACATCACCCGCTACTATCTCTTTGATCGACCCATCGGCCAGCCGCACTACTAAGTTACCCTTCTGATTGACCCCTTCCGCCGTGCCGTCGATCCTGTTGCCGTAGAAATCCGCGCTGACCCTGCGGCCGATAGTGACCATGTTCCGCGACCATTCATCGATTATGCGGGCAGGTTCGCCGGTCCTGCTGTAGATATTTTCAAGTTCCGTATAAAGATGCAGGGCAACCTCAGCCACCGGCACTTCATGCCCCAATTGTACGGAGAGCGAGGTGGCGATGTCCGCTATCTCGGGGTACCTGTCTGTATCGAAATTGACGTTAATGCCAATGCCCACAATGGAATACCTCAGTTCTCCATCCGTCAGGCCGTGTTCGATGAGTATGCCGCAGACCTTTTTGCCTTCTATGAGCACATCGTTGGGCCACTTGATGCCTGCCCTGACGCCCAGGTTTTTCAGTGTCTGGAAAACAGCCACGGAGGTTATGGCCGGCAGCAGGTAAGCAAAGTCTATGGGCGGACGCAGGATGATGGATGTCGCCAGTCCCCCCGCCGGCGAGAGCCATGACCTGCCCATCCGTCCGCGTCCCGACTGTTGCTCTCCCGCTATCACTGCCGTGCCCTCGCGGGCGTCTTTTTCGGCCAGTTCCCTGGCAATATCCTGCGTTGAGGTGGTTGTTTCTAAATATTTTAATTCACGTCCGATATAGCGTGTTTTCAAATGACCTTCTATGTAAGAAACTATTCCTGATGAATCAGCCATAAAGATAATAATATAACAGAGGGGACAAACTGTGTATAATTTCTTTAGTTACCCGGATGTTAGCGAAGATTAGCGGAGTTACGGATTATGGTTAATGCAGATATGGAAACTTTAGCGGAACAGGTTGCGGAGCTTATCGACAAATCCCAACGGCTGGTGGTTTTCACCGGCGCCGGCATAAGCACTGAATCGGGCATACCGGATTTCCGCGGGAAGGACGGCATCTGGACCAAGATGGATCCAGAGGATTTTACTATTCAAAGATTTGTAGCTAGGCCTGAAGTCAGGAAGATGCAGTGGAAGCTGCTGGCTGAAGGAGGGTTGCTGAAGGACGCCAGGCCGAATATTGCCCATTATGCTATTGCAGAACTTGAAAAGCTGGGCAAGCTCGATTGCGTGGTAACCCAAAACATTGATAACCTGCACCAGTTGGCGGGCAATTCGCCTGAGATTGTGTTTGAGTTGCATGGCAATATGCAATACGTAAGGTGCCTGGGATGCCATAGGCGATTGCCTATGGCCGAGATCATAGCACGCCTGTCAGTTGAGGATTTGCCGGAATGCGAGCATTGTAAGGGCATATTGAAGCCGGATGCCGTATTTTTTGGGGAATCCCTGCCGCAACTGGTGTTGAGCGAAGCCGCCAGGCGGGCTACCCAGTGCGACCTGTGCATTGTGATCGGCTCAACCCTTGTCGTGTACCCGGCGGCCTCCATACCCATGTACGCCTATGACGCGGGGGCAAAGGTCGTGATTATCAATATCGGAGCTACACCAATGGATTCTAAGGCGGCGGTACGTATCGAGGGCAAGGCTGGGGAAACCATGACGAAAGTGATGCGGCAGGTTAAGAGGAAAATGAGCAAATAAGTATATTGACAAGCTTTGTATACAATGTTAGATTGTGGTATGCATACTATGTATGGAGGTGTCAATTTGAAGAAAACGGCTATAACCATCCTGATGTTTGCGATTTTACTGGCGGGATGTGCGAGGCCAGCAGTAAACACCAAATTGGCGCCACTGGCTTATATAGACTCCGTTTCCTCCTCTCAGATTTACGTTGGCGAAAAAGTTAAGTTCACGGGCCGCGCTATTTCATCAACCGGACAGGTAGTGGCTTATAACTGGCGTTCGAGTGTCAATGGGCCTTTAAGCACTCTTTTAATGTTCGAAACAGATACACTTACTGCCGGAGCGCACACTATCTGGTTCAAAGCGCAGGACGACTACGGCAATTGGTCAGACGAAGTCGGCGCAAATGTCAATGTTCTAATTCCCGGCGGACCGGAGAGGATGTCGGTGAAAGTCTTCACGGCGACACCCCCGGGTATCAAACAAGGTGACTGGACCAATTTGAGCTGGGACGTTTCCGGCTACGGCAGCGTAAGGATCACCCCTGATATAGGTGACGTTTCCATGAGCGGCAGCAGATCGGTACAACCACTGCTTGATACTGTTTACACCATCTTTGCCAGGAACGATGAAGGCGTAGTAACTGCCAGCACCAGGGTCACAGTCACTCCATTGCATCTTTACACGCTTGTTTTATATTCAATAGCCGCCGAGGACGGAACGGTGCGTAAGGACAGGGTGGTTCTTGATGAGGTCATGGTTGGTGAAAGCGAACTACAGGTACAGATGCAGGGGTTCCTCAGCTTTGACCTTTCTGCTGTTCCCCCGGGCGCGATTATCAAAACTGTTGATCTTGACCTTTCGAAATCCGTTGTTATAAACTCACCCTTCCCCTGGCAGGGAGCCCTTAATATCTATAATCAGCAATTAGGTGCTGATCTGAAACCGAGCGACTATATGGTGGTCAACCCCGCGGGGTATTTGTATAGCTGGAGTTACAATTTCGTTGCAACTATGATGCCGGATAAACCCTTTACCTCGCCGGACTTCGTTACAGCCGTACAGAAACGGGTTGACCTGAGGGATAACCGTTTCCAGATACGGATGCAGTTCGAAAAATACTATTACTATAGCCGGCAAGATTATACAATGAATAGAAATGATCCTACCGCTTATCAAACGTCAGCCAACTATTTAGATATTGGCTCTGGTAATCCTACGCTGACCATACGCTACGTGCTTCCTGAGTAGTGTCGAGCGCAGGTTGACTCCTGTATAAACTTAGCGGACTGCCTATCGTTATTTATATTAAACTACCCGGTGTAATATTTTGTGGAGGATCTGCCATGAGACAGCTGTTGATACCGCTTTCACTTGCTCTTGCCGTAATATCGGGATGCATTTATCTGCCTGCTCCTCCAAGTACGCCAGGTAGCGACAGCGGACAACCGCCCATTATCTCAACATTTGAGGCTAATCCGGACGCTTTAACGGCCGGCAGCCGCGCTGCATTGAACTGGACAGTGACGGGCGCCAGGTCGGTTAGCATTAATAATGGTGTCGGAACCGTTGCTTTGAGAGGTACGAGGACTGTAATCCCTACCACCACCACAACTTATACACTGACGGCGGCAAACCCGTCTGGAACTGTAACAGCAAATGCACAAATATTGGTTACGGGCAGCGGTCCGGCGCCGGTTAGTATGCCGGTTATCAACTCCTTCGATGCAGTTCCAATAGCGATATCTGCTGGTGGCGCCGCTGTGCTTAGTTGGAATATATCAAATGCTTCCTCTGCAACCATTGGTCAAGGTATTGGCAGCGTTAACGCTGCTGCCGGCACGCAGACTGTTACGCCGGCCGGCACGACTACCTACATCTTGACTGCGGTTAACGATGCTGGAAGCGTAATTTCAGCGGCGATAGTGTCAGTTAGTGCTGCACCTCCTGACGCGGGATTACCCGTCATCAACCTTTTCGAGGCCAATCCGGCTGTTTTCCCATTAGGCAGTTTAACCACTCTAAACTGGAACGTCTCCAACGCTTCTCAGGTTACAATTCTGTCGGGTGGAGGATCATTCTTGATGGCAGATCCGGTAGGTAGCGTAGCAGCTAACCCGGCCGCGTCTACAACGTACATGTTGACAGCGACCAATGCCAGTGGTACGGTATCTAAAAATATTTCAGTGGCGGTAGGCGGTGGTGGGGGCCCCGATGTCACGCCACCACACGTCCCGGTACTATCGTCGCCTGCTGAGGGTGCAACCTTGCCCCAGCCCAATGCCCCATGGAGTTTCGATTGGGTTGATTCTGCGGATGTTGAAAGCGGGATAGCGCAATACCAGGTCTATGTAATAAGGGCAGGCGCCGGCAGCCCGGCTATAGATGCTTATACAGCCAACTCTCACTATTCCAAGACCGTAGGCGGCTCACTTGCCGCGGATTTGCTAAATAACTGGACATGGAAAGTGAGGGCGCAGAATAATACCGGCCTGTGGAGTGATTGGTCTGCCATCCGAACTTTTAACGTGCAGCCTGTGCCCGCAGTTAGCCATATAGTCAACCTGAGCCCGGTTGCAGCCGAAACGGGCGCCGTGTACAAGGATGGAACAGTATCTCCCGGCTTTAAATCTGCCGGCGATACCAGTGGGAACGTCGCTATACGCTGTTACTTCAGCTACGACCTCTCGGGTTTAGCGGGGAAAGAGGTCACAAATGCCAGGCTGAATTTGGCAGTTAACAGTCTAGTACGTGATCCATTTGGACACCTGGGAGGGTTATGGGTAGCTAAAGTGAACTATGGTTTGGGTGCATTGCAGGCCGCAGACTACAACCTGATAGGCGTAGCCCTCGCCCCCGCTTTTGGCGCTGTTCCGGGCGAGATTGAGGTAACATCGATCGTAAAAGGTGCAGTGCTGGGTGGTACCCCACGATTCCAGACGCGTGTGAGCTTTGCCTCTGAAACCAACGGTGATAACCTCGCAGATTACGTAAATTTCAGCAACGCTGTGATGACGATTACTTACAACGATTAGTACCGTGGAAGTGATAATTTGGAAAGCCTTTTAAGTTCATTTTATGAATTTGGAGTTTTAACCGGAGGAGCTTCAATATGAAAATTTTTTCGATAGCCTTAATAATACTGTTTGGCATGCTCAGCGCATGTGTCGACCTGTCGCAGAATGCACCTTTAACCTATGATAAACCGGTGGTACGTTCATTTGCTGCCTTGCCTTCTGCCATCGCACAGGGAGCGGCCTCGACGCTTACCTGGAGCGTATTCGGTGCGACGACCGTGACAATCGATCACGGGGTGGGCAATGTGGCGCTATCTGGATCCACTTCTGTGCTGCCCCAGGGTACCACAACTTTTACCTTGACAGCGAATAATTCATTGGGTACGGCCACGGCAACGACCCAGGTAGCCGTTACAGGCAGTGTGCCATCGACCCTACCACCCCAGATTGAGAAACCTGTGATAAATTATTTTACAGCTAACCCTGCTATGGTTGTAGCCGGAAGCCCCACTATTATCAGTTGGAGTATTACTGGAGCTACAGATATAATAATTGTTCCCGAAGTTGCTACCACCGATCCGGAGATAGCCGTAACACTTTATCCGCCCGTTTCTACTACTTATACTCTGACTGCATCAAATGGGGCAGGGTCTGTTGCTAAAGCCGTCACCGTTAATGTGACCGGTACAGCACCGCTGCAACCTCAGGGGGAGAGAATAGCCTTATTAAACCTTGTTCCGGCCGAGAGCGGGTCGCTGATAAAGAACACGACCACGTACACACGTTCCAGTGTGGTTTGCGCAGGAGATAGTGCAGCAAACCTTGCCAGCCGGGCTTTTCTCAGTTTTGATCTAACATCGATACCACCGACGGCAAATATCAGTGAAGCGGTGCTTGATTTGACCGGCAATACGGCAACGGGAAGCCCAACCTATAGCAACGCTAACTGGGGCAACATGGGAGCACTCGAGGCATACCAATATCAATATGGATCTTCAAGTGAACTGGGTAGGATTGCCTATGAGGCAACTGCACTCCCTGTGGGAAGCTTGAAATTAACGGAATTAACGGGTACGCCGCTTAAGCTTGATGTAACGCTGGATAGTAATGGCAACAACGTTGTTCAGCAATTAATGAATAATACGCTGGGCAGGTGTCAGTTCAGAGTGCAATTTTTCACATCGACTAACTGGGATAGCAAAGCGGATATGATTTGCCTGGATGGCGCAGTACTAAAAGTCAAGTATACCGTGCCCTGATAAAAATTCTCAGTCAGACTTAAGCCGTTCCATCTCGAAGCGGAAATTTTCGATGACTGTGTTGGCCAGGAGCTTTTTACACATGTTTTGAACATCGTTGCGCGCTTTTTCCATATCTTTTTCTTCTATCTTAATCTCGATGTATTTTCCCGCACGTACTTCCTGCACCGCGGCGAAGCCGAGGGTATAAAGCGCGCCCTTGATAGTGAGCCCCTGCGGGTCATTCACGGTTGGCTTAAGCGTAATATATACTTTAGCTAAATACATTTTTGAGCTTCCTCCCGGTTAAATAGTAATGGGCATCGCGATAGCGTTCTGTGGTAGCCTCAACCACTTCATGCGGTAAAGCAGGCATCGGTGGCTGCCGGTTCCAGCCTGAGGCTATTAACCAGTCCCGTACCGGCTGCTTATCATAACTCGGTTGAGAACATCCGGGTTCATACTGGGTAGCATCCCAGAAGCGGCTGGAATCGGGCGTTAGCGCCTCGTCAATTAAGATGATTTCTTTGTCATGGTAACCGAATTCGAACTTGGTATCGGCAATAATGATACTGCGCTCGACAGCATATTCACGTGCAAAGCGGTATAGCGCCAGGCTTTTTTCTTCAAGCTGACGGGCCGTCTTTTCACCTACCAGGTTAATAAGCTCACGGGGTTTTAAAGGCAGATCATGGCCGGTTTCAGCTTTGGTAGTGGGAGTGAAGATGGGCTCGGGCAGTTCCTGGCTCTCTACCAAACCTTTGGGCGCTTTTTTCCCGTTGATTGTTCCGGTCTTTTGATATTCTGACCAGGCAGATCCAGCTATATACCCGCGAACAATGCATTCAACCGGTATGCGCGCAGCTTTTAGTACAACCATGGAGCGCCCCATCAATAACTCCGCTAAAGGACGCTTGCCAGGTGCATATTTGGCCAACGCCCGGGGGCTTTCTATTGATTCTACCAGGTGATTGTGCACCACATGGTATGTTTTGCCAAACCAAAAAACAGAAATCTGGTTGAGTACCATACCTTTATCGGGTATTGCCGTGGGTAACACAAAATCGAAGGCGGAAATGCGATCAGTGGCCACAATTAGCAGTTTATCTCCTACACGGTACGTATCCCTGACCTTGCCTTTCCCGGACACGGGAAGTTTCAGTGCGGTATCAAATACAATGTCCAATCGATAGCTCCTATTTTTTACTTGAAGCTCTGCGTGTTTTCTTTAATAGCCCGAGCCGTGCGAAGATTGTATCCACATGCTTGAGAAAGCGCCGGTAATCAAAAACCGATTCAAGTTCCCTGGCGTTCAGTTGCCCCATAACTTCCTGGTCGCCTTTTAAAAATTCCAAGAACGGTGTCCTGGTTTTCCATGCCTGCATGGCGTTGCGCTGGGTCAATTCGTAAGCTTTTTGCCTGCTGAGCCCCTTGCCCACCAGTGCCAGCATTACATTCTGCGAAAAGACCAGCCCCTGTGTAATCTCGAGGTTGCGCCTCATGTTATCAGGGTAGATCTGCAGGCCTTGCATTACCCCGCTAAAAATGCTCAGTATGTAATCAAGCGCCAGGCAGGAATCAGGCAGGATTACACGCTCATTGGAGGAATGGCTGATATCACGCTCATGCCATAATGCGACATTTTCCAGTGCGGTAATCGAGTGCCCTCTTATAAGCCGTGCCAGCCCGCAGACCCTTTCGCAAAGCTCCGGGTTACGCTTATGAGGCATGGCTGAGGAGCCGGTCTGCCCCGCTGAAAAAGGCTCTTCAACTTCGAGCACCTCTGTCCTCTGCAGCGCCCTTATCTCCGTGGCAAATTTATCCAGGGAACTGGCTATGATGGCCAGCGTGGTAACGAACTGGGCATGCCGGTCACGCTGAATGACCTGGTTTGAGATGGGTGCGTGGGTAAGTCCCAGCGTGGCGCAGGCCTGCTCTTCTATCTCCGGCGATACGCTTGCATAAGTGCCTACGGCGCCGGAAATCTTTCCAACGCTGACCGCGTCTCTGGCAGCCTGTAGCCGGGTGTAGTTTCGCTTCATCTCCTGCGCCCACAGCGCCATTTTAAGTCCAAAGGTTATAGGCTCGGCATGGACGCCATGTGTACGTCCGATCATCAGAGTATCCTTGTTAGCCACAGCCGTATACTCAAGCACCTTGATCAATTTCTCCACATCCTCTAAAAGCAGGCCGGCAGCATCCTTGAGCTGCAGCGCCTGTGCAGTATCCATGACATCGGATGATGTCAGGCCGAGGTGAATGAAGCGTGAATCCTCACCAATAGTCTCGCCGATAGCATTCAAAAAGGCTGTGACATCGTGGTGGGTTACTTTAAGGATCTCCCCCATGCGCTCTAAGTCAACCCTGGCCTTCTTAATATTAGGTATTGCCTCCCTGGGTATGCGGCCTACATCCGCCCACGCCTCGCAAACAGCGATTTCAACCTGGAGCCATTTATCAAATTTGTTCTTGTCCGACCAAATCTTCTTCATCTTTGGCCGGGAATAGCGTTCAATCATATTTACCTGCCCTCATTATTCAGCCAGCTTGCGTTTATAATCCTCGAAAACCTGCCTGGTCTGATCATATTTGATGCCGAGTATCTGCGCGGCCAGCAGGGCGGCGTTCTTGGCGCCTGCTGTGCCAATGCCCACGCAGGCAACCGGTACACCACCCGGCATTTGCACGATAGAATAAAGCGCGTCAATTCCCTTAAGGTCGCTCGTCGGCAGCGGCACTCCTATGACCGGCAGTGTAGTCCAGGATGCAATCACGCCGGGCAGGTGCGCAGCGCTGCCGGCTGCCGCGATAATAACCTCATATCCATTGGACCTGGCATCAAGCGCATATTGCCGGACTTTATCCGGTTTGCGGTGGGCTGATAGGATGGCCATTTCGTAATCAATCTTGAATTCGCTTAAAATGTCGAGAGCGGGTTGCATGAATTGCTCATCTGTCTGGCTGCCGATCACTACGCCTACCAGTGCCATTAGCTCACCTCCCGTAATGCAATATCCTTGCGGTAATGACAACCCTTGAAACTAATATGTGGTATATTGCGGTACACCTTGTCCCGCGCTCCCTGCATGGTTGTAGCGGACGCGGTGACTGTCAGCACCCTTCCGCCGTCCGTGACTACCCGGCCGTCACTACTATTTATAGCGCCGGCGTAGAATATGCTGACGTCCTCTTCAAGTTTAGCAGAAATGCTGATGGGCAGGCCGCTTTCGTAATTACCCGGGTATCCTCCTGAAGCAATTACTACGCCCACGCAGGGGTCGGCGTCCCACTGGATTGCCAGCTTATCCAGCGTTCCATCGATAACCGCCAGCATAATAGCAACCAGGTCGGTTTTCAACCTGGGCAGAATGGCCTGTGTCTCAGGGTCGCCAAACCTGGCATTGTACTCCAGCACTTTTGGCCCTCCGGTGGTCATGATTAACCCCGTGTACAGCACGCCCTGGTAAGGATAGCCGGCTTTTGCCATGGCATCGATAGTAGGCTTAATGATGGTATTCAATACCTGCTTTATCATAGCTTTGCCGAAGAAACCGGGCGGGCTGTAGCTGCCCATGCCGCCGGTGTTGGGGCCTTTATCGCCATCGAAAACCCGCTTATAATCGCAGGCAGGCACCATTGGGACGGTAGTTTTGCCATCGGTGAAAGCCAGCAGGCTGACTTCTTTACCAACCAGGCATTCTTCGATGATAACGCTGTCGCCAGCGGCCCCGAAAATCCTGGCCTGCATTATGGAATCGAGCGCTTTCAGCGCTTCTTCGAGGGTGCCTGCGACGGTAACGCCTTTGCCCGCTGCCAGGCCGTCAGCCTTGACAACTATGGGAGCGCTTTGCTTTTCAAGGTATTCCCTGGCCTTTGGATAATCGCTAAAGGACTTGCCTTCAGCGCAGGGAATGCCGTGCTTTTGCATCAATTCCCGGGCAAATAACTTGCTGGATTCCAGGCGGGCGGCGGCACCGGACGGACCGAAAGCGGGTATGCCAGTTTCCTGGAAGCGGTCAACTATGCCTGCGGCCAGCGGCGCCTCTGGCCCGACTACAACAAGGTCAATACGGAGTTCCAGCGACTTCTTAATTATGGAAGGTATGTCAGACAACGGCAGGCTGATATTGCGGGCAATACTGGCTGTGCCGGCATTCCCCGGCAGGGCATAAACATCGCTGACACGGGGGCTCTGCAAAATCTTCCACGCGAGGGCATGTTCACGCGCCCCGTTGCCGATAACCAGTACCTTCAAGCTGGTGTCTCCACCGTAAAATTAGGCAGTTATCTTTTTAACGATATTGCGCTTGCTGCTCTTGGTCTTGCCACGGTTCTTTTTGGTTCCCTTGAGCTTAGGTTTATGTGCCATTTTCTCTCTACCTTAATTCGTTATTTAATTTTTCGGCCTGTACAGGATCAAGCAGTTTTAATAGCTTGATCAGCTTGGCCACATGCACTTTCTTATCTTCAAGGATCTGCTCAATAGCATCGGCCGCATCTTCATTTTCGATCATCTCAACCTGTGCTTCATATTCGTTGATGGATTTAAGTTCGGCCATCAGGTCGTCGCGTATCATTTCGAGGTCCATTGAGCCCTCGATTTCTTCTTCTTGTTCTTCAAATGGTTTATAAGCCATAAAATCCTCCCTGGATTTCGCCGCTAAGCAACAGAAACGCCAACGAAATATCCTGCTTTCGGGGGAATCGCCTAAAGAGTATATATTTTAAAGCTTATAAAATCAAGGAAACGGATTTGAAGGCCGGTTCCGTATGAATATGCAGGTAATCATTTGGCGTACTTGCGGCGCCACGGCTCCTGTTTGAAGGCTAAATAGTCCCTGGCGGCCTTTTTTAACGTGTCTACTGCCAGCTTTGCGCAGGTGCAATTGTTACCCGGCAGTCCACCCAATGCTTCTTCTATCTCATCCGTGGTCAGGTTCAGTGCCTCAATAATCTGTTTGCCCTTAACCGTTTCTGTTACCATACTCCCGCAGGCGATCGTTGTGCCACAACCGTCTGTCCAGAAGGTTGCGGCAGCAATAACATCATCTTCAACGCGCAACCAGATCTCCATGACGTTGCCGTCATGGCCTGATACGCTGCCGAAGCCATTAGCGGCTTCCATGCTGCCGGCATTTTTAGGCCGCAGGGCGTGCTCAACGAAAATATCCGGGTAGTTCCCTGGTGGGTTGCCCAAAATGAATACATCCAGCTTATCGAAACGCTCAGACATGATTTTTGTTAGTGCTTTATGTGGCGGTGGAGATTACCTTTGATAACGCATCCCAGTAAGATTTAAGTATCTCTGCATCGTATCTCTCGATATGGCCTTTATCGCATAGTGTGGCCAACCTGGGGTCGATGGGTATCCTGGCAAGCAGAGGAGCCGCCGATGATTTTGCCATCTCAGCGCCGCGGCTTGCACCGAAAATCTCGATCTTTTTCTTAATCGCAGGTATGTATAAGAAGCTCATGTTCTCGACTACGCCGAGCACCTTCTTGTCCAGCTGTTGCGCCATCTTGACAGCTTTTTTTACGATCATGGTAGTGAGGCCCTGGGGCGTAAAGACGACGATGACGCCGTTAACCGGCAATACCTGCAGCGCGGTCAAAGGTGCATCGGCTGTGCCGGGAGGCAGGTCAACCACCAGGAAATCCAGGTTACCCCAGAGGACATCTTCCCAGAATTGTGTAATAGCTTTGCCGATCAGCGGTCCCCTCCAGATGACAGCTTCATCCTCGTGGGGGAGGAAGAGGTTGATGGAAATGATCTCGATGCCGCTGGTTGATTGTACCGGAAGTATACCGCTCTCACTGCCCTGCGGCCGTAGCGTTATCCCGAACATTTTGGGTATGCTGGGACCTGTTATATCAGCATCCAGGATACCGACTTCATAACCTTGCCTTCTGAGCAATATGGCTGTCAGGGCGCTTATCAGGGACTTGCCTACCCCTCCCTTGCCGCTCATGATAGCGATTACGTTTTTGATCCGGTTCAACTCTACGGGCCTTTTTTCTACGAAAATGACTTCGCTTGCGGCGTTTTTATCGAGAAGCTTCACCACGTCCATGGATTTTTCCCGTACCCAGTTTTGAGCATTTTCATCGAGGGCAACCGAGGCCAGGGTGATTTTCACCTTATTGCCGGCTATCTCGGCTCCCTGCACCAGGTTCAGAGCGGTCAGGCTGCGCTGTATGCCGGGGACAAGTACGTCTCCCAGCGCTTCAAGTATCTTTTTTTCAGTCAGCAATATATACCTCCGGGTTACAGAGTTCTCTTATAAATGATAACGGTTATCGGGATAGGGGGGCTAATCCGCTCTCGATGATTTTGTATTTGTTTTCCGGGCTATTACTTGAGTTTCAACCGGATACAGGTATTGTATTCTGGCTCTTTATTATACAATTAACAGTTGACCCGGCAATCAGACCAACGTGGATTCCGATAGGACAGGAGAGAGATGTTTTACATAATTAGTGGCGATGATAGCTACCGCTGCCAGAAGGCGTTAAATGAGATAAAGGCTGGATTGGGCAGCCAGGACATGGTATCGGTTAATACCACGATACTTGATGGCCGGAAGCTGACCACACGGGGGCTCAGCGATATATGTAGCGTGGTACCGTTCATGACTCCCAGCAGGCTGGTTATAGTGGAGGGGTTGCTCAAGCGTTTCCAGTCAGGGGAGAAACCGCTGCGTTCGAATGGCGGTGGGGTCGATGAGGGAGGCCAGGCACTTAAAGAATGGCAGAACATGGCAGATTATATCAAGGGTATGCCGCAGACAACTGTGCTGGTACTATTTGAAGCGGACCTGGACCCGAAAGCGTCCAACCCGCTTTTCAAAGCGCTCTCGCCGGCAGCGGATAAGGTATTACAATTGAGCGAGATAAAAGGACGGGAGCTAACCGCCTGGATCAAAGATTACGCGGTAGAAAGCGGCGCTAAAATTTCCGCAGCCGCGGTAAGCTTGCTGGCGGACTATGTCGGTGGGGATTTATGGTCCCTTACCGGTGAGCTAAATAAGTTGATGACCTATTGCGAAGGCCGGGAGATCAGTGACAGCGATGTCAGGGAGATCACCAGTTTTGCACGCGAGGAGAGCATTTTTGTTCTGGTTGACGCGGTGTTAGAAGGGAGGGTGAAAGAGGCACAGCACATGCTACACAGGATGTTGAAATACGGCACTGCGCCACAGCAGATACTATCCATGATCGAAAGGCAGCTTTCGATCACACTTCGAGTTAAAGAATTAAGCCAGGGCACGCCCCAGCAGGAAATCAAGCAGCGTCTGGGATTGCATCCCAGGTATCCGCTGGATAAAACGCTCAGGCAGGCCAGGACTTTTACCATACCGCGCCTGCGCAGGGCATTTCACAGCCTTCTTGATACCGATGTGGCCATAAAAACGGGTAAATATGAAGATGATCTGGCACTGGACCTGCTGGTCATAGAGCTATGCGGGCGTTAGCCTGGCATACGCAATACCGGTTGGATGGTAGGGACAGGCCTTTAGAATTTGTACAGATGTTACGCAATACTGATATCGCAATCGGGCAGATATTAATGTCCTCCAATGAGACAGACCGTTTGTGGTTATCGACATTTATTGAGTATTTGGTTAAAATTGGTTTGAGATATGGTGGAAATCTCGGATATGAAGAGAGTCTTAGCTGTCATACTGGCTGGCGGCGCCAGCGAGCGATTGAGCATACTGGCTGCTGAGCGCGCCAAGCCGGCGGTTCCTTTTGGCGGTAAATACCGCATAATTGATTTCACGCTCAGCAATTGTTCAAACTCGGGTATTTATAATGTGGCGGTTTTGACGCAGTTCAATCCGCGTTCCCTGGCTCAACATGTGGGTGTTGGCAGGCCGTGGGACATGGACCGTGAGAAGGGTGGCGCAGTGATGCTGCAGCCTTTCCTTAGCAGGTCGCAAAGAAACTGGTATAAAGGTACTGCCGATGCCGTGTATCAAAACCTGTATTACATCATAGATCAGCGTGTGGATGAGATAATGGTGCTGTCAGCTGACCATATCTACAGCATGCGTTATGACCAGATGCTGGCCTCGCATCGTAACCGGCATGCCGATGTTACGGTGGCTGTTTATGACGTTCCTCAGGAGGATACGTCCAGGTTTGGAATTATTACTCTGGACCATAATGAGCGCATCGTTAATTTTGAAGAGAAACCCAAAGCAGCCAAAAGCCGGCTGGCCTCCATGGGCATCTACATATTTAATAAAAAGGTTTTGGTGGATTCTTTAGAGGAGATGGCCAGCGGCCAGCAGGGCTATGATTTCGGCCATGACGTATTGCCAGACCTGATCAGTAAATACCAGGTATACGGGTTCCGTTTCCACGGCTATTGGCGTGATGTGGGGACGGTGGATGCCTACTGGCAGGCTAATATGGACCTGATCGTAGACCTGCCGGAGCTGAATCTCTACAATCCCGAAAATGAGATAAGGACCATTGTCCAGGGATATCCGCCCGTTAAACTGGGGCCACATGCTCAGATCAGCCGGGCGTTGATCTGTAATGGGGCCATAGTTAACGGGACTGTGATAGATTCCATCATTTCGCCGCGGGTTTTTGTTGAAGAGGACGCCGTAATAAAAAACTCCATTATTTTTGAAGACACTACCATCGGCCGTGGCACGATCATAGAAAAAAGCATCATTGATAAGCAGGTATGGATCAGCCGCGGTTGCCATATCGGCATGAGTGATGATTACGCTCCCAATACTGAAGAGCCCGAATACCTGAATACAGGTATCACGTTGGTAGGCAAGGGCACCAGGATACCGTCCGAGGTCATGATCGGCAGGAACTGCAAAATCGAACCCCGGGTGGAGGCATCGGATTTTCTATCGAAAACCGTAGCCAGCGGAGAAACGATAAAGAGCAAGAGCCCACGACCATACCAGATATGAGGTGAGCAAGCTAAATCAGTAGCCTATATTGGCCGAAAACCTTGATTATTTAGCATGAAGATACTTTTTGTTGCTGCCGAAATGGCTCCCCTGACCAAGGTGGGTGGACTGGCAGATGTGGTGCGGTCATTGCCGGTTGAACTCATAAAGCGCGGGCATGAGGTCAGGGTGATCGTACCGAAATACGGTTTTGTGGATTACTCTCAATATCAAACCGAGCCTGTGATCAGAAACCTGACAGTATTATCGCTGCAGGAATACCGCAAAATCAGCGTGGAGCAAATTAACATTGAGGAAGTGCCCGTTTATCTTTTATCCGCTGATGTGTTTGCCGGGGCCAGAGATGTTTATGGCGACGATGAGATTGAAAAATTCTGGGTGTTTAACGACTGTGTATGTGAAGTGCTTCCCTACCTTGGGTGGCAACCTTCAATCGTCAATTGCCATGACTGGCATTCAGCCTTGATCCCCCTGCTGACCAGGAATAAGCATGGCGGTTACCGTACTGTTTTCACCATACATAATATCCGGTACCAGGGTAATATTAACGAACATCTGATCTCCAGGTCGGGCCTGGGACAATACTGGCAGGCCGGCATCTGGGGGCGGCCGCCAATGCCGTGGAATTTTATGACGCAGGGTATTTTATGGTCTCATGTTATCAATACGGTGAGCGTCAACTTTGCACGGGAGATTATGACGGCGGAGTATGGCTGCGGCATGCAGAGTATACTGGAATTCAGGAAGGAGAGCCTCTCCGGCATCCGTAATGGCCTGGGACAGGAAGAGTATGACCCGCTGCGTGATAAATTAATCGCGGCTAATTATGACGCGGCTGATATTGAAGGTAAGTTGCTGAACAAGAAGGAAGTGCAGAGAATGGCCGGCTGGAAATCTGCAGCGGACATACCACTGGCTGGCATGGTGGCAAGGCTGGACGAGCAAAAGGGCATGGATATTATTCTGGACGCCATCCCCGAAATATTGAGCAGAGCAAAAGTGCAATTTGTTTTCCTGGGGCGCGGGAAAGAATATTACGAGGAGGCATTGCAGCAGCTTGAATCCAGATATCCGGATAGTGTGAAGGCCTTCATCACTTTTGATAATGACAAAGCACACCTGCTTTACGCAGGATCCGACTTGTTTTTAATGCCGTCGCAGTGGGAACCCTGCGGGCTTGGCCAGATGATTGCTATGAAATACGGTACCGTGCCGGTTGTGCGAAAGACCGGCGGCCTGGCTGATACAGTGCACAATTTGAGCCATGATTTGAAGCACGGTACAGGCTTTGTTTTCAACGATTATTCCTCCCAAGCACTGGTTTTCACGCTAAAGAAAGCGGTGGCTGCATTCAGCGAAAGACCTGCCTGGGAGCGTGTAATCCGGCGGGTAATGGCCGAAGACTTGAGCTGGCGTGAACCTGCGGAAAAATATGAGGCACTTTATCAAAGGGCGTTGGAGCTGAATATAAGTGAACCGCTCTGATCAACCGGTTATTGCCGTGGATATAGGCGGGACTAAAATTATCTCAGCCGTGATTACAGGTGATGGCGGAATGCTTTCCCGTGTTCACGGCCTTACACTGGCGCAGGAAGGGCCGAAGAAGGTCATCGGGCGCCTGGTTGAAACGGTAAAACGCTCCATCGGGAAAGCCGGGCTGCGTATATCCATGATTGGCAGTATCTGCGTAGCCGCTGCCGGCATAATCGACTATAACAAAGGGCTGATAACGGAAGCGCCAAACTTGCCCGGGTGGCATAATATACCGTTGAGGAACATATTAGCCGTTGAACTTGATACACCGGTATTTTTATTGAATGATGCCAGCGCTGCTGCGCTGGGCGAACATAGGCTGGGTGCAGGACAGGGTCTTGATCATTTAATCTATCTGACGGTAAGCACCGGGATAGGCGGAGGCATCATCATTAAGGGGGAACTATATAATGGCGCTGACGGCTGTGCCGCCGAGATAGGACACATGATATTGCAGGTTGACGGTCCGCCCTGTAAGTGCGGGCAGCGTGGATGCCTTGAGGCGCTGGCTTCGGGCACGGCCATTGCCCGCATGGCCGGGGAACGCCTGGCCAGGGGGGAACAAAGCATCCTGACCGGCATGGTTGACAGCAGCGTTAAGAGCGTTACATCAGCACTCGTGTCTGTGGCCGCCCGTAAAGGCGATACCCTTGCCTGTGGCGTTATTGATGCCGCGGCCGGTTACCTGGGTATAGGCCTGGCAAATCTGGTTAATATATTCAATCCTCAGATGATTATAATTGGAGGCGGCGTATCCAGGATGGGTGAGATGCTGTTAAAACCAACCAGGAAAGCCATGAAAGCACATGCTTTTAAATTGCCGGGCAGGACAGTGCGTGTGGTCAGACCCGGGTTGGGGCTCGATGCCGGCCTTATGGGAGCAGCCGTCTACGCGTGGCAAAAGGGGGAGGTGACGGGATGATATATTGGGCGCCGCTTTTTCATTTTTACCAGCCCCCGACCCAGACGCCGGCCATATTGATGAAGGTGGCCAATGAATCGTACCGCCCGATACTTGCAGTTTTCGATGAATTCCCGCTCGCCAGGGCCACTTTCAATATTAACGGCGTTCTGGCTGAGATGCTGGGTTTATACGGCTATAGCGATGTGCTTAACGGCATGCGCAAGCTCTCGGAGAGGGGCCAGATTGAGTTTACCGGCTCGGGAAAATACCACCCCATACTGCCTCTAATTCCGACGGAAGAGGTCGAAAGGCAGATACGCCTTAACCGCAATACCAACCGACTGTATTTAGGTGAATCTTACCAGCCCCGGGGTTTCTTCCCGCCCGAGATGTGCTATTCGAAGGATATAGTGGCGCCCATCGTGCGTGCGCGCCATGAATGGATCATTTGCAGTGGCATCGCCTGCCCGCTTGGCTGGCCTATGGATGTGGTTCATAGGATCGACTACGTGGATGAGGAAGTAGCAGTATTTTTCCGCGACGATATCCTGAGCAACAAGATCAGCTTCAAGGATGTGGATGGAAAGGGTTTTATCGAGCATCTCAGGCAGATGCACCAGGGTGAGGGCGATATATACGTTATAACGGCCATGGATGCCGAAACTTTCGGGCACCATATTCAGCACTGGGACAAGCTTTTTCTTTCGCAGGTGTATGAAACACTTACGCCGTCTGCTGATTCATCGGGTGTCATGCGTGAGCAGAAACCCCTGGCCGACCAGCACCGCAAGCTTTTCGAGTATGATAAATCAACTGATGCCGGGGAAATAAAGATCGTGACCGTCAGCCAGTTGCTTGACATATTCCCGCGCGGGCAGAAGATTAGCCCCAGGCCTTCCTCCTGGAGCACATGCGCCGATGATATCAAAATGCAGAATTACTACCCTCTGTGGAAGGATAGTAATAACCCCGTTCATACTATGCAATGGGAACACCTGGAAATAACTATCGATATCACTCACAAAGCGGTTGAGGTAGCAGACATCCCGCTCAGCCTGGAGTTTGCCAGTATAGCCAGGAATGCCCTGGATTTGGCACTGCATAGCTGCCAGTTCTGGTGGGCCAGTAAGAAACCCATGTGGGACATCAACATGGTCTACCGCGGGCTTACACTGCAGCGAGAGGTGATGCTAAATGCTTACAAGGCAGTATCCCTGAGCGGCTGCAAACCGGAGGTCAAGAAGGAGTATTATTACCGCGTTGTTGCGGGGCGGCATATATGCGACCAGATAACGGATTATTTATATACGGATTGAGGGTTGTGATGAGCGACCCGTTACATGGATAGGGAGGATTAGCACTATGAGATCCAGCGAACTTTCGGGAAAAGAAGTGATAGACGCAGCCGCCAAAGCAATTGGCCCTGTGAAAGACCTCGATATTGACACAAAAAAATGGGTGGTCAGCGGAATAATCGTAAAAACCGGTTTTATTAAGAAGCTCACGATCCTTAGCGGTGATATAGATAAGGTAGGGGACAAAGTAGTGCTCAAGGTTAGCATCGATAAAATACACAAGGCCTGAAAGTTTTATTTTGGAGATAGTAAGCGGTATATCCATTGAAGCGGATATTTCTCGGACTGGCCATACATAACCATCAACCACTGGGCAACTTCCCCTGGGTTTTTGAGGATGCCTACAGGCATGCCTACCTGCCGATGCTGGAAACGCTGCTGCGGCATCCCTCAATAAGTATTTCGCTGCACTACAGCGGCTGCCTGGTTGATTGGCTTTCCAGTGAGCATCCCGAGTTTTTCAAATTATTGAGGAAACTTTATGCCAGGGACCAGGTGGAGATCATGGGTGGGGGTTATTACGAACCGATACTGCCGATGATACCTGACGCTGATAAATATGGGCAGATAGGTAAGATGAGCGAATATATCGGGCAGGAGTTCGGAAGACGGCCGCGTGGAATGTGGTTGGCGGAACGCGTCTGGGAACCGGGACTGGCCAAAATTCTTGCGGAAGCCGGCATAGGCTGGACACTGGTAGATGACACGGCTTTTAAAATGATAGGCAAGGAAGAGCAAGAACTCTTGGGCTATTTCAACACAGAGGAGCAGGGCCGGTACCTCAAGATATTCCCTATCAGCAAGTATCTCAGATATTCAATACCCTGGCATGATATAGAGGATGTCATCGGATATCTGAAAATCAACGCGTCAGAAGTCGGAGACAGGATAGCAGTGTTGGGGGACGATGGCGAAAAATTCGGCGTCTGGCCCAAAACCTATGAGCATTGCTGGGAAAAGAAATGGATGGAGAATTTTTTTTCTGCTATTGAAGATAATGCCGAATGGCTTACCACCGTTAAATTGGGCGAATACGCCGACAGGTATCAGCCGGCAGGCCGGGTTTACCTTCCGTGTGCTTCCTATGATGAAATGCTGGAATGGTCGCTGCCTGCGGATAAATCGGCGGAGTACAAGGAGTTGAAGCACCGTCTGGAAGAGGAGAAAAAGCCGGGCATATTGAACCATATGTTCTGCGGTTACTGGCGGAATTTCCTGGTCAAGTATCCTGAGGCCAACCGCATGCATAAGAAAATGCTGCGCGTCAGTGAGAGAGTGCATGCCCAACAGAGTGTGGATGAAACCGGATGCGGGCTTGATAACCTCTGGAAGGCACAATGCAACTGCCCGTACTGGCACGGTGTATTCGGTGGCATTTATCTTTCCGATATCAGGGCGGGGATGTACTCCAACTTGATAAAAGCCGAGAACTGCCTCGATGGATTGCCCGCTACGCCGGATAACGGGTTTAAATGGCAGCGAACGGACTTTGATGGCGATGGAAAAGAGGAGATCCTGGTGGAAGGCCAAAATTTCAATTTATACATGAGTCCTGCTGAGGGCGGGACATTGTTTGAATGGGACCTGCGCAGGCATGCCTATAACCTGTTGAGCACCGTATCCAGGAAACCTGAGGCTTACCACAGGGACCTTGTTGATAAGGACCAGACGAACGTGTCCACCGCAGATGGTAAAGTTTTAAGCATTCACGATGTGGTCAGGGTCAAAGACCAGGACTTTACAGGTATCCTGATCTATGATGATTTGCCGAGGTCCAGCCTGGTTGACCGTTTTTTAAACAGGCAGGTGACCCCGGAAAATTATGAGAAAAATGAATTCCAGGATGGGGGTGAATTTGCCGGCCGTCCGTACGAGTGCCTGATTAACGATAAAGACAATATTTTGCAGGCACATTTTAAACGTACGGGATTTGTGCATACCGGTTTGAAGCCGGCCAGGCTGACACTCCAAAAAACCCTGGAATTGAGGCCAAACACGGAAACGCTGTATATCACGTATAAATTTGTCAACGAAGGCGATATAAAAATAGATGCCTTGTTTACAAGTGAGTGGAACATCAACCTGCTGGGTGGTGGGCATAACGAGGGCGCTTATTATCGAGTGGAAGGGCAGGATATCGGCGACGCACGCCTCGACTCGAGGGGTGAGATAACGGATGCCGAAGAAATATTTATGGGCAACGCATACCTTGGTATTGAAATCGGGCTTAAACTTGAACACCCGCTGACCCTCTGGCGCTTCCCCGTGGAGTGCGTTTCCAATTCGGAGGGCGGCGTTGAAAAAGTCTACCAGTGCAGTTGTGTTGTAATATTATTACCGCTGGTTATTGAAGCGGGGCAGGAAGCCTCCCTCAGCTATAGTTGGCGGGTAACCAAATAGAAAGATAGTACTGTAAAATGTCTTTGACCCCTCTGAGAGAACAGTACCTGCGCATCAAGCAGAGATATCCCGATGTCATAGTCTTCTTCCGTCTGGGTGATTTTTACGAGACATTTGATGAAGACGCCAGGATCACCTCGCGGGAGCTTGAAATTGTTCTGACGGCACGGGAGATGGGCAAGGGGGTGAAGGTGCCGCTGGCCGGAATACCCTATCACGCCCTTGAAAATTACCTGGCCAGGCTGGTCGGGCGTGGTTACAAGGTGGCTATCTGCGAGCAGCTAACCCCACCCGGCAAAGGATTAGTGGAGCGCGATGTGATACGGGTGGTAACGCCCGGTACGGTGATCGAGCCCGGCTTGCTCTCAGAAAAAAGTAATAATTACCTGGTAAGCGTGTCCATTAAAAAGGGCCAGGCAGGCATAGCCTGCGTTGATATTACCACAGGCGAATTTGCTACCACTCAAATAGCGGAAGAGTTGGCGGTAGATGAAATCGGCAGGTTAAATCCGGCGGAAATTATCGTCCCCAGGTCAAGCGGCTACAGTGCCGTTGATGGGTTTCGCAATATAACGCAAATCGACAATTATTTCTTTGAACCGGATACAGCCGGGAAGGCATTACTGGAACATTTTACCGCGTCATCGTTGGAAGGTTACGGCTGTAAAGGCCTGCCCCTGGCGGTAAGCGCGGCGGGCGCCATCATCGAATATCTGCGTGAAAATCAAAAGGCTGCGCTCGGACTGCTCACCCGGCTTGCTACCTACTCGATACAGTCCTTTATGACGCTCGATACGCATACCACCCGCAACCTCGAACTGTACAGCAGCCTGCGCTGGGGCACGGCGCAGGGGTCGCTGCTCGCCGCCATAGATATCACCAGGACCTCTATGGGCGGCCGCCTGCTCAAACGGTATTTGGGCCAACCCCTGCTTGACCTGCCGGCCTTGATGGAGCGGCAGCAATCGGTTGAGTGGTTCTTTAAGAGCACCATGATCCGCGGCTCAATCATCGCGCTGCTGGCCGACATGCCCGACCTGGAGCGTATCATCAACCGCGTCAGGAGCGGCAACGCCATTCCCCGGGAACTGGTGGCCCTCAAAGCCGGGCTGGAGAAAGCGGCGTCCATTCTGCCTGTCTTAGTCGATAACAAAGCCCCTTCACTGATGATAAATAGTCTGAAGCGCTGTCCCGACGTGGTTGAGCTTATCGCTGCTGCCATCGCTGATGAACCGGCCGCCACCTTTGAGCGTGGAGGGGTTATCAGGAAGGGCTTCTCAGACGAACTGGATAAGATACGAGCAATGGCCTCCGACGCCAGGCAGTTTTTAGCCGGCCTGGAAAAGGCGGAGCGCGAGCGCACCGGCATAAGGTCACTGAAGCTGGGCTACAACCGTGTCTTCGGCTACTACATCGAGATATCGCAGTCCCACCTGGCGGCCGTGCCTGCCGATTACATACGCAGGCAGACGCTGGCCAACGGTGAGCGTTTCTATACGCCGCAGTTGAAAGAGTACGAGTCCATGATCCTCAACGCCCAGGAGAGGATGGTGGAGCTTGAGAAGTCACTCTTCGCCCAGGCCTGCCGGCAGATAGCGGATTCGGGAGAAAAGATACTCTGCTCTGCCCGCGTGCTGGCGCAGGTGGATGTGTTCTCCAGCCTGGCCGAGTTGGCGGTGCGGAACGGCTTCGTCAGGCCACAGTTAAACGAGGGCGACGGTATCAGCATCAGGGGCGGCAGGCACCCGGTGGTGGAAAAGGCCCTTGGTCCGGGCGCGTTTATTCCCAACGATACTGCCCTTGCCAACAGCGACGGCCGGCTTATCGTGCTGACCGGTCCCAACATGGCCGGCAAATCCACTTATCTCAAGCAGGTTGCCTTGATAGTACTGCTGGCTCAGGTGGGCAGCTTTGTGCCGGCCGCTGAGGCGGTAATCGGTATCGTTGACCGTATATTCACGCGCATCGGCGCCCAGGAGGATATCGCCGCCGGGCAGTCCACCTTCATGGTAGAGATGATCGAGGTTGCCAACATCCTCAACAATGCCACTTCGAAGTCTTTACTGATACTTGACGAGGTAGGCCGCGGCACCAGCACCTACGACGGCCTTTCCATCGCCTGGGCCGTCATCGAGTATATCCACAACCATGTAAGGCTGAGGGCAAAGACCCTTTTCGCCACCCATTATCACGAACTGGTTGAGCTGGCGGGAGCGCTGCCGCATGTGAAGAATTACAACATGGCCGTTAGCGAGGAGAAAGGGAAGGTGATCTTCCTGCGCAAAGTCGTTCCCGGCGGGGCCGACCGCAGCTACGGGATACATGTGGCGCAATTAGCCGGGCTGCCCAAAGCCGTGATACACAGGGCGGAGGAGATATTGCAGCGGCTGGAAGAGGAGCAACCCGGGCGCAAGAACGGTGTTGGGAAGGAGCCGGTTGATCCTCAAGTTCTGCAGCTTTCAATCTTTGGCCAGGGTTCTGGGATCGAGGCTGAACTGAAAAACTTGGATATCGACGCCATGTCGCCCATCGAGGCTATCAATAAACTGTATGAGTTGAAGAAGAAGGCAGTGGATGGACAGGGGAACTCAAAGTAAAACCTTATTGAAAAGGCGCCTCCGTGATGTTATAATGTTTCATATGCGACTCAGCGTGTCAGGAAGGCAAAATGTTCGAAATTTCTTCACAGCAAAGCCGGTATTGAAAGGTTATCTAAACGATGAATAAACAGTCATTAGCGAAATTAATTAAGGCCGGGGAAAGCGAAACACTCGAATTCAAAGAGCGGTGGACTGACACTGCGCTGGAAACCCTTTCTGCCTTCGCCAATCAGCAGGGTGGACGCCTGCTTATCGGTGTAACCAATGATGGCGATTTAAGGGGTTGGAACGGAAAGGACGCTGAATTAAATGTGCTGGCAAGCAAGATATCCGATCTGGTTAAAATACAGCCTTCGGTAGAGCAGATTAAGATAAACAACAGCAACGTAGTAGTGATTGCGGTTATGCCCTCAGGGCTGCCCATTGCCTATCACGGGCGTTATTTCAAAAGGGTTGCAGGTACCACGCGGGAGATGAACGCTGATGAGCTTGGCAGGCTGTTTCTCACTAAAATGGGAATAACCTGGGATAGCATTGAAGGCGCCTTTAGCTGGGACGAGTTTGATTTGGAAACCATAAATGATTTCATCAATAACGCCAGGCCTCGCCTGCCGCATCTGAATCAAAACGAACCGGTTAGCCGCATCTTTGAGAAGCTGGAGCTATTGCATGATGGAAAACCGACGCGTGGTGCGCTGATGCTATTTGGAAAGAATCCGCAGCGCCACTTTGTTAGTGCCCAGGTACATATAGGGCGTTTCCGTGAAGGCGGTATCATAGCGGATGACAAACTGCTCACGGGTAACCTGTTCCGGCTACTCAACAAGGCCATGGAACTGCTGAGTTTCTATTTAAAGGTGCGCCTGGAGATTAACCACCATGATATTGTCAGGGATGCCAGCAGTGACCTGCGCAGGAAAGAGATCTGGGATTATCCGCTGGACGCGCTGCGTGAAGCACTGCTCAATGCCCTTATACACCGCGATTACTTTGATGCGTCTGGCGATATCATGGTGCGTGTGCATGATAACAGGATCATTATTTCCAATCCTGGCGAACTGCCTGCAGGCATGACAGTGGACGAATTAAAGGTTAAGGGGCACAGATCTGTGCCACGCAACCCTCTCATGGCCAAAGTTCTATACTATAGCGGTTTGATCGAAAAATGGGGTACGGGCACTACGAGCATCATCGAATTATGCAAGCAGAGCAATCTGCCTGAACCCCAATTCAAATCTGAAAAAGGGTGGTTCGAGGTAAGCTTTTCCAGCGGTGCACCTGATCTTGAAAGGCTGGATAAAACAATGCCTACGGAACGGCAAAAAATAATATTTGAGCAGTTGCAATCATCAGGCAAAATATCTGTATCTGATTATGCGCTGAGAGCGGCTGTCTCTACTGCGACAGCCAAGCGCGATATCTCAGACCTGGTCAGCAAGGGATTGCTGATTAAATCCGGGACCACAGGTAGGGGTGTCTATTACAGATTAAGCGACTCTACGGTTAGCCAAACAGCTCAAACGGCTCATAAACGGCTCATAAACGGCTCACACAGTCGTAAAAAGGGCTCATCAGAGAGCGGCAAATGAGTCACAGAGAAAATAATAACGGAGGTGAATCATGGAAGAATCAACCGGATTGAGCCTTGAAAAGGCTCTTGGCAAAGTTGAGGAAGATGTCATCAGCACAATTAAATCAAACGCTGCCGTTAATTCCGCGTTAAAAAAACTGTTGGCTGCGGCCAGACAGGGAAAGCTCAAGGATTTAGTCAGCGCATCGGATTTGGCAGAAAAATCCGAGTCTGTCCTGCGGCAACAGATAAGCGCACTCAAAGCAAAATGGGACTTTAATGAGCAGGAATACCTGGCCGGTGGAAGCTATAGCAAAGAATTATTAAACGTTGCTCAAGACAAAGGGCTCAGCTTATATGAAAGGGACGACAGGCTTTACTGCTACCCTACTTTTATCCGTATTCTCCCGGGTGATCGCGCCGTGATAATCGGCAAGACGATTGAAAGGAGAATACGTCCCTCATTCCTCATCAGCCGTCTTAAAGAACTGCAGAAACGCCCCGTGCGTTTTAATGCCGGCGCCTTTATCGAGTCTCTTCATGCAGCTTATGATAAAGTGGTCCGGCTGAAGACCAAAGGCCTGCTGCAAACAGACCGTGTTATTCCACTGCTGGATATATATGAGCTATTTACCCTGCTCCCGGGTCAATCCAAGGATTATTCCAAGCAGGAATTTGCCCGCGATATTTATTTGCTTGACTCAAGCAACATCGCGGCCACCAGATCCGGCGCTAAAATACGGTTCGCGGCAAGCACCGGGACCAAGGCGGGCAGAGTAATCAGCATCATTGATGAACGGGGAGCAGAGCGTAAGTATTACGCTGTCTCCTTTGCTAAAGGATAAGGAGGATTAATTATGGCCACCACTATTAAACTCGACGAATGGCTGCCCAGGATTCAGAAAGAATATTTGCAGGATTTTGTAAGCAAAGGCGGCTCTGCTGTTAAATTCATTATCCCCACCAACGGCGTTGAAACACCGCAACTGGCCGCCGGGTTCGAGAAAATGGCAGCGGAAGAAGGTTTTCAATATATTTTCGTGGACTCTGCAAACGCACAAATCCATAAAGTTGACCATTTATTCTTCGGGGTAGCCCGGCAGATGGACTGGGACAATCTCGCCTACGAATACGTTCAAAGGCTACTCACTGACAAGTATAAATTGCCGTCATCAAAAAATGATTTCAATATCGAAAAAATCGCTGAACTGAATGGACGTGACGTGAGGGAGATGCTTCCCCTTATCAATGAGCTTCTCACTAAACACCTGTACAGGGATTACCAGATGACTCAGGAGTTCAGAATTGCCATGCTGCGTCTCTGTCAGCATCAAATTGATGCGGAATCCGTAGGCAGTGAATTGTGCGACGTAATCAAGAGTTGGCTTAAAGGTGAAAAGGTACCTGTTTCCGCTCTTAAACCGGCGATCATATTTCAAAAAATAGGCCGGCACAACGCCCGGCATATGCTCTTTTCATTGGCTCATTGGCTCAGGATAACGGGAGCTAACGGTTTGATCATCATGCTGGATATTGCCAGATATCTCCAGGACAAGCGCCCGGCGGAGCCGGATGGAACATTTTACTACAGCACAACTGCCGTCCTGGATTGTTATGAGGTGCTGAGGCAATTTATAGATGGTACTGACGAGTCTAAATATTTATTCATCCTGGTTATAGCGCCAAATGAGTTCTTGAATCCGGATAACCTGAAACGCGGCATCAATGCTTACGACGCCTTGAAACTGAGAATCTGGGACGAAGTATATGACCAGGTACGCGCGAATCCATTATCGTCCTTGGTGCGTGTCGCCTCAATTTAACCTGGCGCCATCGATTTATAGAAGGGGGAAAATAATGGAAGTAAGTGAACAAATTCAGAATCGGCGTGCTATTGAAGCTATGCGGGCAGGTGTGCCAAATCAGGACGTTGTCCGTATCATGGGCTGTTCCCAGGATAAGCTTGAAGGCGCATTTATCAAGCAACTTGAAGAAGTCAGCGCAAATTTCCTGTCCGGGTTGCAATCACCCGGCATGTTAATAGCCGGTGATTTCGGCGCAGGGAAATCTCACTTATTAGAGTATATGCAGCATTTAGCTTTGGAACGGAATTTCGTTTGCAGTAAATTTGTTATCAGTAAGGAAACGCTATTATACGATAAGTCCAAGGTATACCAGGCAGCGATCAAATCCGCTGTCGCGCCGGGTAAAACCGGTTTTGCCCTTACAGAAATTGCCAACAGTCTCAAATTCAATGACCCGGTTTATGGGGAATTCTCTAAATGGTTAAATCAGCCGGGCATCGAGATATGTAGCTGGTTTGCAGCCACCTTGTATCTATATCAATACTTGAAAGGTGATGAAGAGATAAGGGACCGTATCATCAGGTTCTGGTCCGGCGATAAACTGGGCCTTTCCGAATTAAAAGGCTGGTTAAGAAGGGCCGTGGAACCGGCTGCTTATAAGTTAGAGAAAATTACGGCCAAAGAGCTTGCCCGGCAACGATTTCATTTTGTTTCCCGTTTGATGATTGCTGCCGGGTACTCGGGTTGGGTGTTGCTCATCGACGAAGTGGAATTAATAGGACGTTACTCGCGCATGCAAAGGGCCCGTTCTTATGCCCAAATTGCCGGCCTGCTGGGCAAGGTATCCGGTACACGCATGCCCGGACTTACCAGCGTTATGGCTATTACCGGGGATTATGAAGCTGCTGTACTGGATGACAAAAAGGATGAGGAAAAAATCCCCGGCAAGCTTAAAGCCTCTGATAACGCGGATGACCTGGTCCTGTGCAGACAGGCGGAGAAAGGCATGGGGCTGATACGGAAGAAATTTGTTCTGCAAAAACCGGGTTCAGATATGATAAACAGTACCTTTGTAAAATTGCGCACTGCCTACCAAAAAGCTTATGGATGGTTGCCGCCCCCTGAGATTGTTGAGCCGGACTTAAAAGCCCCGATGCGGCAACATGTAAAGCGCGGCATAACCATCTGGGACCTGCGCCGGCTGTACCCTGATTATGTTCCCTATATGGTCACCGTTCCCATAAAAATTAATTACCTGGAGCAAAGCAGCCTGGGAGAAAATAGGGAAAATGCCGCCAACAATACGTGATTTACCTATGGAAATACCCCGCAGAAAGATTGCCGGGTTTTGCCGCAAACATCATATACAGAGGCTTTCTCTTTTTGGTTCTGTCTTGAGAGATGATTTTGCGACTGACAGTGACGTGGATATCCTGGTGGAGTTTTCGCCCGGTCACACGCCCGGATATTTCGG
>CAIYTC010000156.1 GCA_903929005.1 uncultured Dehalococcoidia bacterium | reverse complement strand
TCGGCGCCGAGGTCGGCCCCCTTATCGATAATTTCCAGGATGTAATCGGTGTTGATGCGTCCCAGGTCTTTCACGAACTGCGGATCCTCTTTGTAGTAGTAGAACAGGTTCTCCATCCCTCCCATCATGGCCCAGCTTTCCCGGAAGGGGCCGCTGACATGGAAGACCTGGGCGATGTCCTTGCCCAGGCCGTTGATGGAGGTCATCAGCATGAGTAACTCGCTCTCCTGCGGGTGAACTATCTTAAGGTGCTTGAGGTCGGCGGGCCCGTTAACCGGGCCCTGGACGGGCACCACATCGCCCTCGCGGTCGACGTGGTAGACCCTGCCCCAGTCGTCCTCGACGTGGTTGTCGCCGACAGCCCGCCGGTTGAACAGGTGGATAGAGGTAAGCCCGTCCAGTTCCAGTTCGCGGGCGAACTTATGGAGGAGCTCCAGCAACTTGATTTTCTCCTCCAGGCTCATCTCGTGAGCCAGCTTCACCGGCGGGACATCGTCCGTAAACAGGCGTCCGATTTTGATGATGGACTCCTCGTTGAAAGCCAGTTCCCAGACCGGCACGCGGTCAGGCTGTCCCAGCGAGAGTGCGGTCAGCATGCGTTGTTTACCGTTCATATTAAACCCGTCCCTGCGAATTCGAATTACTTCGTCTCGAAAACCAGCTCCATTTTCTCAGCCCTGGCGGCGTCCCTGACGTATGAGAAAGAGCCGATGAAGAACAGTATGGCGGCCAGGGCCAGGAAGCCGGGCAGGAAGAGCATGGCCGTCGAAAGGCCGTACATGTCGGAGAGGGCGCCAATTACCAGCGGCCCCGGGGCGCTGCCCAGCAGGTGCTGGGTTACAATGCACACGCCCAGTGAAGTCGCCCGCAGGCCCGGGTGTACCACGTCCTGTGTGACTGCCACGGCGCCGGGCGCGAACATGATCACCGTAATGCCAGTGAGGAGCAAGGCAATATACTGGTTTGTCCCGTTAAGCAGGAAGAAGCTCAGGAACAAAAACAGGCAGGCTATGGCGGACGTGATGGCGGGCAGCAGCAGGCGTGCAGCCGCCCTTTGCTTAAACCACCGGTCGGTCAGGAAACCACCCAGCGGGGCGCCAATTATAGCCAGCAGCATTACCACGCTGGACAGCAGGCCTGCCCGGTCGATGGGCATGCCCTGCGTCCTCTGAAAGTAAGTGGGCAGCCAACTGGTCAGGGCGGTGGTGGCGAAGGCGCAGGCAGCGAAGGCCAGGTTTGCCATGACCAGGGAGCGGCTCCTGAAGAGTTCCCTGACCATATCCCACCTGCTCATGCGTGCCTTGATCAGCTCCGTGCCTGATTGGGCCGACCTGACCAGCTCGGGGGTTTTATAGTCCCTGACCCAGAAAAAGAGGATTGCCAGCAGCATACCGGGGATGGCCACAATGCCGAGGGCGTGCCGCCAGCCGAACTGCGTGGCGATGAGGCCGCCCACGGCCACGCCTATGGCGCTGCCCAGGGGGATGGCCGACTGCCAGATGCCCAGCATGCGGGAACGTTTTTCCGGGGGGTAAAGGGCTGAGAGCATGGCGCCGCCGCCCGGCACGTAGCCTGCCTCGCCGACGCCGATGGCGGTCCTGGCCGAGAACAACTGCGTGAAATTAGTGGTGAAGGCGCCAACCAGGGTGGCCAGGCTCCAGAAAATCGCCATCAGGCCGATGCTCTTTTTGCGGCTCCACCTGTCCACCAGGATTCCTATGGGCAGCGTGAAGACGAGGATCGACCAGAATACCGCGGAGACCAGCAGTCCGCATTCCGTGTCGCTGAGGCCCCAGTCGGCCTTGAGGAAAGGGAAGAGCGATACGATGACGTAGCGGTCGATGTAGTCGAACATGTACAGCAGGTAAAGCAGTGTGAAGATGTAGCCTGCCTGCCGGCCCGTGCTTTGGGACGGTTGTTGCGCTGTCTCAGTAGCCATTCAGCCCCCTTATAATTCTAACTTGCCTCTGACGGATTGTGTCGATGGACTTCGAGCATATTACAGTAAAGGGGAGACGTTGACAAGGCTGCTGGTCAGCGCCAATTTGGCTCGCCTAACAGTATGGAAGGTGCAACGGTATTGACTGCTGTTATGCAATTATATAATATTAGCGCAATTATCGGGAGTATAAGTTAGGGGGCATTTATGAAGAGAGGGCGATGCACGGACATTTGCACAGTTTTGCTCATACTTGTTTTAGCGGGGACTTTTATAGCGTCAGGCTGCGTAAAGAAAAAGTCTGACTCCCCGGTAGGGGTACAGAGTCCCGGGGGATCCGGCGGCACAACAACTCAGCAGCCTGCGCCTGTCAATACGCCATTAACCCAGTCTGGAGATAAGACCGGTGGCACGCTGCAGTCCGGCGCCGGGGATAGGTCCGGTTCGCAGGCCGGGCAGTCTATTATTACCTATGGCGCCTACGCTCTATGGACGGGGAAATGGGACACCACGTTTTTCAGGTACGGAGGCAAAGAGCATGGAACGGTATGGGAGCTAAAACAGGTGGAGAGCAATGTAACCGGCACGTATGATTGGGATAGCGGGAAAATTATCCTCAAACAAAGCAAAACCTCCGGCCTGGCGATGGGCACGTGGTTGGAGTCACCCACGTATAAACCGCCGGATGATGCGGGTGATATTGAGATTCAGCAATCGCACGACGGCAACAGCTTCAGTGGCAAATGGCGATACGGCTCGGCGGGGGACTGGATCGGTGAGTGGAACGGTACGAGGATAAGGTGATATCCGCAATGCTGGATCAATCCCCCACGGACATTGACATAAATAGCCTGACTGGGTAGAATTTTTCTTTGTGCACCGTGGCAGCGTAGCTCAGTGGTAGAGCAGGGGACTCATAAGCCCTTGGTCACTAGTTCAAATCTAGTCGCTGCCACCAACCTTGGACTGAACCCCTGTCAATGGCCAATTTGATTAAGAAAAATCGCGGGTAAAAGAAGGGAATTTCGGCCTAACTACATCTAAGACAAAGGTGACTTGTAGAATTTCATGGAGTCAGCAAAGGCAAAAGACCTCGTATAGCGTTGCACCATCTCCAAACTCTCCCAACGACCCGATATATGTTGTAGAAATATAACAATATTGTTATAATCAATAAAGTGTGGGAAATTGAGTACTACGCGGCTACCAATGGTCAAATTCCAGTAAAGGAATTTGTTGAGGCACTCAATGTTAAGGAAAGGGCAAAAGTAGCCAGAACAATTGATTTGCTTGAGGAATTTGGTATTAATCTGGGCATGCCCTACGCAGAACATGTGGAAGGAGAGCTATGGGAACTAAGAGCCAGGCTATCTCATAACAGATATCGGATTATTTATTTCCTTAACACAGGGGACGTATTTGTTATGCTTCACGGATTTGTAAAAAAAACGCAGAGAATATCGAAAAATGAGATAGAGATCGCTAAAACGAGATTGAGAGACTATATGTCTCAACGGAGATCAGGAAAATGATTTGGAAAGAACATAAACGGCAATTAATGAAAGACGCCTCATTCAAAAATGAATATGATAAGCTTTCAACCGAATATAAAGTCGCGGCTGAATTGATAAGGTTGCGTTTAAAATGCGGTATGACACAGGCTGAACTCGCAAAGGCAGTTAATACCCAGCAAGCTTGCATTGCCCGCATGGAAAGTGGCTCTTATCTTCCCTCCTTATCTATGATAAAAAAAATAGCCGATGTTTTGGACGCTGACCTTGAAATCAAGTTGAAACAACGAGGTCATCCGCATCGGGCATTCTCTATAGCAGATAGGGAGCGGCACTCATAATCCCTTGTTCACTGGTTCAAATCCAGTCGCTGCCCCCAAACCTCTTATTTCCAATACACACCTGCGAGCCTGCCGCTGCGGCTGCGGCAATCTATCCCAGCGCCGCAATCCTTGCGCAAAAATGTCATTGGGGTGAGCCATAGCTGCGAGCCGAAGGCGCGGCAATCTATCCCCTCGCCCCCCATTCGTCATTGCGAAGGGCCGCAGGCCCTGCGGCAATCTGTCAGTCAGTGGCGTAATGCCCTGGGATTGCTTCCTCGCCTGCGGCCTCACCGCAAAGAACTGACCCTGATCTACCCTATCACATCCTGCACGGCTTTTCTAAGTTCCTCGAGGGTATAGGGCTTGGCCACCATGCCACTGAACCCGTAGGCACTAAACTCGGCCATAACCGGGTCATCGATATAACCGCTGGACACAATGGCCTTTACCCCCGGGTCTATATCGAGCAGCTTTTGTATGGTCACCTCGCCACCCATGCCCCCGGGTATGGTCAGGTCCAGGATGGCCACACCGAAGGGATGCCCCGATTTCATAGACGCCTTATACAGCTTAATGGCCTCGGCACCGTCGGCGGCACACTCGACATCCTCATAGCCTATGTGCTTGAGCATGCGGCCGGCTACCTCCCTTACCCCCTGCTCGTCATCCATCACCAGTATCCTGGCCTTGACCGCAGGTTTTACTTGGTCTTTTATAGCCTGCTTTGGTGCGGAAGCGG
>CAIYTC010000155.1 GCA_903929005.1 uncultured Dehalococcoidia bacterium | reverse complement strand
GGCAGCCTTTATCGAAATTCGGAAAAAGAAGAAAGCTGTCCAAACTCCGTATGCCCTCAAGTTGATTATGGGAGAGCTTGAGAGGTTGAAAGAGGCAGGTAATGATCCTGATGAAGTTTTACGGCAATCAATAGCCAACTCGTGGAAGGGTGTCTTCCCGTTAAAGGCCGCAATCCAGAAATATAAATCAGGGTGGGAAGGCGAATAATGCACGAACTTCCACACAACATCGAAGCTGAAGAATCATTACTCGGTTCTTTGCTGATTGACGATCAGGCGATCCGGTCTATCGTTGGCGTTGTCAAGCCGTCAGACTTTTATTCACAGCGTAATGCCTTGATCTATGAAGCCTGTTTCAAACTCTATTCGAACATCAAGCCCACTAACCAGGTATTAATCGCCGAGGAATTGAAGCAGCGCAATAAACTGGCGGATATTGGCGGCTCACCATACCTCAGTCACTTGATATCGGTATGTGCCACACCTCTGGATGTTAAGCATTATGCCGACATCGTGGCCAGTTTATCACGTTCCCGCCAACTGGTTAATCTGTCAGAATCTATTGCCAAGATCGGATATGACGCAGATCTGGATGGAATTACCAAGGCGGAGGGGCTCTGGACCAAGTACAAACAGCAGCATTTGACCAATTCCCAGGTGGTAACCCCTCTGGCAGCGGGCAATGATATCCTCTCTTTGTACGAAAAATATCAGGAACCGGCTTGTTTCCCCTCGTGGGGGTTTATTGACCTCGATGAAATAACGGCGGGAGTGGCGCCGGAATATGTGATATTCGGGGCCAGGACCTCAATCGGCAAAACACAACTGCTCTTGGATATCATCGAAAACCTGGTAAGCCAGAGGAAGAACGTCCTGCTCTGTTCGGCCGAGATGACAAGTGAGCAGATCTACGAACGTAAAATTTCCCGCGAGATAGCCTTAAAAATTTTGGACTTGCGCAAGCACGGCTTAAACGAAAGGCAAAAAGACAAATTGGTGGAAATGTCCGGCAAGGTTTCTGAGTCGACATTCAATCACATTTCGGGCGGACTGTCATTCTCTGACGTATACCAGGCAGCCTATACTCTGAAAAATCAGGGCAAATTAGACGTCCTGGTGGTTGACTACATAGGCGCCCTTCGAGATTGCTACACCGAAAACAAAGACACACAGACAACCAGAATAAGCCGGGTGTCTAATAAAATACAGTCCATGCAGCATGAGTTCAAAATCCCTGTCCTGGCGGCGTGCCAGCTTAATCGGGAGATTGAAAAATCAATGACCAGCGGGCTTAAAGAGGCTTCCCGGCAGAAGCGGCCCCGCTTGTCAGATTTACGGGACAGCGGATCATTGGAGCAGGACGCTGATGTTGTTTTCCTTCTTCATCGGGAGATAGATAAAAATCAAAATTATTCCGATGTCCTGGAAGTAAAAATGGCTAAAAACCGTCAGCTAGGCCCCGCTGCCCACATCGAACTGTTATTCAAGAGAAGCTTAAATAAATACGTCGACATGCTGAAGCGTGAGGTTAGCAGTGAAAGTTAGAACGCAGGATAAAGTAACGGAATTAATCAACGAGGCCTATCAAAGAGGGTTTAACGCCGGTCATGCAGCGGGACTCAGAGACAAGGCAAAAGAGCTGGCACGCGAAATAGAAAAGATTAACTTTACACTTGTAAAAAGAGAGGACTAGGATGATTTTAGAAGCCACGATTTACACTCAGCCAGTAGCCAAAGCCCGGGCTCGAGTTGCCGTTAGAAATGGTCACGCCATCGCCTACACTCCAGCTAAAACAAAGAACTCAGAAACAGAGATACGCTGCCTTATCAGGGAACACACCAGAGGCTCTACCTTTGGCAAGGGCGTGCCATTGCACCTTGTTGCTATCTTCTATGTCGAAAAGCCAGCAAGCAAGCCCAAGCGTGTCAAATATCCAACTACACGGCCCGATATAGACAATTTTTTAAAGACCCTACTTGATGCCTTAAATGGCTACGTTATACCCGACGACAGCCAGATCGTCCAGATAATAGCGAGCAAAGCTTACGGATCACCAGCTAGAATATATCTCAAAATAAGCGAGGTTGAATAGTGAACATCGTCACAACCCCATCCAAGTTTAAAGGCAATCCCAAAGGCGGCAGGCCGAGTGGCAGCCACTCAAACGCAGGCACTTCCATTTACAAAATCTGTGCCGGCGACTGCGACACCTGCGTGCATACCATTAAGTGCCAGACTTGCATGGTAAAGGACTGCTTCAATCCGCCCTGTCCGGAGCTTATAAAATGCCCGATACAGACAAATTAGTTAAGGAGGAGTAGATGTTAATTGAGATTAAATCAAGGTTTACAGGTGATGTAATTGTTTCAGGAGATTATCAATCAGTCAGAGAGTGCCTTGAAAAAAACAGAGGCGCTTATCTCGGAGGCGCTGATCTCGGAGGCGCTAATCTCGGAGGCGCTTATCTCAGAGACGCTAATCTCAGAGGCGCTAATCTCGGAGGCGCTAATCTCGGAGGCGCTTATCTCGGAGGCGCTGATCTCGGAGGCGCTAATCTCGGAGGCGCTTATCTCAGAGACGCTAATCTCAGAGGCGCTAATCTCGGAGGCGCT
>CAIYTC010000154.1 GCA_903929005.1 uncultured Dehalococcoidia bacterium | reverse complement strand
TCGCGGTCAGAGCGGACGCGTTCTTCATCAATCTCAACAACCGAATTGGAATGGGCCACGCGTGTGGTAATCCTGAACAGGACGGGTGTGTCGAACCGCTCGCTCAATTGAAATGAATCGTAGATAAAATCATAAGCTTCCTGGCTATCCGAGGGTTCCACCATGGGCACCCTGGCCAGTTTGGCGAAGTGGCGATTATCCTGCTCTCCCTGTGAACTGTGTATACCCGGGTCATCCGCGGATATCACCACCAGTCCGCCATGGATCCCCGTGGTCGCGGCCGCCAGGAAGGGGTCGGCTGCAACATTCAACCCGACGTGTTTCATCGATACCAGTGTCCTCACCCCGGCATATGAGGCGCCCAGGCCGACCTCCATGGCTACCTTTTCGTTGGCGGACCATTCGGCGTAGATGTCCTTGAATTTGGCCAGGTTTTCCAGTATCTCGGTGCTGGGCGTCCCGGGATAGGCCGCGGCAACCCTGATGCCTGCATGATAGGCGCCCAGCGCTATGGCTTCGTTACCTGATAACAACCTGCGTGTTTTTTTCATATTCAACTGAATTATCTGTCAATTGGACAGCGGCGGCCGTCAATTATAATAAGTATCTGCAGCAAAATTCAAATATAAATCGCTATTAAAAAACAGGGGGCTTCTTTTGTAGCTGCTCGATGAGTTTATCCAGCGGTATGGCCGGCAGCGTAAGGCTCTGTAACCCACCGGCAGACATATGTATGGCCAGTTCGGCTGCCTTTTCATTGCTGGGCGCTTCGACAATAGTTACAAAATCGTACTGTCCCAGCAGGGCATATTGAGCGACAATTTTAACGCCCATATACTCAACCTCTTTATTCAGCTCCTTGAGCTTCTCGGGATACTCTTCGATGGCCCGTCTTCCATCACCGCTTAAAGTTGAAAGTAATAAGTATATAGCCATGGCCGCCTCCTCAATTAATAATAATGCATGAATCAACCGCTGTTTGCATGGTCACGGTTTTCACGCCGTATAAAATGACACGCCCTGTAAATCAAGCTATTTTAACATTTATGTTTTAATTCTGTTAATTGATACAGGATACAGTCACAGTTTTGTGCAACAGGCTCCTATGGCATGCCCGGCAGTTCTGTATCCAGCATCATTGAGTGCCACAACTATCTCGCGGTCAGACCTGCCTTGGGATGCCAGCTTAAAGGCCATCTCTAAGCAAAGACGTGTTTTGCTACTGTGCCCACAGCCAGGGTTGCTATACCGGAACCGTGCCTTGGCCCGCGTGCTTGAGAAGAATGGATTCAAGCTCGAATGAAGGCTGGAGAGAAACGTTATTGATAATGGCAAAATAATAGCCTCTCTACTATATGCACTTGTTGCAAAAGATTAATATCTAAAAACAGGTCAACCGCCCAGGTAAGCATGCTTGACGCGCTCATCATTGGCCAGCGCCCCGGCCTCCCCTTCCAGTACACACCTTCCCGCTTCCAGCACGTAGGCGCGCCCGGCCAGGCTGAGAGCCATACGGGCGTTCTGTTCCACTAATATAATACTGATACCCCGGTTATTGATATCCGTGATAATCCTGCCGACCTGCTCAACAACCAGCGGGGAGAGCCCCATGCTGGGCTCATCCATCATCATCAGCCGGGGCTGGTTTAGCAGGGCACGGGCGATGGCCAGCATCTGCTGCTCTCCGCCGCTCAGGCTGCCGGCCAACTGGTCCATACGTTCCTTTAAAATCGGGAAATGATCAAATATATTTTGAAAGCCGGCTTGCACCTCCCTTTTATTCTTGATCAAGTACGCTCCTATCTCCAGGTTTTCCGCCACCGAGAGCGGCGCCAGTATCCTTCTGCCCTCGGGGACATGCGAGACGCCCAGCCTGACGATTTCATGCGCCCTCAGTCCACTGATCTTACTACCACGGAACCAGATCTCACCGGCGGCAGGCGACTTGAGCCCCGAAATGGTCCTTAATACAGTGGTCTTACCTGCGCCGTTAGCCCCGATAATGGTTACAATTTCCCTTTCTCCAACTTCAAGAGAAAGGCCTTTGATTACTTCTGCCTTTCCGTATTGAACACTGAGGTTACTGATCTTAAGCAACATCGTCTAAATCACCTGTTTGCCCAGGTAAGCTTCGATTACCCTTTGATCGTTTTTTATCTTATCAGGCGGCCCTTCCAGAAGCTTTTCGCCCAGGTTAAGCACCACGATCCTGTCGCATAAACTCATGACTGCGCGCATATCATGTTCCACGATCAGAACAGTGACACCCCGCTCGCGTATCTGCCTGATCTTCTCGATCATGACCTCAGTCTCACTGGGGTTCATGCCGGTTACCGGTTCGTCCAGCAGCAGTAACTCCGGTCCGCAGGCCAGCGCTATAGCTATGGCAAGCGACCGCTGATGCCCGTGAGGCAGGTTAGCGGCAAGCTCATCTCTCATGGCGCCCAGATCCATAAAATCCAGTATCTCTGCAGCCTTCTTCCTGCTGACCGCCTCTTCGCGGTTGGCCGCCGGCGTATGTAAAAAAGCGTTCCAGGCAGGCTCACGGTAATGCCTGTGAAACCCGCTGAAGACATTTTCAAATACCGTCTCCTGCATAAAAAGCGTCGGTTCCTGGAATATCCGGCTTATACCCATAGCGGCAATCCGGTCAACCCTCAAACCGGTGATCTCGGTATCCTTAAAGAATATTCTGCCTTTATCGGGACGGTGAAACCCGCTGATAACATTGAAAAGAGTGCTTTTGCCGGCGCCGTTCGGACCGATCAGCCCGAGGATTTCCGAACGGTTTACTTCAAAGCTTACGTCGCGCAGGGCAATAAGTGCCCCGAATACCCTGGTTATGTTCCTAATTCTCAGTAAAACCATCTGTTAGTTCAACCATTTTTATTGTGCGGCAGCAGTACCTTTAACCATTTGAGCAAAGATTGCAGATTACTCATGTTCAAAGCCTGCGGGCTCCTAATAGTACCGAGTATCCCGCCCGGGAAAAACAGGATGACGATCAACAAGAGCACACCTGTGATGATCGGCTCCCATTCCTTTACTATGCGCAGGTATTCCGGTACAAAGGTCATCACCAGCGCGCCTATGGCCGGGCCGAGTATATAGAATTCCAGTCCGCCCAGCACCGCGTACAATTGCACGTAAATGCTCAACCAGCCACCGAAAGCACCCGGTGTAATAGACTGGGAATAATGAGCGTAGAAACAGCCGGCCAGCGACGCCGTGGTTGAACCCACCACGAAGGCCAGCAGCCTGTAACGGTAGGGGTTTATGCCCAGAGTCCCCGCCAGGTTAGGGCTCAGCTTGATGGCGCGCCAGGCGCGGCCTATCCTCGATGAATAGAGCGCATTAAAAACCACGATAGTCAGCAGCAGCATGGCAAGGATAAGGTAATAATAATCGGTCTTGGTGGCAAAATTCACCTTTCCGATGGGGTCAGGCCTGGGTATGCCGATTATCCCTCCCCACCCGCCCAGGAATTCAACCTGGGCCACGGCGAGTACGACCACCTGCACAAAGATAAGAGTGATGATAACAAAGGCAACGCCCGCGTTCCGCACGAAGACGGCTCCGAAACCCAGCGCCAGCACAGCGGTGATGATAAGTGTAAGTGGTATTGCTGCCCAGAAGGACAACCCGGCATTCATCACCAGGATAGTGGAGGAGTAAGCCCCCACCGCGTAAAAAGCTGCCGCGCCCAGGGTGATCAGCCCGGCACTGAATAGCATGCTGAATGTCATGCCGAGTATGGTCCCTACGCATGCCATGATGAGCAGGTGCTTGATGTAGTTGTTTTCTATGAGGAGGGGCAGCGCCGTAAGGGCTATCAAGACAATCGCTATGGCTATCCATTTGTAGCGGTGAGCCTTAACCAGGGCGAGGCTATCCGGCAGCTTCACCAAGCAATCCTCCTGGCCTGAAAATAAGAATAACAATAACCAGCATAAAAACGAAAAGCTCCGCTATACCTCCCAGGAACTGGAAGCCGAAACTGAGCAGCAAACCAATCAATAAACCGCCCGCGATCGTGCCGCGGTAGCTGCCGATGCCGCCCACCAGGAGCACGAGTAAAGACAGGAAAATTACGTCCTGACCCATCACCGGGGTGACCGAGAACGCGGGCGCGATGATTCCGCCGGCCAGCCCGGCCAGCGCGCTGCCCAGGGCAAAGCAAAATACGAAAACCCAGAAAGTGTTGACGCCCTGCAGCGTGACGGCTTCCGGGTCATAGCTTACGGCCCGCATTAACCTGCCTAGTGATGTCTTGTTCATAAGCAGGTACAGGAGGACACAAATGACCAGGCTCGTTAAGATTATGACCAGCCGCATCAGCGAAACGCGCACACCGAAAGAATCGATTATCTGCGGGAAGGGGGGCTGTATACCCCGTTCCTGGGTGCCGAAGCAAAGCAGGGTGCCCTGCTGCAGTATCATCATCAGGCCTACGGAGGCCATGGCGCTCAGCAACAGCCTGTAGGAAAAGGTTGTAGTCGGGGTGAAGCGCCTTGCCAGCGTGGCGAAGACGCTCAGGTAGATCAGCATACCGGCCAGGCCAAGGGCCAGGCCGGTGAGGGCCAGTGAGAGCAGGAAGTTCCAATGGAGCGCCTGGAAGAAGAGGAACATTACATATGCCCCGAGCATGTAAAGCTGGCCATGGGCGAAATTCAGTATTTTTGTGCCGCGCAGGATAATATCCAATCCCAGCACCATAAGCACGTATATGGAACCGATCGTCAGGGCGTTGACCAGCACTTGAACAAACAGGCTAAGGGACATTAAATTATTCTTTCAGGCAGGCCTACAGAATTGCCGCCCGCGGCATGGGTTCAATGATCAGGTGTATTCAGCAACCGGCCGGCAATGCCGGCCGGTTGCTGAAAGCCGGTTATATTACTTCCAGCTGCCGCCGTCAAAAGCGGCTTCGTTGGCCTTTGCCAGGTCTTCTGCGGATATTGAACCGAGGAACTGATATTTTCCGTTGGTGAACTTGCCGAAATTTAGCGACGAAACCGTGTCGCAGAACCTGTTATTCTTGTAATCCGGGCGCTTGACCAGCATAGCCTTGCCGTTGGGGCTCTCCCAGGAAAGGCCGTTGGCAGATATATTGGAGGCAACTGCCTCGGGATCCAGGCTGTCAGCTTGCTTGACGGCTTCCACGAAGGCATAGAAAGCGGGTATCCACTGCAGGCTGGCCACGGACCACTGACCGTACTTGGCGGTCCAGTCCTTCTGGTATTGGCTGGCCATAGACGTCGGGCTGGGCACATCGGTGGGCGGCATGATAGTCACCATGCCTTCCAGCGCCTCCTTGGGCGCTACTGCCAGCACCTCCGGCAGGTTGGGTGGCATGGGGCTGACCAAAGCTCCCTTGTAACCGGCCTCATAAAGGGCCTTCAACTGCAGGCCGAATGGGGTGCCTGCCGCGGTGCCAGGGAAATTCACAACGTCGGGATTCAGCGAGACTATCTTTGTGGCGAAAGGTGCAAAATCCTGCGTTGGGCGGGGGTAGTAGACAGAGTCAAGCACGGTGAACCCGGCAGCGGTTGCCACCTTGCTGTTGTCGCGCGCCAGGTTCTTGCCGGTTTCATCGTCAGGTGACAGGTTAACCATGGTCTTAGCGTTGGGGAAAGCCTGCTTCAGGTAGGGGAACAGCGGCGGCAGGTTGGTTCTCCAAACGGCGGTGCCGAACACGTACTTGTTGTTCGGGTTGATAATCTTATCCGATGCGCCGCCGCAGAATACCAGCACCTTGGCCGGCTCAGTCACGGTCAGACCGGCAACAATGGGGGCCGAGCCTATCTGGCCTACGATGAATTTAACCTTGTCCTCGTTGACCAGGCGCTCGACGGCCGCACGCCCACCGTCGGGCGTGTATTTGTCGTCATAGATATAGGGTAAGTAATCGAGGTTGTATTGCTGGCCTTTTACGGTAAGGCCGCCGGCCTGGTTAAAGGCAGGCACGATCATTTCCAGCGCCTTCTTGGTGTCGATGCCCATACTGTCGGTGAAGGGCAGCGAGGCACCGATCTTGAGTGTTTTTACCTCTGCAGGCGGTACGGGTGGGGTGGCTGCCGGACTGCATGATATGAGCAGCGGCAGGGCCATGACCACCATGGCCAGGGTGATGAATGCGATTCTCCTTTTCACTGTCTAACCTCCTAATATTAAATGATATAGATATACTTACCAGTTTTATGCTTGCAGATCGCGGGTTGCAGCTTTCGCTGCCGTTGGCGGGTACGTGACTCCAGCATTGCCGCGGGGCGGCGGCAACCTGTCCGGAG
>CAIYTC010000153.1 GCA_903929005.1 uncultured Dehalococcoidia bacterium | reverse complement strand
GTAAAAGGGATCGCAATGACGAGTGCGGGTAGGATTGCCACGGCCTGCGGCCTCGCAATGACGAAGGTAAAAGGGATCGCAATGACGAGTGCGGGTAGGATTGCCACGGCCTGCGGCCTCGCAATGACGAAGGTAAAAGGGATCGCAATGACGAGGTAAAATAAGGCCCGCAATGACGAGGGTAAAAGCAAGCCTGGCCCGGTTTTACGGCCTCTCTTTTTCGGAGAGCAGCCTGTAGGCGTTATGATAGGCATCGGCGAACCCGGGATCTTCCTGCGTAAATCGGGATTTGATCTGATCCATCCGGCGTGCGAAGCTTTGTGCATCACGGCCTTTGACGACGCTGGCCCAGTCCCTGGCTTTGGCCAGGAAGACATCCTCGATTTCAACCATCCCCGGCAGGTTCATCTGCAGTGTCGCATAAAACTGCGGGTCCTCGGAGACGACGGCTTCAGCCAGTGTCAGCAGCAGGCGGTAAGTGGTGCCGCCGACGGCCGCCGCCCCTTTAAGCTTGCCCAGGCTAAGCAAAGTATCGGCCGATACCAGGGCGATGAAATGCGATAACCCTAACACGATGGCCATCAGTTCGTCATGCTCGGCGGGGGACATAACAGCTACCGTAGCGCTACGCTCTTCGAGGTAGCGATGGATTATCCCCGCCAGCGCCTGCTCCTCGGCGTTGGTGGGTGTGAGCACGACGCGATGGCCACTGACGGTAGCGGCGCCGGGGCCGAACATAGGATGCGTGCCCAGCACGCGGCAGCCTCTGAAATATTTATGCATGATCTCAACCGGGCGCGCTTTGATGGAAGTGAGGTCGAGGATATATTGCCCGGGACTTACGGATGGTGCTATCTCTTTACATATGGCCTCGAAGCTGTCGATGGGCACGGAAAGGATGACCGCGCCGGCGCTTTGTACGGCCTCATCGGCCGGGGCAGCCTCAACGCCAAGTTCCAGCGCGGCTTCGCGCAGCTTAGCTCCGTCCCGCCCCGCTATGGTGACCTCCAGTCCCGCCTCGGTGCGCAGTGCGCGGGCCAGCCACCTGCCCATTTTGCCGTAGCCGCCGATGATGGCTATCCTCATTTTATATCCTCATTCATAGCGGTTTGGCCTTCGGGTAGGAGCCCAGCACCTTGAGGAAGAGCGAGATGTCTTCCAGCCGCCCCAGCGTTTCCTGTATGGCAGCGTCAGTGCGGTGCCCCTCGAAATCGAGGTAGAAATTATACTCCCAGGGCTTCTGGCGGGTGGGACGGGACTCGATCTTGGTCAGGTTTATGCCGCGCCCGGAAAATTCCCCCAGCGCCTCGTGCAGCGTGCCCGGACGGTGCTTGAGCAGGAAGACGATGGAGGTCTTATCATGGCCGGTCGGGGGTGAATCCTGTTTGCCCAGCACGAAAAAGCGCGTGGTGTTGCGCGGGTTGTCCTCAATCTCGCGCGCCAGGATATTCATGTCATAAATCCGGGCCGCCCGCGCGCTGGCCACGGCCGCGCTGTCCATGAGCTGCTTGTCCTTTATCATCCTGGCGCTGCCGGCGGTATCGTAGGATGGGATAAGCTCGCAGCCCAGCCTTCTCAGGTAGGCCTGGCACTGCGCCAGCGCCTGCGGGTGGGAATAGACCTTCTTTAGGCCGCCGGGCGTTGTGCCGTGGTTGGCTAACAGGCAGTGCGAGACCCTTATCTGCGCCTCGCCGCAGACCATGACTTCGGAATCGAGCAGCAGGTCGTAGGAACGGCTGATGCTGCCCTCCTGCGAGTTCTCCACCGGCACGATGCCATAAGGCAGGCTACTGTCCTG
>CAIYTC010000152.1 GCA_903929005.1 uncultured Dehalococcoidia bacterium | reverse complement strand
TTCGACTTCATAGCGCGCGCCCTTCTCAAGATGGTCCTTTAACGCTCTGCTAACCCTGTCCAGGTCGTCGGGGTGAATCCTGGATGCCCATGAATTATATGTGTGCGACAATTCAGGGTCATCGAAAGAATATCCGATGATTTCGCACCAGCGGGGAGAAAAGTACTCCTGATTGGACTGTATGTCCCATTCCCATATCCCGTCTTTGGTCGCGGCAATAGCCAGCCGAAACCTTTCCTCGCTCTCTGTCAGCCTGCGCTCGGTGATGTCCCTGGCTGTACAGATGATCAGGGTGCGGCCATCAATTTCACAGGTGCTGGCTGTTATTTCCACAGGGAAAACGCTGCCGTCTTTCCGCTTGTGATAGCGCACAGGTATTATTGACGCTATTTCACGAGTAGCGCGCGCCGTTTCTTCCACTTCAGCGGATATATCTGTGTTTTTAAGCCTGGTAAATTCTTCTCTGGCATAACCATATAAATGGGTGGCCGCCGGGTTTACATCGAGGATGTTGCCTGCCTGCTGGTCAATCAGAAATGCAGCATCGGCAATCGCTTCAAACAGAGTTCGATATTTCACCTCGTCTTGATTCGGAGCCTCCTCTACCTACTTGCTCCCGCTGTCGCCCGCCCCTGACCCAGCATCTTCTCTTTTAGCTGGCTGCTTCTTTTTATCCATCTAACCACGTCCTTTTGTTAAGCATATCCCTTGCCTTGTCTTGCTCCCGGTAGCCTTTCAATAGTAACAGGTATAACCGTACCCATGCCATTACATCCCTAAACTCCCGCTATCTTACTCCTTATCGGGGGGGGGTCGCAACCCCCTTCCAGAAATAATTTTTAAATTGCAGTTGCTCACCACCGTAATTCGTAAAGATCCTGACACCCCCCTTTTTAATGAGTACAAATGTGCTATTATAAATTCATAGCCTATGTCTTTACTCGAAAAGGCGCTTCAAGAATGTAACAACGAGCCGGCCGCTCTGGTTATTGTCTGCAGCCTGCGCAAAGTGTTGAATTTAAGCAGGCAATAATTATTGACGGAGACGATAAAATGACGTTAGCGGCTCTGGAAACAAGGCAACTCAAAGAGCTTCTCAACAAGGGTTGGATGACGCATGATGCTATCTGGTTTTACCATAGCATTTGGCTAATATCCGTGTGTGTAAGTGGCAAGTATTAAATATATGGGTACTTTGTTGCCTTTGTATGCCTATTGCCCGTGGCACTTCTTATATTTCTTGCCGCTCCCGCACGGGCAAGGATCGTTCCGTCCCACTTGTTGGTGTGGTTGATTACTGCTTTGAGTAACCGTCGCCTGTTGTTTCACGAAGTCTATACATTCAATAGAGGGTATCCTGAATGTAAAGTTGGTCTTGCCGTCTTTATTGGTGACAGCAAAGTCACCCCGGTTAATTATATCCATCCCTATTATAACTTCAGCATCCCCGCTAATCGTCCCTTCGGTAACACGTATCTGTGGGATTATTACTTTATTGGGTAGCCGGATACTAACGAGGTATACATTTGATAGGGCTTCACCACCGGCAGTGTGTACGTTTACAATTGCTATCGGGTTAAGGCCACATTCCTGAACTACTTTTTGCGTAATTACTGAATTAGTAGCGCCTGTATCCCAGATAGCAAGGAATTGTTTGGGGTCGGCCTCTTTGGGCGGCTTTGATGGTTCAAAGGGTGAGGTTATATGGATTTCAGAAGTTAATACCGGTGATATGCCAGTGTAAGCAACATTGAAGGCATTGGTTTCAATATCCATATGTTGTTTTTATATAAAGGCAACCCTGGAATGATATGTTTGAGTATAGCTGCTATTTCCCTGTTCACACTTCTGTACAAGAAAGGTACCCGGCTTATATTTCTTGGAAGTCTCTTTAATAGCTTCAAGTTCAGACTCGTAAGCGCCAACCACCCTGGATAAATGGATTACTACAAACTTGCCATTGTACTCTTTGACAAGTTCGTCTTGATTATCAAGATAATATTTAAATTCTTTTTCCAGTGCCTTTACCATAGCAATGCCCCCTGCGCTAATTAAGATTACACCGAAACTATACTTATTGTATAACATTCATCAATGTGCTGTCATTCTGTGGGGCTATCCCACCCCGTCCCGCCCGCCGGATCGAGCGATTGCACAGCGGACAGGAGGCCAGTTTTTTTTATCCGCAAGAAAATGTTATAAATTTAAGCAGGCAATAATTATTGACGGAGGCGGTAAGATGCCGATAAAAACGCCGGAAACAAAGCAACTCAAGGAGCTTCTCAACAAGGGTTGGATGACGCATGATGCCATGTGGTTTTACAACTGTGTGCAGGAGATAGGGATTGAGAAGGCCAACAAGATAAACCGGGCTGCGGTCAAAGCCGTGTCAGCCGTTGAGATGAAGCGCATGAAAAAGGCGCTGGGTGTGACAGAGGTAAAGGCCTTTGATGAATTGGTTGAGCCATTCGAGGCATCGATGTACATAGTGTCCGGGGACTTCATGAAATATAAGTTTGTTTACCCCGGGCAGAACGTATTTAACTTTGACCAATAATGGAACGTAGCACAGGTTAATGAAATTTAACAGGGAGGGATGCGTTATGCCCATAGCGTTTAACAGTATCGGCTATTTCTGTTCACTGGTGCCGGTGGAGATCATAACCGCCGCCGGGCTGAAACCGGTGCGGGTGAAGGGCAGGGCGGAGACGACTGCGGCTGCCGACGCCTACCTTTACCCCAATATGTGCCCCTATATCAAGAGCCTGTTTGCAGATGGCCTGGACGGCGGTGGGTCTGCCTGTGACGGGGTGGTATTTACGCGCTCCTGCGACGGCATGCGCCGCCTGTACGATGCCTGGCAGGCTTACGTACCAAATGATTTTGTATACATGCTTGAAGCACCGAAGAACTGCGACGGCCTGGCCGTCGAGTACTTTGCTTCACAGTTACGTATCTTTGCCCAGCAGTTGGGAAAGAAGACGGGGGCTGAGGTTAAAGAGGGTGCCCTGGCTAAAGCTGTAAAGGCTGCAAACCAGGTAAGACACAGTATGCAGGAACTCTATGCCATGCAGAAAAAATCACCGCTGCCGGTCAATGGAAGCGAGCTTTTTAAACTCGGCCTGGAGGTGCTCTCAGGGGACGGGCAGGATACAGCAGGCAGATTGATGTCAGTATATGACAGCGTTAAGAAGCAGGCCGGGCCAGGGCAGGGCCGTAAGAAGCCGCGCATCCTGGTAAGCGGCAATGTGATGGACAGGCCCGGCCTTTTTGAGATCATAGAGCGCGCCGGGGCGGAAGTGCCGGTTGCCGACCTGTGCACGGCCTCGAGATATTTTGAACGCAGGGTAGATGAAAATGCGCATGATGTATATGGAGCGCTGGCAGCAGCATACCTTGGGGAGCCTCGCTGCTCAAGGACTGCCACACCTGCCGAAATATTCGCCCGGCTCGGAAAAAAAGTTAAGGAATATGCGATAGATGGTGTGCTGCTGACGTCGCTGAAATATTGCGACCAGCAATTGAATGACATCCCCTATCTGGTAAAGCGGTTCACAGAGGCCGGTACGCCCGTGCTGTTCGTTGAGAATGATTATCTATTCAGCGACAGCGGCAGGCTCCGGACACGGGTGGAAGCTTTTATCGAAACGCTGGAGAGTTGAGGGAAAAAGATATGTTAAAGAAATACTACGAGGAAATGAAGAGCGGCCTGGAAGCGGCCTATCAGCAGAAGCCGCGCGCCTGGACGAGGATGAATATCCAGTTAGCCTCCACGTTTGTGGAAGCCTTCCGGAAAGATGCTAAAGTCGTGTGGACATCCTTTTACTCCTTCCCCATGGAGCTGCTGGCGGCTTTTGACGTGGTGCCCTTCGATTTTGAGATTTTCACCAACCTGCTGCCCATGTTCGATGCTGACAAAGCCGTGGAGATTATGAACAGGGCCGAGGAAGATGGTTACTCGACCGATATTTGCTCGTTTCACCGGCTGGCTGTGGGATGTTGCCTGCTCGGTTATATGCCAGAAGCCGACCTGATGCTGACATCGTCATATTACTGCGACGGCAAGGCCAAGGCTAACCAGTCGCTGGCCGGGCACTATGGCCAAGAGTCGATATCGCTGGATGTTCCCAACGAGATAAGCAAAGAGTCGGTCGACTATGTCGCCGGGCAGCTCCGGCGCATCGCCGCAAAGCTCGAAGAGGTGAGCGGCCAGGAGTTTGAGCTTAACCGCCTGCGCGAATGTATACGGGTATCCAACCGCGCCCGCCGCGCCTATGGACAACTGGCCGACCTGCAGAAGGTAACTCCGTACCCATACATCGGCATACCCGTGGTGAATATGTCCATCTTCAGCAATATGCTGGCAGGTAGAGAGATCCAGGAGCAGATTTACTTGGACATGGTAAAGGAGAGCCAGGAGAAGATCATGAAAGGAAACCCGGTCCCGGAGAAGTACCGCGTAGCCTGGCTGGCCTGGTTTCCGACCCAGCCGACCAATATAACTCAGATATTCAGGGAGAACGGTGTCAGTATAGTCATGGGTGAACTGGCCCGCAACTACTGGGGGGAACTGGATGAGGAACTTCCCTTTGAGAGCCTCGCATTATGGAGCCTGAAAAACCCGTACGTGGGGACAATTGAGCAGCGCCTGAAAGGAATCAACGAGATCATCGATGGGTATAAATTGGATGGGGTCGTGCACTTTTCCACCGATGCCTGCCGCCATTCATGCGCAGCCCAGAAGCTGATCGGGGATGCTTTAAAGGAGCGGGATATCCCTTACCTGGTTTTAGACGGGGATATGAGCGACAAGCGCAGGTATTCGCCGGACAGGACTCAGTTGCTGCTGGAGAATTTCATAGGGGTCATGGCGGGACGGAAATAGCAATTCGTCATTGCGGGGAGCCCTCTCCAAAAACGTCATTGACGTTTTTGGTTCTGTCATTGCGAGGAGCCCGCAGGCGACGAAGCAATCTCAAGGCATAGCGCCACTGACGGACAGATTGCCGCGGCCGCTGCGGCGGCCTCGCAATGACGAAGGAAAAAGGGATCGCAATGACGAGGGAAAAGGGAGCCACTGTGGACTGTGTCACCCCAGCAGGTTCTCAGCTTTGAGCTTTACCTCGCCCGCTATGAGGTCAAAGTGCCTGTCGGCGTGGATCAGCGGCAACCCGTGTAAAATGGCAACGGCGGCGATAATTATGTCTATATAGGGAACGGTCATGCCCATGCGCCTTAATTTGAATGCCAGGCCGGCGGATTCGTCCCACTCTGATTGAGCCAGGGGCAACTGGTGAAGCGCGCCGAGACGCCTGTCTAACCGCTGAAACTCCACCTGTGACTTTGTCCCGCCCAGCAACTCAAGGCGTATGACCGGGATGATCGCAATCCTGCCGCCGGCTAAAAGACCGTCTATAACGCCCCTGGCCCGGACAGCCGGGCCTTTCTTGAGAGCCAGTATCCAGGCGGATGTATCCACCAGCACGTATTTACCTGTCACCGCGCCGCTTCTCCAGTTCATCCAAATCGAGATCAAGATCGAATGTGCCCAGTTCCTTTCTCAGCGCCGCCAGGTTCTTGCGCCGCACCAGTTCGCGTAATCCAATTTCAATAGCCTCCCGCTTGGTCTTAACCTTCACTGCCTTCATGGCTTCTATAATCAGGTTGTCGTCGATCTCAACAGTGGTTTTCATTTGTATACCTCAAATATGTATTAATGATACATATTGATTATACATACGAATCGTGATGAAATCAAATACACGGAGGGTCAGATTGCCGCTGCCTTCGGGTTCGCAATGACAACACAAAAACGTCATTGCGAGTGGCGTAGCGACGAAGCAATCTCAAGGTATAACGCCACTGACGGACAGATTGCTTCGCTGCGCTCGCAATGACAGTGTAAAAGGGATCGCAATGACGAGTGC
>CAIYTC010000151.1 GCA_903929005.1 uncultured Dehalococcoidia bacterium | reverse complement strand
TTTGCCGAAAAGCTGGTGGAATGGGGTATAACCTCGGTCTCGGTGAATCCCGATGTAATCGACCGCACCAGGCATAATATCGCTGCGGCCGAACAGCGCATGCTGCTCAAACTGGCGCGCAAAATGACTGTGAGCGAAGAGTAGTATAATAACATAAGCGGCGACAATTGCAGGGTAACTGCTATTTAGCACGGCAGTTATCCTGCTTTTTATTGAGATGAATAATTTACGCAACTTCTGCATCATTGCTCATATCGACCACGGGAAATCCACTTTAGCTGACAGGATACTGGAGCTTAGCGGCATGGTCCGCAAGACGAGCATGGACCAGATGCTGGACAGCATGGAACTTGAACGGGAAAGGGGCATCACCATCAAGGCCAAGTCGGTCAGGATACCTTATAAAACCAGGGATGGCGGTGAATATATCCTGAACCTGATAGACACGCCGGGGCATGTGGATTTCAATTACGAAGTATCGCGCAGCCTGATGGCCTGTGAGGGCGCTGTGCTGCTGGTGGACGCCACGCAGGGCGTAGAAGCCCAGACTATCGCCAATGCCAACCTGGCGCTGGACGCCGGTTTGAAAATCATACCTGTAATCAACAAGATCGACCTGTCCAATGCCATGGTGGATGACTGCTCTTTGCAGTTGTACTCGATGCTGGGACTGAGCATCGAGGACATTTTGCTGGTTTCGGCCAAGGACGGCAGCGGAGTGGCCGAGTTGTTGGAAACCATAGTGGAGAGGGTTCCTCCTCCTTCCGGCAGCGCGGACGCTCCTTTAAAGTGCCTGATCTTCGACTCGTTTTACGATGCCTACCGCGGTGTCATCCCGCACCTGAGGGTATTCGCAGGAAGCTTAAAGGCCGGGGATAAAATACTGCTTAAATCCACCGAGAAGATCTATGAGGTCGAGGAGGTCGGGTATTTCAGCCTCGGCCTGGCCCAGTGCCCCGTGCTGCAGGCGGGTGAGGTCGGGTATGTCGTGGCGCTGATCAGGAACGCCGGCGAGATACACGTGGGAGACACCGTAGTTTCGTCCGACCACCCGGAGGAAGCGGCCGTACCAGGTTTCAGGATGGCGCAATCCATGGTCTATTGCGGCGTTTATCCCATTATAACCAGCGACTACGGCAAATTGGGCGCGGCGCTGGAGAAATTCAAGCTCAACGATTCTTCAATTGTCTTCGAGAAAGAGAACTCGGCGGCGCTGGGTTTTGGTTACCGCATGGGCTTCCTGGGCATGCTGCACATGGAGATAGCCCTGGAGAGGCTGAGACGGGAATATGAACAGGATATCATTGCCACCATGCCTTCGGTTATCTACAAGGTTTTCTGCAAGAATGGCGATATATTGATGCTGGATAACCCTTCCAAGTTCCCCTTGGAGGGGCAGGTCGAGCACATTGAGGAACCCATCATCAGGACCAGGATAATTGTTCCATCCACTCATGTCGGGCCCTGCATGGAACTGGCCGAGGCCAAGCGCGGCGCCCTGGTAGGTATTGAGCATCCCGACGACCGGCGGGCTATCCTTATCTACGACCTGCCGCTGGCTGACATGATAACCGATTTCTACGACCGGCTTAAGAGCGTCAGCCGCGGGTACGCCAGCATGGATTATGAGCTGAACGGCTACCGGGCGGGCGACCTGGTCAAGGTTGACATAATCGTAAATAACGGGATAGTCGATGCTCTCTCCTACATAGCGCCCAAGGAGGGTGCGGCTGCACGCGGCAGGGCGTTGATACACAAGTTGAGCAAGACCATCCCCAAACATCTGTTTAAAATACCGCTGCAGGCAGCTATCGGGGCACAGGTGATCGCGCGTGAGGACATCTTCCCCAGGCGTAAGGATGTGCTGGCCAAATGCTACGGCGGCGACATTACGCGCAAAAGGAAGCTGCTGGAAAAGCAGAAGGAAGGCAAGAAAAAGATGAAGATGGTTGGATTTGTGGAGGTGCCGCAGGAAGCCTTCCTGTCATTGATGAAAATAGACGATTAGGCAGGGCAAAATGCAGGGATTGTATATACATATACCTTTCTGCGTCAGCAAATGTTATTACTGTGACTTTTATTCTGAAGCGGGCAAGCTGCATTTGCTGGGCGATTATCTCAATGCGCTATTGATGGAGGCCGGGCAGTATCGCGGCCCGGGCTTCGATACACATGTCATTGCGAGGCCGAAGGCCGCGGCAATCTGTCCGGAGGCAGGGCAGTATCGCGGCCCGGGCTTCGATACACTTTATATCGGAGGAGGCACGCCGAGTTTACTGGGCGCTGCCGGGCTTGAGCAACTGATGAACGGTTTAGCGGGTTGCTTCGACCTCACGAAGCTGCACGAGGCAACCGTCGAGGCCAATCCGGATACTGCCAACAGTGAATTCCTGGACGCTGCGGTTGGCTGCGGTATAAGCCGTCTTTCCATCGGCGTGCAGTCGTTAAATGATGATGAGCTCGCAAAGTCCGGCAGGCTGCACAATGCCGGCCAGGCACTGGCGGCAATCGCTAAGGCGCGGGACTGCGGCTTTGAAGATATATCAGCGGATATCATAGTGGGCCTGCCTGGTCAGACCCCCGGGAGCCTTGAAAACACGCTTTGCGGCCTGTTGCATTCAGCGGTGACGCATATCTCGGCCTATTGCCTGTCGGTTGAACCGGGCAGCGAATTTGCCAGGCATACGCCGCCGGGGCTGCCGGACGATGACGCGCAGGCCGGGCTGTTCGAGTTAGCCGCCCGCTACCTGAAAGAGAACGGGTTTGTTCACTATGAGATTTCCAATTTCGCTGTGCCCGGCAACGAGTGTCTGCATAACCTGAATTATTGGAGGGGTGGTGAATACCTGGGACTTGGCCCGGGCGCGGCATCGCACATCCAGGGTAAACGCTTTAAGAATGCCGCCTGCCTCGATAAATATATAGATAACCCTGTAGCAATTGATAAAGAGGAGGAAACTCTTGACGCGGCTCACAAATCCGCCGAGGAAGCGATGCTACGCCTGCGCCTGCTCCAGGAGGGATTGGATTTGGCCGGCCTGTCTGCCCGTTACGGCCAGGCTAATATGGGGCGCCTGAGCGATCGGCTGAATAAATTGGCCGGACAAAAAATGCTGCTGAAAGCAGGCCATAAATACAGGCTGCCACCCGATATGGTGCTAACCTCCAACCAGGTTTTTAGGCAGGTTATTAACTGAAGTTGTGATTGCTGCTGATTAAACTGGAAAACTGCTTACCATGTACCCGGAATATAGGCTGCGGCCGGCGGGATATTAGAAGCCCAGTTTAAATAGCCTGTCAAATAGGGCTTCGTCTATGATAAAACGTCTGCGCAGTAAAACATTGATAATACGGCCTCGTGTTGATATGATAAATGCCATGTTAGAAGCTCCCCGGGCAAGCCTGGATGAAATTTTCAACCCGCGCAGTGTAGCAGTGGTTGGCGTATCGCCCGTAAACTGGATGACCTTTGCTGCTTTTTGCGTGATTTCAATGCAGGATGCGGGGTTTCCCGCCATCTATCCGGTAAACCCGAAATATACTGAAGCCTTTGGATTAACCTGCTATCCATCTGTGTTTGCCATACCGGAGCAAGTAGATCATGTGATCGTTTGCGTATCGGCTGAAAGGTCGCTGGACATACTTGACGATTGTGCCAGGAAGGGAGTCAAATCGGTTCATTTTTTCACAGCAGGCTTCAGTGAAAGTGGGGAGAAAGGCCGCGCTGAGTTGGAAAAAATTATGCTGCAGAAGGCCAGAAATGGTGGTTTCCGCATCATAGGGCCGAACTGTACCGGACTTTTTGTGCCCAAAGCGCGCTTGACCTCTGTTACGCGAATGCCCATGGAACAGGGGGGCATCGCCTTTATGTCACAGAGCGGCGGGCATTCACAGGATATGCCCCTGCATGCGGGTCTACGCGGCCTCAGGTTCAGCAAAGTGATCAGCTATGGGAATGCCCTGGATATAGATGAATGTGAATTACTTGAGTATTTCACCGCTGATGCTGAGACTAGGATTATTGCTGTTTATATAGAGGGAGTAAGGGACGGTAACCGCTTCCGCGGGGTGCTGGAGAAAGCGGCCAGCCAGAAGCCGGTGGTGATTTATAAGGGCGGTACCTCGGATGCCGGCTTGCGTACAACAATGAGCCATACAGCCAGCATAACATCCTCGGTCAGGGTATTCCAGGCCCTCTGCAGGCAGGTAAACACCATACAGGTTGATGACATACAGGAATTGATAGATGTCCTGGTTGTCTTGAGCCGCGCTACCCCTTACCCGGCGGGACGTGGCATTGCCGTAGTTGGAGTTGGGGGCGGTCCCAGCGTGGAGGCCGGCGACAGTATGGAGAAAACAGGCCTGCAACTAAGCGTGCTTTCGCCCCGGATACAGGATGAGCTTAAAGCCTTTCTGCCCAACGCGGGGGCTATTTTTACCAACCCGCTGGATGCAACCAACCTTGCATATCCCGATATAATCTACAGGACTATGAAAGTCCTGGGGCGGGCCCCCGAAGTTAACATGATCATGTATCATATGGGTTTTCACCCGGTGACCAGGTGGGGCGAAGGCCGCTTTTCCAACGAATTCTTTTTGAAACCTGCCGTGGAGGCTTTACATAAAGCAAATGTAGAAACGCAGAAGCCGGTGATATTGGCGCTGGGACGGGCTTCCGACATGCCCGGGACAGAAGAGCTGCTGAAGGTTCAGGCAGCGTTTGTTGCCGCCGGATTGCCGGTATTCAGTTCTATCGAAAAGGCCGGACTGGCTATGGCCAGGGTGGAAGCCTGGCAGAGAAAATTTGGCGGGACTGCATTATGAGCTACCGGTTGGGAGTTTGATAAGACGCAACAGCCTGATCAGATAATAGGACCGTTAACAGACCTGGTGGATGGATTGGGTAAACGCATTGCCATGCTTGAGGAGACGCTGGTTCAACTGAAGTCTATGGATATAGCACTGCATGAAATGCAGTTTATCATTTACAGCTATGTGGAAAAAATCAGGGAAGGTTTGGTGCTTATCCAGGATGAGAAAATCATGTGGGTAAATAAAGCAGGATGCGCCATGCTGGGCTATGAATTTAATGAAGTGATTAATAAGTCGGCTGTTGAGTTAGCGCACCCGGACTACCGTGACAAGCTCTCTGCGCGCTTTGCCATGATACAGGCCGGTGATGAAATCCCTACCGGCGTGACGTGGCCTTTCATCACGAAGAGCAGGGAGATTAAATACGTAAAACCGTTCAGTTACAGGGTTATTTATTCAGGCAAGCCGGCGCATATGGCATTTTTTTATGATGTAACCGAAGAAAAAAAGTTGCAGGATGAACTGTCGTTGAGGGCGGAAATGCTTGATTTAGTCACGGACTCGGTCTTCCTGATGGATATGAAAGGCAATATCGTATATGTCAATGATGCCGTTTGTCAAACCACGGGTTATACCCTTGATGAAATTATAAAAATGAATATTGTGAGTATAAATACTCCGGAATTCAGGCGCAGGGCGGAAATCAGGCTAAAGCAAGTTTCACAGCATAAAGAAAGCAGGTTTGAAACTGTACATCTGTGTAAGGACGGCACAAGGCTGCCTGTAGTAGTCCGCGTTAAAGTTATCAAGCGGGGCGGCCAAGGGTTCATACTCGGTATAGTCAGGGAAGTCAGCCCTGAAGGAGAGACGGAGATATAGGATAACGTATCTTTGAGCCGTCTTTGAGCAGGACTGAAAAGACGAGATGAGGCTTGATAAGCTCCACCTCCTGCCCCGGGTCATTATTTCAGGATGATCTAACAACTTGCCGGCCCAGAATTTGTCCCCTTTCCAGTGAATCATCTTCAATTTCGTTTCCATATTTTAAGCCTCAAGAAAAGAGCAGTTTGGACACATAATAGCACATGAAAAAGGAATAGTGTGAATTGTAATGATGGGCCAGCGTGTACGATATACAGAACCTTTAATTTAACATTTAGTCTTTAAGTAACGGCTTGTATTGCCTCATTGAATATCAAAACCCCATAACCTGAATGTTGGAGCCAGGTCTACACCGCTGTTCTTACTTAGCAACGTAACGAACAGTCTCATCCTGTCAACGGAACTTGCCATAGTGGAATGGCCCTTACTGTATGGTTGGTAGTCCCGAAATGTTAATTTAAACGGCTCCCAGCCTATCTGCCCTTTTAAAGAGTAAAGCAGTCCGGTCAGGACATCATGGTTCATCTGTAGGCCATCGCGCCGGCCTGCCTGGAGATATGGCGTGGCCCACTTTTTCTCAAAAATAGAGCCTGTCTCGCCTATCTGATAATTACGGCCATCCCCCCAGAACGTTGCTTCCGGAAACAAAATGGACATCTGGTCCGCCACGTACACAAGTTTGAGATTCGCCCAACCTTCGGCATTAATGGCTCCGTCCCCTATGTAAAACGTCGAATAGGGTGGTATGTCAAAATCGTGGCCAAGCTCATGTATCACGCCAAAATCGAGATCGGTGGGATTGTTTAATTTTTCGATTTGGAGAGTCTTTTGGTTCATCAGAATGGGGTTGCCTGACAAACCACCATATTTCGTGGTAATAACCTCTCTTATAGTTATCTTCGCGCCATCATAGGGACTCGATCCGGCCAACTCCTCAAGAAGCTCATAAGCCATATCCAGCTTCTGCAGCCAACCGGGCAAGTCGCTTATCAGGCTGGCATCTGATGTGAACAACTGTAATGTAATGTGCTGTCCCTCAGATAACACATAATTACCATCTCCAATCTTCTGCAGAGAAGCGTCGTCAAACCACACAATCCCAGTGTTAGTGCCGGAATAGAACCCTAGTCGCAGATCAATAGTGAGGAAGGAATCCGCAGGACCTGTCAGGATGTCAAAGGATAGGAGAGTCCAATCGTTGGTTCCTTTCAGGTCCTCAGACCATGAATAAGCGCCTTCAACACACAGGTTGGCGCCTGTGTCGTTAGCATCCAGGCTATGTCCCACATCCTTTGTACGCACCCAAGCAGTAAACTGGTATTGGGAGTTGGGAAGGACGCTGACCTTTTGTATCCACCGCAGATCATTGGCTTGCTGCGCTTCGATCTTCACGGAGTGGCCGCCGGAGCGAGCCACAGCGGTATCCCAAAGGAATTTTCCTGGTTTCCATCCCGTCATCGTCCAGCCTTCCGGCTGGTTTTTTGAACCAAGCTCGAAACCGGGATTCGTCAGGAGATTTGGGCCTTTGATAACCGGTTTGTCAACTATCGACGGCGCAGTTGTGGATGCCGGCGCCTGCCCAACCGGAGTAGAGGGCACTGTTTTTTTAGTAGTGGCAGCAGGAGTGGCACAAGCCTCTGAAATGAGCATCAAGCTCATCAGTACAAGCATAACCATCAGCCTGAACATCAGGATACAGATTCTATCACCAGCGCTATCTGACATCAAACAAATTTCCAATAAAAAGAGGTCTCGTGGCCGATAACGTATTCAAAGGGCAGAATATTAAAGTTGGTCGGTACCAATTGGTCTGCCCTGATGATAAACAGGCTTCTCTAACCGAATGCATCCTGCTTCAATAATTCCAGATTACCGAAGAAGGATTGGACAGGCACAATTCTCCAGGATATTGATCATATGGTGGGCCACCATGGACGGTTCCCAAACTCTTGTTTGAAAATGAATGGCTTATCCCAGCGCTCCAGCAATTGCTTACAGGAAAATAAGATAAACGTTCTAATATATTCCGAACTTATTCTGTTTGGAGTATAAATATTGATGCGGGAGTTGCTACTGGTCCAATCCCAGAGCGAAGTGTATGGCCGCTTCAATTTCCTTCAATTTATGGCGGTTTAATATGGCATGCCGCCTACGGAGGCAATCCTTTGGGATGGTAGTGATAACATCCAGATTTACCACGCATGCCTGGGACAAGCCGTCTTCAGCTGTCAGCGGAACTTCAGCAGCTATACCGCGTATCCGTGTGGTAACCGGAGCTATGATTACAAGCGAGCGGACAGTATAGGCCTCGTCCCTTGAGAGAAGCAACACGGGACGTTTTCCGGCGGGTGGTTCCAGTTCTGCCCACCATATCTCGCCTCTTTTCATTGCCAGAGTTCCCCGGCTAATATGGCGCTGGCAGCGTAGCGAGCCGCATCAATTTCCT
>CAIYTC010000150.1 GCA_903929005.1 uncultured Dehalococcoidia bacterium | reverse complement strand
GCATAACCCTGCGCAAAGAAAAGGTCATGCATATTTTTGGCGTAGATATGCGGTATGCCGTTTGCATCGCGGATAATCTCCACACCGTCCTTAAGCCCCTTCCCCTGCAGGTTGCCGTCAACCTGGGGTTGCGGGCTGTTGACCATGGACAAATAATAGGCGAAACCTCCACCGGACAATAGAATAATGACAGCTAAAAGACTAATTAAAACGATCCTGATGACTTTGCCGGAGTTCCCCTTTTTCTTCACAGCGGCCTCCTTGCTATTTATTTTGTCTGAGCTTGATTTTACTTTTTGCTTTGGTAATATTAAAGATATTACCTGTAAAAGCCCTCTTTCGTCAATTGCGCTTTCCATGGAGTCGATATTGGTACTATAATTCGCGAGATATTGAAAATCTATGTTGCAGGGATAGCTGATTAGTGGAATGACCGAAGAGATAAACACTTTCAAAACCGAACAACCTGTGGAGCGTACCAGGGTCTGGCAGACTATTGTTATCCTGGTCATGTTGACCGCACTCGCAGGGCTGGGCATCCGGGTTGCCTTCGCTGCTCCTGATTATATCAGCGGGCCGGTTATATCGCTTCAGCCGCAAGCATTACCATGGTACGCGCTGTATTCTCTACTGAGGATGGGCGCCGCGTATATTTTATCGGTTGCCTTTACCCTGGTTTACGGTTATGCAGCCGCCCACAGTAAAAAAAATGAACAGGTCATGATGCCGCTGCTTGATGTTTTCCAGAGTGTTCCCATACTATCTTTTCTACCGGTTGTATTGCTGAGCCTCAGCGCATTTATTCCGGTGGGACTGGCTACCGAGGCCGCTGCCGTCATATTGATTTTCACCAGCCAGGCCTGGAATCTCACCTTCGCCTTCTACCAATCACTGAAGACTGTTCCCACGGAGTTGCAGGAAGCCAGCAGCGTTTTTAAATTCAACTCCTGGCAGCGCTTTAAGACACTGGACCTCCCGTTTTTTCAGGTCAGCTTCGTATGGAACAGCATGATGTCCTGGTCAGGAGGCTGGTTCTTTCTCATGGCGGCCGAGATGTTCACCGTGGAAGGGAAAGATTTTAGATTGGCCGGGCTTGGTTCCTACCTTAAGGAAGCGGTGATTATGAACGACGGGACGGCGCTGCTGTTCGGGTTACTGACTTTGCTGGCTATCATCATTGCGCTTGACCAATTAGTATGGCGGCCGCTTATCGCCAGGGCAAACCGCTTCAAGCTGGAGATGGTGGAAAACGAGGAAGCCCCGACTTCGTGGTTCTATGGTCTTCTGCAAAAAACCGGCGCGCTGAAGGCTGTCTCACATTACACTATTGACCCGATTAATACGTGGATGGACGGGATTTTTTACCGGATAGCCTCGGCCAGCGTTGCCGGTAATAAGGAGAAAGAGCAGCATCATTTTGTGCGGTATAGCGTGCTTATCACCGTTGCCGCGGGACTGATTGCAGGCGCGGTTTTCGCAAGTCAATTGCTTGTACAGGTTTCCTGGGAAGAATGGAAAGACATTACATCCGGCCTTTTGCTTACTTTGCTCAGGGTTGTCGCTGCCCTGGTTATCGCGCTGGCCTGGACTATCCCCGTCGGCGTAGCCATCGGCACAAATAAGAAGCTGGCAAACTTTTTTCAACCGGTTGTGCAGATAGCTGCATCCATACCTGCGACGGCGCTGTTTCCTGTTTTTGTGCTGTTCTTCATTTCGCTGCCGGCGGGGTTAAACATCACCGCCGTCCTGCTGATGTTGATGGGTACGCAGTGGTACCTGCTGTTCAATATCATAGCGGGCAGCAGCACTATCCCGCAGGACCTGCGATATACCTCCTCCCTGTTGAAACTGAACTTCTGGCAGAGGTGGAGGGTGCTGATTTTGCCTTCGCTTTTCCCGTTCATCATCACGGGCCTGATAACCGCGGGCGGTGGGGCCTGGAATGCCAGTATTATTGCTGAATACGTTGAATTTGGAGGCAATGTAATTCAGATTAACGGCATCGGTTCCATGATTGCCTCGGCTACCGCCAAGGGCGACTTTCCAAGGCTGCTGGCATCGACAATCAGCATGGTAATCACGGTAGTGCTAATCAACCGTTTCTTCTGGCGGCGGTTATATAGGTTGGCGGAAGAACGATTCGTGATGGAGTAAAATAAGCTGATGCAAATTGAATTGCTTGAACTCAAAAGCATATTCCAGCAATATAAAAGCCGGGAAAGGACATTCACCGCTGTCAGCGATGTCTACCTTAAGGTATATGAAGGCGAGTTCGTCGTAATCGTTGGACCTTCGGGTTGCGGCAAAAGCACCTTGCTGCGTATTGTAGCCGGCCTGCAGAAGCCTTCCTCCGGAGAGGTGCTTTACCGCGGCCTACCCGTCTCCGGCGTCAACCCCCATGCCACTATCGTCTTCCAAACCTTCGCACTGTTTCCCTGGTTGACTGTACAGCAGAACGTCGAGGTAGCTCTGGAGGCCAAGGGTTTAGGCAGTAGGGACAGCGCGGTCAAAGCTGTTGAATTATTGGACAGGGTGGGGCTGGATGGATTTGAAACCGCCTATCCGAGGGAGTTGTCCGGCGGGATGCGGCAGAAGGTCGGGTTTGCGCGTGCCATGGCAGTCGAACCGGAACTGCTATGCCTGGATGAGCCTTTTTCAGCCCTCGATGTATTGAGCGCAGAAAGTTTGAGACGGGACCTGCTCGAACT
>CAIYTC010000149.1 GCA_903929005.1 uncultured Dehalococcoidia bacterium | reverse complement strand
TCAATCAGCTTGGTACCTTCGTTCACCTGCAGGCAGATGATATCCATGGGGTCAAAATTGGGATCGGCCTTGCTCACATCGATGGCAGGACGTGCCCCAGCCGGCCAATCGAAAAGGCCTTTGCCCGTCTTCTTGCCCAGCTCACCTGACTTCATCTTTTTCTCGAGCCAACTGCGCGGTTTGTATTCGTCTGAAAGTTTTTTGGCCAAATATTCCTGGCTATGGAAAATGATGTCAAGCCCCACGAAGTCAAACGTCTCAAAGGGGCCCATGGGCAAGCCCATGGATTTAACTTTCGCGTCGGCAGCCTCGGGGGTGACCACGCCTTTCTCCAACAGCTCGGACATGTACAAAGCGGCCGGTGCGCCCAGCCGGTTGTAAACAAAGGCCGGGGTGTCTTTCTCAACCCTGATCGGTACCATGGCGCCCCTGAAATTCTTCCAGGTCTTCATCAGGTCAAAGCTCACGTCCATGGTCTCGTTGGATGTCTTATCGCCCCTGATCACCTCGGCCAGGGTCATCATGGCTACCGGATTGAAGAAGTGCAGGCCAACAACCTTATCGTGCCGCTTGGTTGCCGAGGCTATCTCGGTGATGCTCATGTTGGAGGTATTGGAGGCCAGGATGGCATGCCTGGGAGCGGCCTCATCACATTCCCTGAAGATATCCTGCTTGAGCTTCATTATTTCCGGGGCCGCTTCGATAACATAGTCCGCGTCCTTAACTGCGTCCTTGAGTACCGTGAAGCCTGCGATAAGTCCATTAGTCTTGTCCATGGCTTCCTGGGTCATCTTCTGCTTGGCGACCTGTTTGGCCAGGCTGTCCTTGATCTTGTTTATGCCCTTGTCGACAAATTCCTGCTTGATGTCGTACATGTTGACCTTGTAGCCGGCCATAGCGGCGACCTCGGCTATGCCGTGTCCCATGTCACCAGACCCTACCACCGCGATTTTTTTAATGTCCTCGGCCTTCATTGATCTAACCTCCTATTAATATTTTATTTTATTCGCCAATGAATTTTGCTTCACGTTTTTCCATGAAAGCGGTCATACCTTCCATGGCGTCCTTGGACGTTCCAACCATCTGGGAGCCGGCCAGTTCTAACTCAATACCGGCCGCCATATTCGTATCCAGGCCAAGGACAACGGCGTTTAATATGGCTTTAAGAGCTAACGGCGCACGCTTGCTCAGGGCGACAGCGTATTCCTTGGCATCTTTAAGCACTTCTCCCGGTTTCGAAACTTTATTGAGTAGACCCCAATCATAGGCTTCCTTAGCATTGATCCTTCTGCCCATTAGGACAATCTCCAACGCCCTGGTGCGCCCGACCAGTCTCGGCAGCCTCTGGGTACCGCCCCATCCCGGTATGATTCCGAGGTTGATCTCGGGAAAGCCCAGTGTAGCTTTCTCAGCGTCGACCATTACCCTGAAATGGCAGGCCATGGCCAGTTCCAATCCTCCACCCAGGGCAAACCCGTTAATGGCAGCCACAACCGGCTTGGAGCCCCTTTCGATGCGGTTAAAAACCATGTGGCCCAATCTCGGCAGCCATACGTTCATAGGATCGGCAAAACTGGCAATATCAAACCCGGCCGAGAACGCCTTTTCGCCACCGCCGGTAATCAGTATCGCGCGGACAGATTTGTCATTCTCCAGTTCTGCCATCGCCTTGCCAAGGTTGTCGATCGCCGCGTAATTAAATGGGTTTACCGGCGGCCTGTTAAGTGTAATTATTCCAACCGCACCCTCCCTTTCCAGTATCAGTGTATCGTAAGCCATAAGACCTCCTTGAGAGTTTAATTTCGCGCTACATTATAACTCAAATCCCGAAATCTTTCCCGTCATAAGCACCTGGCCCGAGGGGGCATTGACAGCCGGACGGTTATGGCATATTATACAGGCCAGGGGCAATAAGCCGTGATAATTGCCTTATGGAGAAGTTGATATGGGAAATCCCGGAATCTTACTCTTAATTGCATTAGCTCCAGTAGTAATTATTGCTTTTTATATTTATTTCAGAGATAAGTATGAAAAGGAACCGTTTTGGATGCTTGTTAAAAGCCTGTTATTAGGTGTTGTAATTGTCATACCTGTAGGTTTTGTTGAAATCGCCCTGGGACACCTTCCAAATTATTTGCCGGTAAGCTTCCCCGTTTTTTATGAGTCATTTGTTGTCGCCGGATTTACTGAAGAATTGTTTAAATATGCTGCCGTTTTGTTGCTTATATGGAGAAATAAAAATTTTAATGAAAGATTTGACGGGATTGTTTATGCTACTTTTGTGTCTTTGGGTTTTGCAGCGTTAGAAAATATATTGTATGTACTAGATAAAGGGGCAGGAATTGGGATAGGAAGAGCTTTTCTTTCTGTACCCGGGCATGCGCTGTTTGGCATATTTATGGGTTATCAATTGGGCCTTGCGAAATTTGTGCCCACGGAACGTCCAAAAAGATTATTGCTGGCGTTTTTCATTCCATTCATATGCCATGGTATTTATGATTATTTAGTTTTGGGTGGGAATATTTGGGAAATATTAATATTTATTCCACTTATTATTTACGCATGGATAAGGGGATTTAAGACATTGAAAGCTGGGGGACAATATACGTTGACCGCACCGTTACCAATGACCCCTGAGGTCCCACCCGAAAAAGAGGGCAAAGGCAACGGTGACATACAATAGCGCCTTTTTACCCGCTTTCACATCCTTGTATTGCGTGTCCGCGTAGCTGTCCCAATCCTCAGGGGAGCAGCTCCAATGGGCCAACAGGTTATCCCCGTTGAGGATATTAGCTAAAGTCCTGGCGCGGCCGAAGGACTATTACTTGGGTGGCGCCGATTTTGCCTGTGCCTTCTTATTTCGCCTGACCAGGAAGATTATTACCAATACGATTATCCATGCCGGGGAGAAGACGATTAACCAGATGAGGATACCCAGGACGATTTGGCCCAAAATGATTAAGCCCTCGACGGCAGCCTTGAATATCCCGCCGATATCCCAGGTGCTTTCGCCGAGGGGCCTGGATTTTGCCAGGGTGATTTCAATCAGCGACATATCTGAAGTGCGCTCCAAATATTGCATC
>CAIYTC010000148.1 GCA_903929005.1 uncultured Dehalococcoidia bacterium | reverse complement strand
GGCTTTATCAATCGACTGCAAAGATTCCTCATAGCGGCCGAGTTCATAGAGGCAATAACCTTTGGAATCCCAGGCTTCGGAATTATCCGCATTCAGCGCCAGCGACTGTTCGAATACAGGAATGGCATCCTCGAATTTATTAGCTGCCATGAGGTAGAGGCCGCGGTCATAGAGTGCGTTAGCCGTAGGTGGAGTGGAATTGGCAGTCGTTGAAGTGCCTGAAGGCTCATTACAGGCTGTAAATAAAACAGGTAACAATACTGAGCAGGCCACAAGAAAAAACACGAATCCGCGAATTTTTGTCATTTAATACCTCTCTCCTTTCAAATTTTGAGGCCTACCGGCAAGGGCTTATTAAACCGGGGCTTTACGTGAACATCCCCGCCCTGGAACTGTCTACAGCAGGCATGTCTCATCCGTTTCATTTCAACTGGTGCGGGTAGCACCCTCGTTCAACACTATGGCAGGGGCAGGGGATCCTCTCTTCATTAATGGGCATAGCGACTCCATTATCAAAGCCGCTATCCATGCGCTTAAAATCCTTATCCATGTTTGTTAAACAACACCGGCTGGATATCATCCGCAGCATTAGCATTTATCCGCAGCCTCTTCGTAGCTATCGGGCCCAATAAGCCTTAACTTCACTTATAGCCTAATTCTTTAGCCTTAGCCCAATCAGCTTCGGCTTTGTCTTTTTCGCCTTTTACACCATAAACATCTCCACGGAGCTGGTAAGCAAGGGCATACTCAGGTTTTATTTCTATTACCTTAGTGAAATCAGCAATGGCTTTGTTGTAGTCACCTTTTGTAACATAGGCCATCCCACGGAGGCTGTAAACAGACCAATCCGTCACGCCCATTGCTATGGCCTTAGTTAAATCAGCAATGGCGTTGTCGTACTCACCTTTATTGTAATAGCAATCCCCCCGCATTGCATAAGGCACCGCAAGATTAGGGTCTAATTCCATTGCCTTACTGTATGCTACTATAGCCTCGTCCCATTGCTTCAGATCCCTGAAGCTATTTCCCTTTGCACCTTGTTGTACCGCCGCACTTGCATTTTGTTGGTCCGCCGGATCTGTAACTTGCTGTTGCGCCGGACTTGAGCAGCCCGAAGTCAATATCACGGCCGCAAGCATTACGCAAATCACCATTGTAATCGTTCTCTTGTAGCTCATAGCACCCTCCTGATAATAATTTTATTGTGAACCGGATCCTGCGAATGGGCAGCAACAAATCCTGTCAGCTTTATAAATTCAATCCTCCCTTTATGCCCTCTATTATAGGCTATTTGCAGGAAATGGCAATACGAATAAGCCTCTACGGCATGCCTCAATGCTATTGACATATTGCCCGCCTTGGACTACGATATCGATTAAGATGGGTCCAGAAGTTAGCTTCTACGTCATAGTGTTGCTCTGGGTGGCCAGAACCATAGTTTTAGCCTTTGTTGCTGCTTTTCTTGCCTTGCTGGGGATATGGGTGCTGGATGTGCTTACGCCAAACATTAGTGAACGGACAAGAATCGGGGAAAATCCGGTTTCAGTGGGCATGTTCGTAGCGGGATTCCTGATCTTGATAGGCCTGGCAATACATGGCATTGTGACCGGCCCTGTACTGGTTGGTACAGGAGTACTGGAAAGCATAATAGATATCAGAAGATTGGTGTTGATCGTCATCAGCTTCATCGTCAGCTTGTTTTTAGGCATAACCTTGCTTCATATTGTGGATAAATTGACGCCGGAAATTTCCTTTGGCAGCATCGGGGATTCTCCTATCGCAGCGGGTATCGGTGTGCTTGGATATTTGATTTTCTTTGGGCTGATAATCCACGCCGCTTTGACTACGCCTTTGTAGCACGATTGTATGAAACAGAAGGTTTTCGTCATTTGTATGGCAGTTCTTCTGGTGGCATTATGCCCCCTCCTGGCTCTGGCCGGGCCAGTCAAGAGCTTCGGGGAAACAGGCCAGCCTGTCTTTGACGACTGGGATGTGTGTCGAACTTCAGACGCAGCACCGTATGGATACCTTAAATTCAGTCCCGCAGGCTTTGAACCGGTTATCACCGTCCAGAGCCTGGGGGCGAGTGCCGGCATAGCCTACCAATTGGGGCAGAAGTTCGCGGAAGACTACCCTGATACGTATCAGAGAGCGGAAAAGGTTTTCGACTATGTCCGTAATATTGTCCAATATACGCCGGATATTGACCAGTTTGGCCGTACGGAGTATGCACAGAACGCGGATGAAATGGCGGCTACGGTAGGGGAAAAAGGGTCTGCGCGCGGCGACTGCGAAGACTATGCTATTTTTCTTGCCGTTATGTATAAGGGCGCCGGCTACCGCTCAGCCATAGTATTGGTGAAGAAAGAAACGGGCGGACATGTCGCAACCCTGGTTTACCTGCCCGGGTACATTAAGGCTAATCGATTCCTTTCCGTTAACGGTGAGACAGGCTGGGTTTGGGCTGAAGCCACCGGAAAAACCAATCACCTCGGCTGGGCGCCCGAGTCCTTCTCTGAGGATAACGTCAAACTTCTGCTAACCCGCGAGGTCAAGTAGCCAGGCGCCACCCCTCATTTGGCTGCACCCGGCTACCTTGCAGAAGCAACAGGCAACACTGTAGCCACGTCTTTTCTGCCCCTCATACGTTACTGCAGACCGTCTACAGCAAACAATAACATCAGGCCCTACCGGAACACCGGCTGGATATTATCCGCAGCGATAGCATTAATCCGCAGCCTATTTGTAGCTATCCGGCCCTGTAAGAAGCCCTAACTTCATTCGTAGCCTAATTCTTTGGCCTTAGCATAGTCAGCTTCGGCTTTGCCTTTTTCGCCTTTTAAATCATAAACAGCTCCGCGGGCCTGGTAAGCAACAGCATGCTTCGGGTCTATGGCTACGGCCTTAGTTAAATCAGCAATGGCGTTGTCATAGTCACCTTTTTCAGCATAGGCAATCCCACGGAGGCTGTAAACAGTGGAATTCGTCACGCCCATTGCTATGACCTTAGTGAAATCAGCAATGGCGTTGTCGTAGTCACTTATAAAATAATAGGCAAGCCCCCGGCCTGCGTAAGCCACTGCAAGATTCGGGTCGAGTTCTATTGCCTTACTGTATGCTGCTATAGCCTCGTCCCATTGCTCTAAATCAAGGAGGTTATTTCCCTTTGTAATTTGTTGCTCCGCCGGGCTTGCAATTTGTTGTTCCGCTGGACTTGCAATTTGTTCCGTTGGACTGAGAATTTGTTGTTTCGTTGGAATTCCAATTTGTTGTTTCACTGGACTGAGAATTTGTTGTTTCGTTGGGTTTATAATGTGTTGCGTCACCGGACTTGCATTTTGTTGTTGCGCG
>CAIYTC010000147.1 GCA_903929005.1 uncultured Dehalococcoidia bacterium | reverse complement strand
GCCATCGGGGCCGGCCAGGGCATAATCTACGTGAGGGCAGAATATCCGCTGGCCATACAACGCCTGGAAAAAGCACTGGCCCAGGCGCGTGACCGCAAACTGCTGGGAGAAGGGCTCCTCGGGCATAAATTTGATTTTAGCATTACTATCCGGCAGGGCGCCGGCGCCTTTGTCTGCGGTGAGGAAACCGCGCTGATCATGTCTATCGAAGGCAAGCGGGGCATGCCCAGGCTGCGGCCGCCCTTTCCCTCACAGTCGGGCCTGTGGGGACGACCGACTAATATTAATAATGTGGAAACCTTCGCCAATGTACCCTGGATAATGCTGCACGGGGCAGAAGAATATGCGGGACTGGGCACTGCCGGCAGCAGGGGAACCAAGGTCTTTGCGCTGGCAGGCAGCATCCGCCGCGGCGGCCTTATCGAGGTACCCATGGGCATTACCATCCGCGAAATCGTTGAGGAGATCGGCGGCGGTATCCCCGGCGGGCTGGGCTTTAAAGGTGTTCAGCTTGGCGGCCCCTCCGGCGGCGTGATTCCGGCCAGCCTTGGGGACACGCCCGTCGATTATGAGTCGATCAACCGCACCGGCGCCATAGTTGGCTCGGGCGGAATGATAGTTATGGATGAAAGCGCCTGCATGGTAGATATCGCCCGTTTTTTCTTGAATTTTACCCAGGAAGAATCCTGCGGCAAATGCACCTTTTGCCGCATCGGCACACGCCGCATGCTGGAGATATTAGAGAGGATTACCGGGGGAGAGGGCCATGAAACAGACCTGGTTGTGCTGGAGGAGCTTGCCCACGAGATAAAGCAATCCTCGCTCTGCGGCCTCGGCCAGACAGCACCCAACCCGGTGCTCACGACCCTGCGATATTTCCGCGATGAATATATCGAGCACATCAGGGACAGGAAGTGCCGGGCCAAGAAATGCCAGGCGCTGATTACCTATCTGATTAAGCCTGACGCCTGCCCGGGGTGCGGTCTCTGCATCAAGTATTGCCCGGTCAACGCCATCACGGGAAGCAAGAAGCAGCCGCATATCATTGATGCCGCCACATGCATACGCTGCGGCCTCTGCATCAGTGTCTGCCGCAAGGGCGCTGTAAGCGTAATATGAGGCTTAGACATGGGTACTATTTCGTTTGTATTGAACGGCACTCAGGTCAACGCATGTAAGGGAGATACCATCATGGCGGCCGCTGCCCGGAACGGTGTTGAGATACCCGCGCTCTGCCATGACCCGCGGCTCAAGCCGGCGGCAGCCTGCCGCATCTGCTTAGTCAAAGTGGAAGGCGCGCGCAACCCGCTTCCGGCCTGCGCTACACCCATCAGCGATGGCATGGTGGTGACCACTGAAACGGCCGAATTGGCCAAAACAAGGCAGATGGCGCTGGAGTTGATGCTCTCGGACCATTACGGGGACTGCGTGGCGCCCTGCAAGCTGGCCTGCCCGGCCGGCATAGATATCCAGGGCTATATCGCCCTGATTGCCGCCGGCATGTACCGGGAGGCGCTCGGGCTGATCAGGCTATCTAATCCGCTTCCCCTTATCTGCGGCCGTGTCTGCCCCCGCTTCTGTGAGCAGGAGTGCCGCAGGAATAGCGTGGATGAACCCGTAGCCATCAACGCGCTGAAAAGATTTGTCTCCGACTGGGCGCTGCATAATGCAGTTGATGACCGGCCCGAAGTCAAGCCTGCTACAGGCAAAAAGGTAGCCGTGGTGGGGGGAGGCCCGGCGGGACTTTCGGCAGCCTACTACCTCGCCCTGGCAGGGCATGAGGTCACTATCTTAGATGCGAACCCCGAACCGGGCGGGATGATGAGATACGGCATACCTGCCTACCGGCTGCCGCGCGGCATCCTCGATAACGAGATAGCCGGCATCACGCGCCTGTGCAGGGAGGTACGCTGCAATGCCGCCCTGGGCAGGGATTTTACTTTAGACAGCCTGAACAAGGAGGGCTTCTCAGCTATTTTCCTGGCGCTGGGAGCGCAGGCCGACCAGCACCTGCGCATAGAAGGCGAAGGTTTGCCCGGCGTTGTTTCGGGCATAGGTTTTCTCAGGGATATCGCCATGGGCCGCAAGGTGGGACTGGGGCAAAAAGTGGCGGTCATCGGCGGCGGGAACACGGCTATCGACGCCGCACAGACGGCTGTAAGGCTGGGGGCAGGCGAGGTCACCATTGTTTACCGCAGGTCGCGCGACGAGATGCCCGCCGCCCCGGATGAGATTAAGCAGGCCCAGGATAAGGGTGTGAATTTCTGTTTCCTGGCGGCGCCCATGAAGCTCGGCACCACTAACGGCAGGGTGCACAGCATAGAATGCGTCCGCATGAATTTGGGTGAACCCGACAGCTCGGGCAGGCGCAGGCCCGAACCCATAGCCGGCTCCGAATTCGCACTGGAGGTTGACACCGTTATACCGGCCATCGGCCAGTCGTTGCAAACGCCCGGACAGGGTGTGATGGAAGCCATCTGTCTCGATGGCAAAGGCTACATCAGCATCGACAAAGCGACCATGCAGACTTCGCAGAATGGCGTTTTCGCGGGCGGCGATTGCGCGTCCGGCCCCGCCACAGTGGTGGAGGCCGTAGCGGCCGGCCACCGGGCCGCCAACTCTATAAATCAGTTCCTGCGCGGCCGGCCTGTCACGCCTGCCGGGCAAGAATATAACTGCAGCAAGGGCAGCCTTAAAGAAATCTGCGCAGAAGACTACGCCGGCGTGCAACGCATACCGCGTGTCGAGATGCCCACGCTCGACCCGGGCCTTAAATCCGGGTTTGATGAATATGAGCTCGGTTTCAGCGAAAACATGGCGCAGATCGAGGCCGGGCGCTGCCTGTCCTGCGGCTGCCAGAAGGCCTTCGACTGCACCCTGCGCGGCCTGGCAACCAAATATGAGGTTGCCCCCGCCAGGTTTTCAGGCCGTATGCATAAAAGGCCAGTGGAAGAGCACGGCCACCAGTTCATCATCAGGGATACCAACAAATGCATCCTGTGCGGATGCTGCGCCCGGATATGCAGCGAAGTGGCCGGGATCGGCGTCCTCGGCTTCGTCAACCGCGGCTTTGAAACCGTTATCGCGCCAACTCTGGGCCTGCCGTTACAGCAGACAGACTGCAACGCCTGCGGGCTGTGTATCAGCGCCTGCCCCACCGGCGCCCTATTGCCCAGGGTGAACCTGCCCAAACCCGGACCGTGGAAGCTTGATGACATCGATTCTGTCTGTCCCGGCTGCGATACGGGATGCACTATCCGCTTACAGGTTAAGGGAAATAAGATCATCAAGGCACAGCCACTTCCCAATAGCCTGCTGGAAAGCGGCCTGATCTGCCGGAAAGGCAGTTTCGGGCAATACGCCGTGAACACTGCCAAACGGATTAAGACGCCGCATATCCTGCGCAACGGCAAGCTGGAGGAAGCCGCCTGGGGGGAGGCCTTTAAGGCCATCGCCAACGGCCTGCTGCGTATCAGGGATGGACGGGGCGGCGACAGGATAGCCGTACTGCTGTCACCGCAATTAACTTCGCAAGAAATTTATTTAGCACAGAAAATGGCCAGGGCGGCCCTGCGCACCAATAATATCGGCTGCCTCTCCGTGCCCGTCCTCAACGAGGCGTTCTATAGCTACGTAGGCAGTGACGGTTCCACCACAGATTTTCAGGCCATGGCCGCCAGCGACCTCGTCCTCGTTTACAACTGCGAGGTTGAGAAACACCACCCGGTTGTGGCCAGCAAAGTCAGGCAGGCCGTGTCGCGGGGAAGCAGGCTGGTAACGCTCAGCACGCACCAGGGCGCGATTGATTTCATGGCCAATATAAACCTCAAGGTCAACCGCCGGACCAGCCTGGAAGTCCTCAACGCCATGCTCAGCTATATCACTGAATATGACCTGGTAGACCACGGGTTCATCTCATCATGCGCTGAGGACTGCCAGGAACTGGCGGCCGAATTGAAACAGCTCCCCATATCGAAGATATGCGAAATACCCTGGGTTAACCCGGCCCGGCTGATAGAGGCAGCCAACCTCTACGTGCGCGCCAAAAACCCTGTGATTTTAATAGATGGTGACCACATAACGCCGGCGGAGTCAGCCGCTATCAGCAAACTGGCGCTGATAACGGGCAATACAGGCAGGGAGGGGGCAGGGATTATCGTCCTGCGCACGCATTGCAACGCACAGGGGTTGCTGGATATGGGCGCGGGTCCCGGCCATCTTCCCGGGCAACTGCCTTTATCAGAGGCAGCCTGCCGCGCTAAGTTTGAACTGGCCTGGCAAAAGCCCCTGCCCGTTTCCGCAGGCCGGAATGCCTGGAGCATCATCGAAGAACTGGAGAAAGGCCGCATGGAAGGAATAGTGCTGGTTGGAAACGGCGCCGCCGGTGAGTACGGCAACGCGATATATAATTCAAACGCTTTCTCAGTGCTCATCGATGCTGATTTACCTGACCATCCGCCCTACCCCATGGTTATGCTGCCGGGCGCATACCCTGCCGAAAGCTCGGGCACTTATGCCAATTGCGAAGGCCGCGTCCAACGCCTTCATCCTGCCTTCCCCCCGCCCTCCGGCAAAAGCAACTGGGAGATAATAGCCCAATTATCGGGCGCGCTGGGCTACGGCATGGACTACAAATCTTTAGCAGAGATAGAAGTGGAGATCGCCGGGATTTTGCCGGGGTAGAGCAACTTTTATTCTGCCGTTGCGGGGAGCCCACCCAAAAATGGCGACGAAGCAATCATAGCGCAGTGCTGTAGGGGCGTTCCTTCAGGTGCGCCCGAGATTTCCCCCGTTGTAGGGGCGTTCCTTCAGGTGCGCCCGAAGCAGCGATCAAGCGGAATTCAAGTCCGCGTTAAAGCGAATATATCTCTTTGCCGAATGTTTGAACCCAGTTCCTCTTGAGTGCTTCCATGGCTTCGGCGGTTTTGTCCACGCCGATGATGACGATCGGCTGGCCGCTCTCGCCCCGTCCCAGGAAGGTGTAGAAGTAGAGCACGTTGATATTAGCCTCGCGCAGGGGTTTGAGGATGGCCTGCATGGCGCCCGGGTGGTCAGGTATCTCCACGGCCAGCACCTCATTCTCCATTACCTTGTAGCCGTTGCTCTTGAGGACACTGACGGTCTTCGCGGGGTTGTCGGTAACGAATCTGACCGTGCTGGTGCCGGACGTATCGGCTACGGAGATGGCGCGTATATTGATGGCCTCGCGGCCCAGGCACTCGCTGACCGCCAGGAACATGCCCGGCACATTTTCCAGGATGATCGATACCTGTTTTACACTCATAACTAACTCCTTTTAATCCTGAGATTGCCGGCAGATTGCTTCGTCGCCTGCGGGCTCCCTTTCCCCTCGTCATTGCGAGGCCGAAGGCCGCGGCAATCTGTCCGTTGGTGACGTAATGCCCTGGGATTGCTTCGTCGCCTGCGGGCTCCCTTTCCCCTCGTCATTGCGAGGCCGAAGGCCGCGGCAATCTGTCCGCCGCGCTGCACGCGGCATCAGAACAAATTATACCCTGTCTGCAGCGCTTTTTCATTCACTTCGAGCAGCTTCTTCTTGGAGCTGAGGACATGCTTGAGCGCTTCCATAACATTTGATAATTCAACCACGCCGCTCTTTTTAGTGAACGCGCCCAGCATGACCATGTTGGCAGCTTTGGGACTGCCCAGGTCCTCGGCTATCCTGTTAGCGGGCACACGCACTATCTCGATATCCCCCCTGATTATCTCGGCTTCCACCAGCGATGAGTTGAGGAAGAAAAGGCCGCCCGACTGTATATGGTGCTGAAACTTCACCGCTGAAGGCTGGTTCATGGCGATCACAAACTCAGGAGAAGAGGCCACCGGCGAGGCTATCTCGTCATCGGAGATAGCCACCGTGCAGTTGGCCGTGCCGCCGCGCACTTCGGCGCCGTAAGCGGGCAGGTAGGTGACGTTCTTGCCTTCCAGCATAGCCGCCTCCGCAAGGTTAAGCCCCATAGAGAGCACTCCCTGGCCTCCGAAGCCGGCGATGAGGGTTTTAATCAGCAACCTTGTGCTCCGTAACGTCTTTATACACGCCCAGCGGGAAGACCTTTGTCATCTCCTCGTCAATCCACTGCCACGACTTCAGCGGCGTCATCTTCCAGTTGGTGGGGCAGGGTGAGAGTATCTCCACCATGGAGAAGCCGCGCCCGTCAAGCTGAACCTGGAAAGCTTTGGCGATGGCCTTTTTGGCCTTCCTGATATTGGCGGGGGAGTTCACGGCCACCCTCTCGATATAGGTAACGCCGTCCAGCATGGCAAGTATCTCGCTCATCCTGATGGGATGTCCCTCTATAATATGGTCGCGCCCGTAAGGAGTGGTGGTCGTCTTCATGCCGCGCAGCGTGGTGGGCGCCATCTGCCCGCCGGTCATGCCGTAAACCGCATTATTGATAAAAATGGTGGTTATATTCTCGCCGCGGTTGGCCGCGTGGACAGTTTCGGCCGTGCCGATGCCGGCCAGGTCGCCGTCGCCCTGGTAGGTGAAGACCACGCTTTCGGGATAGGCGCGCTTGATGCCGGTGGCCACCGCGGCGCCCCTGCCGTGAGCCGATTCCGCCATATCAACGTCGAAATAGTTGTAGGCGAAAACCGAGCAACCCGGTGGCGGTATGCCTATGACCCTCTCCTGCAAGTTCATCTCGTCGATGACCTCGCAGACCAGTCGGTGCGCCACGGAGTGCCCACAGCCCGGGCAGTAATGGAAAGGGGTCTTTTTCAGTGATTTCGGGTGAGTATATACTGCTTTCATTATTTCAAACCCTTCTGGTAATAAAGCCTTGAGATGACCCTCGATACTTCGCTGGGATTGGGTATCACGCCGCCCGGGCGGCCGTAAAAGGCCACCTCTCCCTGGCCGGCCAGGGCCAGTTGCACGTCCTCTACCATCTGCCCCATATTCATTTCGAAAACCAGGTATTGTTTAATCGTCTTGGCTAATTCCTTGAGCGGCTCATCGGGAAATGGCCACAGCGTTACCGGGCGCACCAGGCCGACCTTGAGCCCTTCGGAGCGCAGGTTCTTGATAGCGCCTTTGGCGATGCGGGCGGCGATGCCGAAGGCCACCACCACCAGCCTGGCGTCCTCCGTTAAAAAGGTTTCGTAAGTAGTTTCCTCTTTCTTGATGAGCGTATAACGGCGGAACAGGCTCCAGTTCAGCTCCTCCAGCTCCGACGGGTTGGAGGTGAAGGTTTTGATTATCCGGCTGGGACGGCCTCTGGCGCCCCGCAGCGAGCCTTCCCTGACGGGCAGCACAGAGGGGGCTTCCCGCTTGAATTCCACCGGCTCCTTCATCTGCCCCAGCACACCGTCCCCCAGGATTATCACCGGTATCTTGTACTTATCGGCCAGGTCGAAGGCCCGCATGGTCATATCGGCCAGCTCCTGCACAGATGAAGGGCCGAGCACAATGGTGCGGTAATCGCCATGACCTCCCCCGCGCGTGGCCTGGAAGTAATCGGATTGCGCGGCCGAGATGCTGCCTAATCCCGGGCCGCCGCGCTGCATATTCACGATGACCGCCGGCAACTCGCAGGCCGCCAGGTAGGAGATGCCCTCCTGTTTGAGGCTGATGCCCGGGCTGGAGGATGAT
>CAIYTC010000146.1 GCA_903929005.1 uncultured Dehalococcoidia bacterium | reverse complement strand
GTACCATATTTCTGGTTTTATGGTACGCTAAGCGTCTTGTGGATATTCTATGAGCCTCAAAATTTGTCTGTCATTTTCAGGCCTTATTGTCACACTACTGATATTGTGTGACATGAATGTCACACAAAGAGGAGCGGTGAAAGTTTAAAGAAATCTATCCTGCATTTGGAGAAAATAATGTATTATTTCGCCTACGCATCAAATATGTGCCGCCGGCAGATGGCCGGGCGCTACCCGGATGCTAAGTCCAGATCTGTTGCCACTTTGCCCAACTTCAAGCTCATCTTCACCGGCTATTCACGGCTGCGCAAGGGCGCCGTGGCCACCATCAGGGGCTCGCAGGACGATAAAGTATTGGGCGCCGTTTACGAGATAAGCGAGGCCGGCCTGAGAAAGTTGGACAAATATGAGGGATATCCAACCAGCTACAAGCACCTTGAGGTCAGGGTCTTCAGCGACGGCGGTGAATCCTTTGACGCCCTAACCTTTATCAAGGCGGCGCAGGAAGAGGAGGGCAAGCCTTCCCCCGAATACCTGGCCATCATCCAGCAGGGTTACCGCGACTGGGGCATTATCTGATCAGCTACTAATTGCTCTCGGTGATGACTACTTCGGTCATCTTATCACCGTTAACCAATTGTTTCAGCGCGTCCATACCCTGCGTAAGCTGACCAAAAACTGTGTGTTTGCCATTCAGGTGAGGCTGCGGGGCGTAACAGATGAAGAACTGGCTGCCGTTGGTGTTGGGACCGGAATTGGCCATGGAAAGGCTGCCCTCCTGGTTTGTGCGTGAACTGAACTCGTCCTGGAATTTATAACCCGGCCCGCCTGAACCCGTTCCGGTAGGATCGCCACCCTGGGCCATGAAACCGGGTATTATGCGATGGAAGGTCAACCCGTTGTAGAAACCCTTGCGCGCCAGTGAAACGAAGCTGTTCACTGTCACCGGCGCATCCTGCGGGTACAGCTCCAGTGTCAGGTCGCCCTTAGCCGTCTTGATAACGGCGGTATATTTTTTATTGACATCGATAACCATGGGAACCGGCGAGTTATAGCTTTTCGCTGGTTGAGCAGATGGCATTTTAATCACTCCTGTCAGGAACAGCGTTAACACTGCGCCTGCTATCAATACTGCTGCGACTAAAGGTATTACAATCTTCATATTTTGATACCAGACTATTTTCCTTATTATTTTTTTCTTGTTCTTTTTTTTCGACATAAAATTTTAATCATCCTTCATACAAGCTTTTACCTACAGAGCGCTACCCGGAGGCAGCACCCCTGGAAACAAATCTGATGTATTTACTTACCATGGGCCGAAGACTGACGTGTAGCCCAGCGCCATCCTGCCCAGCATATATCCAAGTAAAAGGATGCCGCACATAAACACCCACAGGCAGAGCATCCGCCAGAAGAGTCCCCAGGCTAACGACATGGTGGGCTTTACCTCCACCTGCCTGTGATGAACAGTATCCTGGGTCACAACCGGGCTGATCACCTGTTGGGGTGCAACCATATTAGGCATCATGGGAGCAGGTGCAACAATGCCGGTTACGATCGGCACATGGGGCATCTGCCGCTGGGCTACACCCAGGTAAGCTCCGCAGGACACACAGAATTGCTGGTTGGCAGCATTCTGTGAACCGCAATTCTGACATGAAACGATCTGCTGCATATTTCACCGCCTGACCTTTACTTTGCTGCATTATATACATGGTTTTGCAGTATATCAAGATTTCCTGGCTTTTTCTTCCTGCCCGCCCATTTCCCTGTGTTATAATCACGTCATGCGCATAGCGGAAATAGGTGAATTCGGACTTATCTCAAAGATAGCCACTCTTATCGATGAAAAGGGCGACCGGCAGTCGACGGCCCGCCGGGATTTGCTGCTCGGCATCGGCGATGACGCGGCTGCCTGGAAGAGCCCCGGCGGAATCGAGCTTATCACCACGGATATCCTGGTGGAAGGGGTGCACTTCGATTTCTCTTATACCGGCTGGCACGATTTAGGCTGGAAAGCCATCGCCATCAATATCAGCGATATCAGCTCCATGGGCGGCAAACCTCAATACGCCCTGGTTTCACTGGCCTTGCCGGGACGCCGCGAGGTCGGCGATATCCTTGAAATGTATGCAGGCATGCTGGATTTGGCCAACGCCTGCGGCATAGCTATCGCCGGCGGCAATATCTCCGCTTCTGAGAAGGTCGTTATCAATATCACCTTAACCGGCCTGGCAGGCCGGGAAATGATGACCCGCTCTTCTGCCAGGCCGGGAGAACAGGTCGCTGTCTTCGGTTATCCCGGCCTTTCGGCAGCCGGCCGCAAAGTCCTCTCACAATTTATCAGCACGGATGCCGATGCCCTGCAGCTATTTAAAAAAGCCCACCTCCATCCCAATCCCGCCTTTACGGCCGGCCCCCTGCTTGCCGGACTGGGGGTCAAAACAGCCATCGATATCAGCGATGGGTTAATCTCCGACCTCACCCACATCTGCGAGGCCAGCCACCTCAGCGCAACCCTGCGCCTCGACGATCTGCCGGTACACCCGTCCCTGACCAGATATTTCGGGCGCGAGAGCGTTAAAATGGTGTTAGCCGGGGGCGAGGATTACGAACTGTTGATAACAGCCGGCCGGGATGTCATGGAGCATGTCAGCCAGTCCCTTAACCCGCCCCCCGTTATCATCGGCGAGATAACTGATGGTACTCCGGGCAGCATATCCCTGCTCGACGGGGCGGGGAACCCTGTTCACATCGATTTCAGCGGCTGGGACCATTACAAGCATCCTGATTGATGATTAACATGCAATCTATCACCCTCATCACCGATAGCCCCGAAGAGACCCGCCGGCTGGGCGTACACCTCGGCAGGCTGGCGCAGGGCAACGATATTTACCTGCTGACCGGCAAGCTGGGCGCCGGCAAGACCCATCTCGTGCAGGGCATCGCTTTCGGACTGGGCGTTAAGGAGTACGCCTGCAGCCCGTCTTTCATGATTGCCCGCGAGTACCAGGGCCGCCTGGCGCTCTACCACCTCGACCTTTACCGGCTTGATCACATCGGGGAAATCATCGATCTCGGCCTGGATGAATATTTCAAGGATGATGCTGTCTGTGCTATCGAATGGGCGGAGAAGGGCAGCGGTTTGCTGCCCCGGCATAACCTCACCATCGAGCTTGAACACCTGCCCGGTGACAGGCGGAAATTTACCTTTGTGCCGCTGGGCGCCCGCTATATAAAACTGGCCGCGCAGTTAATGGACACACTGAAAAAGGACAACGGGGAAAAATGGAACTTTCTATAGATACCTCCACCGGCTGGGGCGGGCTGGCGCTATCCAGGGAAGGCCGCCTGGTTGCGGAGCTAACCTGGCAGCCCAACCGGAACCACACGTCCGAGCTATTCCCCAACATCGAGCGGCTGCTGGCTACAGCCGGTCTGGATATCAGGTCACTGTCCGCCATTTATGTCGCCATTGGCCCGGGCAGCTTCAACGGCCTGCGCGCCGGCATCAGCGCCGCTAAGGGCCTGGCCTTTTCGCTCAGCATACCCCTGGCAGGCCTGAGCACACTGGAAGTAGAGGCCTATCCCTTTGCTTTCACCGGCCTGCCCGTGTGCCCGCTGCATGATGCAGGCCGGGGGGAGATCGCCGCCGCGCTCTATCGCATGGACGGCAACTGGCAGCGGCTGCAGGAAGAGCACCTCACTACAGTCGAAGCGTTATGTAAAGAAACAAGCGGCAAAACAGTATTCTGTGGCGAGATACCACCCGCCGCCATAGAAATAATCAGCGCTGCTCTGGGAGAAAACGCCTTGATACCCGGCTGGGAGGAGCGCCTGCGGCGACCCGGCTACCTGGCGTACCTGGGCTGGCAGCGGTTGAAAGCAGGCCAAAATAATGACCTGGCTGCCCTGCAGCCCATCTACCTGCGCCAGCCGCCTATCACCCAGCGCAAAAAGAAATATTGAGCGGCGCGCATTTAGTACACAATCGTCGCCCGCAAGAGCGACAGGATAAACGGTTCAAAAGCTGCCACCAGCCAGTTCAATACGCCGGAGGACAGGAATAAATCGTTCACCCAGTCCAGCAGGGGATAGATATCAAATAAAGTCACCATCAGCACCAACCTCAGGGCTACATTGGTCAGGCCGAAAATGCCGCCCAGCACATTCCAGATAAAACCGCCGTTCCAAATCCTATCCAGCAAACTGCGGGGCAGCCAGAATAACAGGTAAAGGATGATGGTTATGATGCCCATGGTCAGCAGGAAGGAGAAGAAAGCCCGCCAGTAAGAATCGGCTATAAACTGCAGCCAGTCTGAGACGTAACCTGTGAATAGCCCCGTAAGGGGCAGGGCGACGATAAAGGCCAGCAGACCGAAGAACTCCTTGACGGCGCCTTTTCTCAACCCGCCCAGGAAGCTGAAAACCAAAATAAGCGCCACGATCAGATCTACTATTAAGCCTGCGCCGACAGGTATCTCCATATCATATACACCCTGCTTAAATTTTCAGTTATTCTATCCGATTGGCACGGCCTTAACAATACGCTGCCTTAGCCACCTCAAGTGAAGATGGCAAAATAACTGTTTTGAGGATAGAATTAATACCCGTTTAAACACAACAAATTAAGGATTGGAGTTGAAATGGAAAAAACCCTGATATTAGTTAAACCGGATGGCGTGCAGAGGTGCCTGGCGGGAAAAATTATCTCACGACTGGAAAGGCGCGGCCTGAAAATAATCGCACTGAAGATGCTGCAGATGGACCGGGCGCTGGCTGAAAGGCACTATGCGGTGCACACGGACAAACCGTTTTTCAATGACCTGGTTAAATTCATAACCTCCGGCCCCATCATCGCCGCCGTGCTGGAGGGGGAGAAGGCCATCGAATCCACCAGGCAGACCATGGGCGCCACCGATCCCAAGAAGGCCGCCCCGGGCACTATCAGGGCCGACCTTGGCATCGACATGGAGCATAATTTGATACACGGGTCAGACTCGCCGGAAAATGCGCAGAAAGAAATCAGCCTGTTCTTCAAACCGGAGGAGCTACTGAACTATACCAGGGATATCGACAGGTGGCTTACTGGATCGTAAGCAGCCTGACCGCCTTTTCGTAAACGCTCTCAAGGCTGTAAAATCCCCTCAACTGTTGGGAAAAGATGTGTATAACCACACCGGCGTAATCCAGCAATATCCATCCGGAATCCGAGTCGCCTTCGCTGTGGTAGGGGATAACTGACTCTTTCTTGAGTGAATCTAAAATCTCGTTGTGGATGGCATCCGCCTGGCGGTCACTGTCACCGCTGCAAATTATAATATAATCAGTAAAGGAACACGCCTGCCGTGTATCCAGTAACACTATATCTTCGGCCTGTTGATCAGAGGCCAATTCAACCGCACGGCGGGCTATTTCTAACGGCTCCAGGTCATCCTCCTCAGTTTAATTTTTATTCTACTGCTATTTCCAGCACTATCTATACTTAATTATAGCATACCCTAAAAAACACACCGTAACCTCGGCCTGCGCGTCAATGCGAGGGTAAGATGACTGCCTGATACGTTTTGGAGTCAATGAATGTCCCTTGATATTTTCGCATAATATGTCATGATTGAATTAGTTGAAATCTTTCGGTCAACCATGTTTGTTGCCGATATGCAAACAAACGTAATACGTACTGGCTAATAGTTAATATACAGTCTGTTGCACAAGCCTGTCGATTATAAACTGAGTTGGCCTCTCCAGTAATACCGGGCTGGGAATTTGATTGATTTTACAACAATTCCTGCGTCGCTGGCTGTGTCAGTGAATTTCTCGTGTCTATCATCCCGCACCTGCTGGTGATCTTGGGTCAGCAGTTTACGGTTACCGCCCCGAACAAGGTGTGGGTGAGTGATATCACCTATGTGCCTACTGATGAAGGGTGGTTATATCTAGCGGGGCATAAGGACCTCTGTACCGGCGAGATAGTTGGCTATGCCATGGGAGAAAGGCTTACCAAGAATCTGGTCAGTCAGTCGCTATTGCAGGCAGTGACCATCAAGAGACCGGAGAAGGGACTTCTGCACCACTCCGACCGTGGCAGCCAGTACTGCAGTCGTGAGTATAGGAATCTTCTGGATGAGTATGGAATAAAAGCCTCTATAAGTGGAAAGGGAAACTGCTTTGATAACGCGCCAATGGTGAGTTTCTGGGGGACACTCAAGCAGGAACTCATTCATCACCGCCACTACCGGAGCCGGCGGGAGGCGATGGAGGACATCACAGAGTATATTGAGGTTTTCTATAACAGGCAGAGATTGCAGCCCAGACTGGGCTATTTATCACCTGTAGCATATGCTCAGAAATACTACAGTCAGTGGTGGCAGCATGAATGTTTTGGTATCCACTATTGACACCCTACTTCAATTCAAGACTACTGTAAATTAATAGCTGCGGCAAAAAGAGAAGCGGGTAAAAAACCAAACCATGACGCGGTGGGAACTTGAAATATGGAACCAATCCAGCAAATCTGTAAACGCCTAATATTACGATTCCCAACAGATAGTCTATAATATGGGGCATGAAGAGCAATAAAGAGCGTATTTCAGTGCAAAGCCATACCCATAATAAGTATCCGCATCTGTTAAAGATCTGCAGGGAGGATTGGCAATGCCGGATGTAATAGGGATTGGATTGCTATTTGGGATATTCATCCTTGGCGTAGGTGTCGGCTTATTTGGTGCGCACTTGGTCTCGATAAAAGGTCTTCATTCCAACATATTTTCCGTTACATTATTTTTAAACGCAATTTTTTTACTACTAATTCTTATAGCATTAACACTGGTGAAATTCGGCTTCTTTAATTTCTAATACATGAATTCGCCATTTAAAACACAGAATTGTCCAGGATGTCGACAACCTCAACTTATTCAAGGTGAGGAAAAAGGTCTATTTGGTCTTTATCACAATGATGCATTATTATGCAAAAATTGCGGAGCCATATTAATAAAAATAAACAATAAATATAAACTTGTTAAAATACACGACAAAAAATCCAATTTCTGGAGAAATTTTCAAAATCGATGCTTTACCCTGGAAGAATGGGGCTGGCCAGTAAGATATGACTTAAGAACGGGAACATATATTCCCTATAAACCAGACACCTACAGTGAATATGACGGTAGTTCTAAATCCTATATAGACAATCACTCATTTCCTATAGAACCCACACCACAAACAGACGGAAATGACAAACAAACGGCACATACTAACGATATTTACTTAACAGAGTTGAAGGATAAATGGATGCCTTTAGACGGGAGTGGTTTATTTTACGATAAAAAAAGACCTGACTGGAGAAAGCAATCCCATAACCCTGATTTTTGGCGATATGTTGAAGGACTGTTTTTTGTTATCTGTATCGTAGCAATAATAGCATTTGTAAATATAGAACCTATATCATCTATTAAAGATATGATGATTACCTTCATTGATCAAAGCCGGCAAGCAATCATAGCAACTTCGCAATCACCCAATATTACGCAAGTAAAGCCGATTCCGGAGCCAGTTAAATCAGTGGCGCTACAGAAAGAGCAACTTATCCAATATGCACTTCAGCTAATAAATCAAGATCGGATAGAAAACGGGCTAACGGCTGTAATTCTGGGAAATAACATTGCCGCACAAAATCACGCCGACGATATGATGACAAACAACTATTTTTCGCACTGGGGCGCGGATGGCCTGAAACCATATATGAGATATACGTTGGCCGGTGGATCAAACTATGAAGCTGAGAATGAATTTATAACTTCAACCATTTGGTCCGGTAGGAAAGACCCAACATATACAAGAGAGCCGAAGGAGATGGTGGATGAAGCCGAGGAAAGTTTTTTGGGCAGTCCGGGGCATAGAACTAATATACTCAATAAATGGCACAAAAAAGTGAATTTAGGCATAGCTTATGACAAAGATAAGCTTTACCTCGTGCAGCAATTTGAAGGAGACTATATTAAATTTAGTCAACTACCCATTCTTAGAAATGGTATTTTCTCAGCCAACGGTGAAACTATTGGAGGATTTATAGTTGATGGAATCCAGATATGGTACGACCAAACACCACACACTCTTACCAAAGGTCAATTAGATCCAACAAATGCCTATAATTCTGGTACACCTATAGCTTTCTTAAGGCCGCAGGCACCCCCAAATTCCTATTATAAAATGGATCCAACACCATACACTTGGGAAATACCAGGGACTGACCCATATTCAATTTCTGCAGACATCCCACCGGCACCCCCCACTCAACTTAAAGGCTTAACGGCATATACTACTTCTATCACCAAAACGGCTGTGGTACCATGGATAGATGCTTTACAATGGGGTATTTCTGGGAAATCATTCGCAATCGAGGCGGAAATAAATTCTCTAATATCTCAACATGGGAAAGGGGTTTATACCATTCATATTTGGGGAAACCTAAATAAGGAACCGCAAAGGCTCACAAACTACTCCATATTTATCAATTAATAAAATTGTGGCATTTGCACTTATTGGTTTAGCATTTTTATGGGAGGTAAATAATGAAAGCACGGTCATGGCAAGGATGCCTTCTCTACCTACTCATAGTGATAGGTTTACTGGCGCTGGCCTTCAGTTTCTTCCCCGTTACCAAGGGGCCGAAGGAAGTTGATTTTTATTCTTTTATCGCCGATGCCCAGAGTGGGCAGATTAACAGAATTCAGCAGGACGGCAACACGATTATCGGACTTAAAGACGATAAGCCGGTTGTTAAAGCCGCATTCATTGGCGGTAGCAGGGATCTCATAGCAAATTTTAAGGATGCCGGCGTCAAACTTGGCGACGATGGCGTTAAGTTTGAGGTAAAAACCGGCGGCGTCGATTGGGGCAACATCATGCTAAGCTTGCTGCCGTTTGTGCTTTATGGTGCCCTGCTATTCTTTTTATTCCGGTCCGCCCGCAGCGCCAATGCGCAGGCTACGAATTTGGGCAAAAGACAATTAAAAATAGCTGATCTAAATACGACGCTTGCCGCGGCTTATGTCAACCGCGGGGTTGCCTACCTCCTCAAAGGCGACCATGACAGTGCAATTGCGGATTTTATTAAGGCGATTGAGTTGGACCCGACATACGCCGAAGCCTACCAATTGCGCGGTCTTGCCTACGATAAAAAAGGTGAAAAAAGCAAAGCTGAAGCTGATTATTTGAAAGCAAAAGAGGTAGGATATTCTGACTGAACCCCTGAAACAGAATGAATGAATTTAAGGATTACTGGTAGGGATAGATACAATGGGACTGGATGTTAATTTGAGCATCATGGATCACGGCTATATGCCGCTCCAGCACAGCCTGCATTTGCTCGATGTTTGCCATGCGGTCGCTCACGTTGAAGAATAGAAGCACCTGTATTACCACGATTATAAACAATAAAACCCTGCCTGCTTATCAGAGGCCAGTTCAACAGCCCGGCGGGCTAAGTCTATAGGATCCAGTTCATGCTCCTCGGCTTAATTCCTTCTCTACTACTATTGCCAGCTTTATTTTAATTTAATTATAGCATACCCTCAAAAACACCCTGCAATTCTCGCTTGTACATCAATGAGGTGGCAGCATGATTACCCCATGCGCTTGCGCTTCAAGGAAGGTCACCTTGACATTTAATGGTTTTATATCAATAATATAGTTAGTGATAAGAATCGATCAACCATATGGTACGCCAATATGAAAATAAACGGAATACGTGTTGGCTTTTGATAATCGTTAACATAAATGAATGAAATCAACCGGAGGTATATTGTATGGCACAGCAAATTAAAGCGGACAAAGATTACACACTTTTAACATCTTTACTGCAGGTCGCAGATATTTTCGTCAAAGTCAGGGAAAGGGAACTACTGCCCCAGAACCTGTCTGCCACCGGCGGGGCCATCCTTTTCCTGGTGGAAGCCATGGGCAAGGATGTCACACCGGCCAAAATCTCCAGGATGCTCCTGCGCGAGCCGCATTCGATATCCGGCATCCTCATGCGCATGGAAAAGAATGGCCTCCTCAAGAGGACCAAGAACATGGAGCGCAAGAATCTCATCCGCATCACTCTGACCGCCAAGGGCGAAAATGCCCTCAAGCAGGCCATGAAGAAGTCAGGCACAACGCACGTCCTTTCCAAGCTGACCGAGGAGCAGCGCAGTAAGCTCAAGCAGTCGCTGAGCGTCCTCAAAGAAGCGGGCATGAAAGAACTCCACCTCAGCCCCAAAGCGCTCCCCTGGCCTTAAACTGTAAATTCAATAATTGCGGGCGCCCGCTTTTCAAAGATTCGCGGGCGCCCTCCCTCCTTAGATAATTTCCTGTTTTCTGTGGCTGCGTCCTGTGTTTCCTATACGATTTTTTCTTTATCATCATGGCTGCATTTGCTATAATTGGTTCAGCATTTTTATTAAAGGTAACTAATGAAAGCACGTTGGTGGCAGGGTAGCCTTCTCTACCTACTCATACTGGTGGCTTTGCTGGCGCTGGCCTTAAGCTTCTTCCCCGTTAACAAGGGGCCGAAGGAAGTTGATTTTTATTCTTTTATCGCTAACGCCAAGACCGGCCAGGTCACTGCAATCCAGCAGGACGGCACAACCATTATCGGTCTTAAAGATGATAAGCCGGTCATCAAGGCTTCTTTCGTGGGCAGCACCAAGGATCTCATGGACAGCCTTAAGGATGCCGGCGTCAAACTTGGCGATGACGGCGTTAAGTTCGAGGTAAAAACCGGCGGCTTCGATTGGGGCGGCATCATGCTCAGCTTCCTGCCGCTGGTGCTCTTCGGCGGCCTTCTCTTCTTTTTATTCCGCTCGGCGCGCGGCGCCAATTCGCAGGCCTTTAATTTCGGCAAAAGCCGTGCCCGCCTGGCATCCGGAGACAAGCCAACCGTTACTTTCGCCGACGTAGCCGGCATAGACGAATCCAAGGGCGAACTGCAGGAGTTAGTCGAATTCCTCAAGTCACCGCAGAAATTCCTCGCCCTGGGCGCACGCATACCGCGCGGCCTGCTGCTGGTTGGCCCGCCGGGTTGCGGCAAAACACTGATTGCCAAGGCCACCGCCGGTGAGGCCGGGGTGCCTTTCTTTTCCATCAGCGGCAGCGAGTTCGTCGAGATGTTCGTCGGCGTCGGCGCCTCGCGTGTGCGCGACCTTTTCGACCAGGCTAAGCGCAATGCCCCTTGCATCGTCTTCGTGGACGAGATTGACGCAGTAGGCCGCCACCGCGGCGCCGGCCTGGGCGGCGGTCATGACGAAAGGGAGCAGACGTTAAACCAGATCCTGGTGGAGATGGATGGCTTCGACAGCAACACCAATGTAATCGTACTGGCTGCCACCAACCGGCCGGATATCCTCGATCCTGCGCTGCTCAGGCCGGGCAGGTTCGACCGCCATATAGTCATCGACCAGCCTGACATCAACGGCCGCAAGGCCATTTTAGACGTTCATGCCAAGGGCAAGCCGATGTCGAGTGAAGCCGACCTCGAGGTGATCGCGCGCCAGACGCCCGGTTTCAGCGGGGCGGACCTGGCCAACCTGATAAATGAAGGCGCCATCCTGGCTGCCCGCCGCAACCGCAAAGATGTCGGGCAGAAAGAGCTGGAAGACTCCATCGACCGCGTCATTGCCGGGCCTGAGAAAAAAGGCCGTGTCATCACCAAGAACGAGAAGGAATTGATCGCCTATCACGAAACGGGGCACGCCCTGGCGGCCAAGATGCTGCCCAATGCCGATCCCGTACATAAGATTTCAATCGTGGCCAGGGGTATGATGGGAGGCTGGACCAGGTTCCTGCCCAGCGAAGAGCGCCACCTGGAAACTTACGAACGTTTCAAGGATATGATGATCATAAGCCTGGCCGGCCGCGCCGCCGAGCAGGTCGTCTTCGGCGAACTGACCACCGGCGCACAGAACGATTTGGAGAGGGTTACCAAGATCGCCCGCCGCATGATAACGGAGTTCGGCATGAGCCAGAAGCTCGGCCCGCGCACATTCGGCAAAAGGGAAGAGCTGGTTTTCCTGGGCAAGGAGATACACGAGCAGCAAAACTACAGCAATAAGATCGCCGAAGAGATAGACGAAGAGGTCGAAGGGCTGATCAAGGAAGCCTATACCAAGGCCTTCGATATTATGACGCAGAATAAGCCGCGCTTGAAATACGTGGCCACTTACCTGATCGAAAAAGAGACTATCGATGATTCTACTTTTGAGAAGCTGTTAAATGACCCGCTGCCTGCCCCCGCCGCTGAGGCAACCCCTGCATCGTGATGCCTTAAGATTGCTTCGCTTCGCTCGCAATGACGTTTTTGCGGAGGGCTCTCTTTCCCCTCGTCGTTGCGAGGCCGCAGCAGCGGCCGCGGCAATCTGTCCGTTAGTGGCGTAATGTCTTTAGATTGCTTCGTCGCCTGCGGGCTTCTCGCAAAGACATTTTTGGGCGTCCTATTTATTCCGCTCGATGACAAAGGCAACCAGGCCTTTCAGCGATTTGCGGGCATCGCAATCCGGCAGCTTATCCAGTGATTCGCTGGCTTTTTCATGGAACTGGTGTGAAATCGCCCTGCATTCATCAATGACCGTGGCCGCCAATATCTTCTCCAGCGCCTCCGGCACCAAACTTTTATCACGCTCAACTATAATCCTTTGAATAATTGTATCCTGCGGGTACTTTTCCGCGTAGATGATGGATGGCAGCGTGACGGCGCCCTGGCTTAAGTCGGAGCCCACAGGTTTCCCCAACGTGGACGGGTCGCCCACGAAATCCAATATATCATCGATGATCTGGAAGGCCACGCCGAAATTCAGCGCGTAGTCCTTCAGCGCCTGCACCTGCTCCTCCGTGCACCCTCCCAGTACCGAGCCACACTCTGAGGCCATGACAAACAGGCAGGCCGTCTTGTCGCTGATCCATTTGAAGTAGTTCTCCCTGGCACCGGCCGGCTCAAAGCGGGTGCTCCCTTCACGCAGTTCACCGGCGGAGATGGTCATCAGAGTTTCGGTGAAGCGCCTGATAACCCTGAGGTTTTCCGTGGTGGTCGCCACCAGGCTGCCTGCCCTGGAAAAGAGGTAGTCGCCCAGCAGCAGGGCGCTGGTAGAGCCCCAGGTGCGGTAAACCGCCGGCTTGCCGTGCCGCATATCGGCATCGTCTATTATGTCATCATGGACAAGGGTGCCGATGTGCAGAATCTCCACGGCTGCCGCCATGGGCGCCAGCAATTTCAAGTCGCAGTCATAAAATTTGCCGCACAGCAGGGTTAGCGCCGGCCTGACCCTTTTGCCCACGTTAAGCAGCGCGTATTCAAGCAACTGGGACAGCAGGGGGATATCGTTCCTGGCTATTTCAGCCAGCTTCGTTTCCACCAGCTCCAATTCGGATTTCACCGGCGCATAGATCTGGTCCAGGTTCATGCCGGGCCCACGCTCCCCAACCTTGCCATCTCCTCTTCCACGATTTTATCCTCCAGCTTGGTAAAGAGCGCCTGCGGTTGCGGCAGCTTTTGACCCGCCGGGGGCAACTGCAAATTCCAGCCCGCCTCCCGGATATCACCTGCAAATCCCAGGTACTCATGCAGCTTCTGCGAGGTGAAGGGCAGGAAGGGATAGAGCATCGTTTTCAGGGCCGCAATAGCTCCTATGGCAGTGTAAACCGACCTGCCGGCCGCCTGCCGGTCCTGCTTGATCATTTTCCAGGGCGCAGTATCATCTAAGTAGCGGTTGACGTCCTGCGCCAGCGCCATAGCCGCTTTCAGGGCTTCCTTGAAATGGCAGCGGTAAAGCTGCCGGTCAACCTCGTCCAGCGCATTGCGCGCTTTCTGCAGCAGATTCTTGCCGACCTCGTCCGGCTCCCCCGGGTCGGGTACAGAGGCATCGAAATTGCGGTTTGTGAAGGACAGCACCCTGTGAACCAGGTTGCCGTAGGTCGCCACCAATTCATCGTTATTCTTGCGCAAAAACTCATGCCAGGAGAAGTCCATGTCCCCCGTCTCCGGCATACTGATCGAGAGATAATAGCGCAGCGGGTCGGGGTCATAGCGTTTCAGGTAGTCCGGCAGCCACACAGCCCAGTTACGGCTGGTCGACAGCTTCTTGCCCTCCACGGTGAGGAACTCGTTGGCCGGCACGTCGTAAGGCAGGCTCAGTCCGCCGTAGCCCATCAGCATGGCCGGCCAGATTATGGTATGGAACGGTATATTATCCTTGCCGATAAAATAGAAGGACTTATTTTCGCCCGTCCAGAAAGGCTTCCAGCCGTCCTCCTTGCCCTGCATTTTAGCCCATTCCTGGCTGGCCGAAAGGTAGCCGATCACGGCTTCAAACCATACGTAGATGCGTTTCTTCTCGAAGCCGGGTAGCGGCACTGAAACGCCCCACTCGATATCGCGTGTAATGGCCCTGTCCTTCAGCCCGCCTTCTAAAAACCCCAGGGTGAAATTCTGCACGTTCTGGCGCCAGTGGGTCTTATCTCCCACCCACTTCTGCAGGGCCTTCTCAAATGCGCTCAGCTTTAAAAAGAAGTGCTCGGAATTCTCGAACCTGGGCGTCGCCGAGCAGGTGCGGCAGCGCACATCGATCAAATCGCTGGGGTTCAGAGTCCGGCCGCACTGGTCGCACTGGTCGCCGCGCGCGGCATTGAAATGACAGTTCGGGCAGGTGCCTTCCACATAGCGGTCGGGCAGCGAGCGCTGGCAGTTGGGGCAGTAGGCCTGCGGCATGGAATCTTGGTAAATATAGCCCTTCTCCAGCAGGCGCAGGAAGATATCGTGTGTAACATCGGCATGGTTGGCGGTATCTGTGGTTGTAAAAAGGTCAAAGGAGATGCCCAGTTGCTGCCAGCTTTTTAAAAATTCCCGGTGGTATTTAGTAGCCACTTCAGCGGGCGAAACGCCCTCCTGCTCGGCACGCAGGGTTATGGGCGTGCCGTGCTCGTCACTGCCCGATACCATGAGCACGTTATTGCCCTTCAGGCGGTGGTAGCGCGCGAAGATATCGGCCGGCAGGTACGCTCCGGCTATGTGTCCGAGGTGTAAAGGCCCGTTGGCATAAGGCCATGCAACTGCAACCAGGATATTCTCAGGCAACTGGCACACTCCAAATTGTATTTGTGCTATTTCAAAGATTTTGAGGGGAAAAAGGTAAAGGCCTTTTCGCCTTTCTCTGTTTTCTCCGTGCCTGCCTTGCGTTTCTCACAACACTCAACGCAAAAGCGCAGATCCTCACTTATTTCCCTGGACTTTTTAAACGTTATAACCGCCCCGCAGCTCTTCTTTCTGAAAGCGTCCCCGCCTTTCTTTTTGTAGCAGGCCTGGCAGTAACATTTTTCAGTATCGCCATCGAGGGCAAAAAGGTACGTGTTTCCTTTCTCCAGCTTGCTGCCGCATCCGGAACAATCGATGTCCTCGATATAGACAATCTCTTCCTTCAGTTTGTCGGACGGTTTTTCATCAATGGCCAGGTATATTTCCCCGTGCGATATGCTGCGGTCGCAGCCATTGCATGTAGCCGGCCCGATTGAAATTGCGCCCCTGCGAAATCTTTCCTGCATATTTAAACTCCCCTTTTTGATTCGTCCTTTGCCTTACGCAAGGACTTTTTTATATCGCCTGTGCCCTGTATAACTATGGTAAATTCACCGCGCGGCTTCTGAAAATGTTTCACAGCTTCGCTCAGCGTCCCGTGGAAAACCTCTTCATGCAGCTTGGTCAGCTCACGGCATACGGCTACATTTCTCTCACCCAACTTTTCCAGCATGGCTTCCAACGAATCAACTATCCTGTAGGGCGATTCAAAGCATATTATCGTCCGCGGCTCAGTGCTCATTGATTCCAGCAGCCGCCGCTTTTCGCCTTTCTTGCGCGGCAGGAAGCCTATGTAAACGAACTGGTCGGCCGGCAGGCCGGAAGCAGCCATGGCCGTGGTCACCGCCGAACAGCCCGGCAGGGCCACTACCTGTAAACCCTTCTCAATTGCCCCTTTAATAAGCTCATAACCCGGGTCGCTGATTCCGGGTGTCCCGGCCTCAGAGATCAGTGCAATGTCCTGCTCTTCCAGCATACTCAGCAAAACCGGCATCTTCATACGTTTGTTATGCTCAAAATAGCTGGTCAGCCTGGTCTTTATATCATATCTGTTAAGCAGCTTGCGCGCCGTGCGGGTATCCTCGGCGGCTATCAACTGCACTTCGCCCAGCACGCGCAGGGCCCGCAGCGTGATATCCTCAAGGTTACCGATGGGTGTGGCTACGACATACAAGACAGGCACAATAACGCTGTAATTATAGCCCAGTTGACGCCCGCGGGTAAACTTTATATATTCTGGCAGAGCAGACGCCGGTAATCGCTTGCCTCAACCGTCCGGTTTCAGAAGTTCACTCATTATACTACTCCTGAAGCGCCTTCTGCTGCGCCTTTATGTAATCAGCTTCGGCTTTTCCTTTTTCACCTTTCTTAGAATAGGCAAGTCCACGCTTGGCGTAATTCGTAAAATCTTCCGGTTCTATCTCTATCGCCTTCGTATAATCTGCTATTGCTCTATCGTAGTCCCCTTTAGCATAATAATAGGTATCCCCACGGGATTGGTAAGCGTCGGCATACTTCGGGTCTATTTCTATGGCCTTAGTGTAATCGGTTATGGCATTGTCGTAGTCGTTTTTGAAATACATATAGTAATACCCACGCTGTAGGTAAGCCAATGTATCGTTCGGGTTCAGCTCTATACGCTTGTCAAATTCCAGATGCCACAAGTCAGTATTACCCGTGTCCACAGATTCTGGCGCCGGATTTCCGCAGCCCAAAGTCAATATCACGGCCGCAAGCATTACGCAAATCACCGCTGTAATCATTCTCTTATAGCTCATAGCACCCTCTGATAATATTATTTTTATGAACCGAACCCTACGGATGGGCAGAAACGACTTCTGTCAGCGTTATAAATCCAATCCTCCCTTGATGCCCGCTATTATAGACTATCTGCAGGAAATGCGAATTGAATCATAATAACTATTGCCGGAAGCGTGCCGCCGCCACAAAATACCTCGCGGTTGACAGAGTTCGTCGTCCATGATACGTTAGTCACACACAAGAGAAATGAGATGAAACGCATTTTTTTACCGGTGGCTCTGGCCTGTTTACTGACGGTTCTGCCGGCCGGTTGCACTACAGGTGCGGAATTTCCGCCGCATAAAAACAGCTATGCCCTTGGCTTCCTGACAGGGGATGTGGGTATAGTCTATGTCCGTCAGATGGACAACATAGATTTGAGTAAATACCCCCACCTCAGGCTAAGGCAGGGGATTACTTTAAGGCGGGCCGTGGAGAGGTTTATGGGAGGTGATACCATTGGCTATGTTACCGCTATTGACGCGCCCACCGGCCGTGGATTTGCAGTCGAAGACATGGATGGCGTCCAGGGCGGCTTCCTCTTCGCGCCGCTAAAAAGCGCTGAAGAGGCCCTGGAATACACCCAATTTATGTTCCATGAACCTTCTTCCTCCGACTATGGCCGGGAGCACTTTGATATCAATAGCCAGCAGGATTTAGATGCGGCGCTGAGCAAGTGGAAAGAATATCAAGTCCTGAAAACCCCACCGTCCAATGTCACCCGGGTGACACAGCAAAGTGACGGCAGGTATCTTGTCGAGCTCGTATTCCGTGTCTATTTGGGCCGGCAACGTATCGAGTACATGTCCTGCCTGGCCGGTACCGATGGCAGCCTGGAACCCCTGGATTACTACAAGTTTATCGAGGGACCCCCGGGAGCACTGCTTTAGCCGTGAGGCAATGAAATATTCCTTCCTCTTTTCCCCGTCCTTGGGATTGGCAATGAATACCCCGCCCACGTAGACGCCCCTGATTCCCTGAAGCATGCCTGCGCGGGGGTGTTATCCCACTATCACCCTGTGCCGCATCACAAACCAGCAATAACCCCTGCCGGGATGACGTGAATACCTCGACATTTGCTACCCCCCACTGTCCTTATTCCGCCGATACGTAATACTAAACCGGGTCTATCACGGGCGATTGCCGCTGTCAATAATGCAGCCGGGCATCCCGAAGTTGAAAAAAGCGTGTATAATGGCCATTATTTTCTATCCTTCGGAGGTATACTGTGCGAAGACGGCTTTTTGCTGCCGGGTTTATGATCCTGGTTGCCGTTCCCATTGCAAAGATCTGGTCGGCTGACTTATCTTCGGCCGTTATTTTTTTTGGACTGCTTGTTATCACCGTGGGTGTCGTCTGGTGGTGTATTGATAAAATTCGCCAGAAAAAGTAGCCGGCAAAAATACCTTATCTGAGCGAATTGTAGAGTTTCGCCTGTATACGCCTTGAGCGATATATTGCGCCGGCCCAGAATTAGCTTAGCGCGTCCTTGAAATGCTTGAATATCTTTTCGGCGGCCTCTTCCTGCCCTTTGGGCACCGGTATATTTAGAACATATTCCTGCATACCCGTCCGCGTGGGCGCTGAATAGACGAATCGCAGCAGCAGGGGAGGTTTGCCTTCGCTTAAATCCACTGAGTCCAGCTTGGCCCCCAGGCCGCGCCAGGTGTGAAGCTGGCGGTTGATGTACACGGCGTCTTCGCTGATATATGTTTCGCCCAGGTATTTTTTATTCTCGCGGTAGTTGTACCAGGCGGTGAACCAGGCGGTGAAGGCAATGACGGCGATCAACGCCAGCATGAGCACCATGACGAATGTGCCGTTTTCGAGATCTATGATCATGAATACCACGCCGAAGAAGAGTGCAAAGCCGGCGATGATAAAAAACAGCGCTTTCTTTTCCCTTTTCTCCTCTTTGTATTGTGTATCCGCGTAGCTGTTCCATTCTTCAGGGGAGTAGGTCCAATGGGCCAGCAGGTTATCCCCGTTGAGGATTTTATCTAAAGTCCTGACGCGGCCCGAGTAGATGATGATGACGATTATGCCGGTCACCACGAGCATAAAACTGAGGGTCGAGATGGCATACCCGCCATTGAAACCATCCATGCCGAAGATGGTCGGGGCGAAGATGGCGGCAATGCCCAATATAGTTATGACTATCCAAACGTTAAGTGTGCGGCGCGGAGGATTATCTTTCATTTTAACCTTTGCTCCCTTATAAAGTTCATTTGACAATTAATGAGCAGATGACGTATGACTGAACATTAAATTTTAAGATTGTATCATCAAGATGATTTATAAGCAGGAACGCCTATTTTTCTATCTGTATTCGTACTCATAATTTGCAAAAGGACCAATGAGTATAACCAAAGTTTTACCAGCCAAATTACTCTCACTTAAAGAAGGATCGAAAAAACTACTACCTGCTGGTCCTTTTGAGCCATCTGGTATCCAGAGTTTTTGCTGACCCGTTAAATCATATCGATACCCGTATAGGAGGAAACCAGCTGTATTGGCATTATTCTTGCTAAAATCTACCAGATCAACAAATATGTCATCCATGCTAAGCGCGTGAAGATCAGGGCGACTTTTAGTCACGGAAACATTGAAATAGCTATTAGGCTTAAGTAAAGAAGGCAATTCCGTCCAGCTGTAAGTACCGGTATACGACGGGTCATAGAGGTCGGTATATGTGCACGGCTGGCTACAATTTTCTTCTTCATTTAATCCCGTCTTAACCAGGTACCAGCCGTGGCCTGTGGGCAAGGTAGTTGCCGCAACTATATTGAAGCTCAGGTCTTTTGCCTTCTGTTCCCTGGGTGTCCTGGCGGCATCGCTATCCCTCCATGTCGCGTTTAGCCCAACAGTATGCTGGCCAGACGCGAATGCCAGCCCGATAGTCTCCCCCTTGCCCACTTCCTGGCCATCTCTGTACCAGGTGAATGTAGCGGTAGACGGGATGCCAGTATTGAAGGTAAAATAATATTTTGTATTTTCCTTAGCAGTGTTACTCTGGATTTCGGGTGGCGGTATGATGTAAAGCTCTACCGGCTCTGATATCCTCATATCCAACCTGGCCTCAGCCTGCTGCGGCTGGCCACCCGCGTCTGTCCAGCGGGCTACCAGTTTGAGCGTATACGTGCCCGCCGCGGAGAAG